>CAJYQM010000031.1 GCA_913777025.1 uncultured Massilia sp. | reverse complement strand
GATGTCTTCCAGTGCCTGCTGTCGCTGCCAGGGCGTGCGCGGCAGGTCGGTGAACCCGTCGTCGTGCACGTAATTGACGGTGACGGCGGCCGCGGCCACGCCTTGCAACAGCAGGCAGCCGGCGGCCACCACGGTTTGCCGAAAACCCATGTCATCCTCTCGCTGAACGGTGCCGATGTCGATATGACTATACCCCGCTTCGGCCTGCCCTGCTGAAGCGGCCCGTGGCCTGTGTGCCGGAATGGGGACAAGCCCTTCCATGGCGCTTGGCCGCCTATCCGCTTTGGTTTACGATGTGGGTCGTTATGATCTGGCAACTTCCTACGACACATGAGTAAATATAACCTGAACGTCAACGGCAAGATCCAGTCCGTCGATGTCGAAGCGGACACCCCGCTGCTGTGGGCCCTGCGCGATACGCTGGGCCTGGTCGGCACCAAGTACGGTTGCGGCATCGGCGCTTGCGGCGCCTGCACGGTCCACATCGATGGCCAGCCGGCCCGTTCATGCCAGATGCCGGTCTCGAGTGTCGGCAAGCACAAGATCACGACGATCGAGGGCCTGGATGCCAACGCCGCGCACCCGCTGCAGCAGGCCTGGCAGGAACTCGACGTGCCGCAATGCGGTTATTGCCAGGCCGGCCAGATCATGACCGCGTGCGCGCTGCTGAAGCAGACGCCGCGCCCGTCCGACGCCCAGATCGACGACGCGATGGCGGGCAACCTGTGCCGCTGCGCGACCTACGTCCGCATCCGCGCCGGTATCCACCGCGCGGCCGAGATCGCCTATGCAGGCAACAACCACGGCGGGAAAAACCAGGGCGCCAAGACCGGCAATGGAAAGGGCAAGAAATGACCCGGATCATCGAATCGCGCCGCCGCTTCCTGCGCCAGTCCGCCGCCGGCGGCGTCTCGCTGCTGCTGGGCATGCATGCGGGCGGCGCCATCGCGGCAGCCGCCGGCACCGACACCCCGGCCCAGTCCAGCGGCGATTTCGCCCCGAACGCTTTCATCCGCATCGGCCAGGACGGCCGCGCCACCCTGATTTCCAAGCAGCCGGAGATCGGCCAGGGCATCAAGACCTCGCTGCCGATGATCATCGCGGAAGAGCTCGACGTCGATTGGCAGGACGTGCGGGTCGTGCAGGGCGACCTGAACCCGGTCTATGGCTCCCAGGGCGCCGGCGGTTCCACATCGACGCCGACCAACTACGACAATTTCCACAAGCTGGGCGCAACCGCGCGCGCGGTCCTGGTGCAGGCGGCAAGCCAGGCCTGGAACGTGCCGGCGTCCGAGTGCACGACCGACAAGGGCAGCGTCGAACACAAGGCCTCGAACCGCAAGCTCGGCTACGGCGCGCTGGTCAAGGTGGCGGCGACGCTGCCGGTGCCGGACATCAAGACCGTGGCCTTGAAGGATCCGTCGGCCTACCGCCTGCTCGGCACCCGCATCGGTGGCGTCGACAATGCGCAGGTGGTCAGCGGCAAACCCTTGTTCGGCATCGACGTCAAGCTGCCGGGCATGTTGTACGCGACCTACGTCAAGTGCCCGACGCTGGGCGGGCGTCCGGTCAAGGCCAACCTGGCTGCGATCAAGGCCATGCCGGGCGTCAAGGATGCCTTCCTGGTCGAAGGCACGGCCAACCTGAACGGCTTGCGTCCGGGCGTGGCCATCGTCGCCAACTCGACCTGGAACGCCTTGCGCGCACGCAGAAAGCTGCAAGTCGAATGGGATGAAGGCGAAGGCGCCAACCACAGCTGGGCCGGCTTCACGGCCCAGGCCCAGGCCCTCAGCAAGCAGCCGGGTGCGGCCGTGATGCGCAAGGACGGCGACGTCGCCGCGGCGCTGGCCGGCGCCGCCCACACGGTCGAAGCGACGTATTCCTATCCATTCATCTCGCACGCGAGCATGGAACCGCAGAATTGCACGGCCTGGTTCAAGCCGGACGGCACGCTGGAACTGTGGGCGCCGACCCAGAACCCGGGCGCGGGCCAGGCCCTTGCGGCCAGCACTTTCAATATTCCGAAGGAAAACATTACCCTGCACATCACGCGCAGCGGCGGCGGCTTCGGGCGCCGGCTGTCGTCGGACTTCATCGTCGACGCGGCCGCCATCGCACAGAAGGTCAAGGCGCCGGTCAAGCTGACCTGGACCCGCGAAGACGACATGCAGCACGACCATTTCCGTGCCGGCGGCTTCCACTTCCTGCGCGGCGGCGTCGATGCCCAGGGCAAGCTGTCGGCCTGGCACAACCATTTCGTCACCTTCGCCAACCTGGTCGAGCGCAAGGAAAGCGATGGCACCAGCGGCAGCGTGCTGCAGCCCGGCAGCGGCGGCAGCCTGTCCGGCGACGAGTTCCCGGGCCGCTGGGCCGCCAACTGCCTGCTCGAGCAGACGCCGATCGAATGCCGCATCCCGATGGGGCCGTGGCGCGCGCCGGGCAGCAATGTGTTCGCCTGGGTGTTCCACAGCTTCATCGACGAGCTGGCGCACGCGGCCGGGCGCGATCCGGTCGAGTTCCGCCTGGAGATGCTGGGCGACAAGGACATCGTGCCGGGAACCGGCGAGCGCGGCCAGTCCTACAACGTGGGACGCATGCGCAATGTCTTGAAGGCGGTGGCCGAGAAATCCGGCTGGGGCCAGCGCAAGTTTGCGCGCGGCCAGGGCGCGGGCGTGGCCTTCCACTTCAGCCATCGCGGCTATGTGGCGGAAGTGGCCGAGGTCACGGTCTCGAAGGAAGGCAAGCTGACCGTGGACCGCGTGGTCGTCGTTACCGACATCGGTGCCCAGATCGTCAACCTGTCCGGCGCCGAGAACCAGGTCGAGGGCTCGGTGATCGACGGTTTGTCCACCTTGATGGGGCCGGCGCTCGACATCGACAAGGGCCGCATCGTGCAGAGTAATTTCCACGAGTACCCACTGCTGCGCATGCCGGACACGCCATCGAGGATCGAGACCCACTTCCTGAAGACCGATTATCCGGTCACGGGCCTGGGCGAACCGGTATTCCCGCCGCTGGCGCCGGCCGTCTGCAACGCGATCTTCGCCGCCACCGGCAAGCGCGTGCGCGAGCTGCCGCTCAGCAAAGCCGACTTGAGCTGGAGCTGATGCCGCACCAGGTCCTTCTGCAGCGAGCCCTGCAGGCACACCAGCAGGGCCGGCTGGACACGGCCGACGACCTGTACCGGCAGGTGCTGGCGCTGGCGCCGCGCCAGTTCGACGCCCTGCACCTGCTGGGCGTGGTCGCGCGCCAGCGCGGCGATGCGCGCGAAGCCGTGGACCTGATCCGCGACGCCCTGCGGGTCGACCCGTCGCAGGCGCGTGCCCATGCCAACCTGGGCGCCGCCCTGCAAGACCTGGGCGAGACCGAGGCGGCACTTAACAGCTATGACACTGCCCTGCGCCTCGACCCGCGCTATCCGCTCGCCTGGAACAACCGCGGCAATGCGCTGCGCCGCCTGAAACGCTTCCCGGAGGCACTGGACAGTTACGAGCACGCGCTCGGCCTGCACCACGACTACCCGGAAGCCTGGTGCCACCGCGCCATCGTCCTGAACGACTTGGGACGCCACCAGGATGCCGCCGACAGCGCCGAGCGCGCGCTGCAACTGCGCCGCGACGATCCCGACGCCCTGCTGGCGCTGGGGAATGCCTTGCAGGCGCTGGACCGTTTCGCGCCGGCGGTGGCCGCCTACGACCGCGCGCTGGCGCGGACCAGGCGTGCCGACCTCTGGTGCGCGCGCGGCGCGGCGCTGAAGAAATCCGGTGCGCTCACGCAGGCGCTGGACAGCTACGAACGCGCGCTGGCGCTCCAGCCCGGTTACGCGCTGGCCCAGCACTACCGCGCCAACGTCCTGCGCGCCCTCGGCCGCAAGGAGGAGGCCGTCGCCGCCTACCGCGCCGCGCTGGCGCTCGGGGCCGACGCCGACGAGATCGGCTTCGCGCTGGCGGCGCTGGGCGAAGCCGACACACCGGCCGCGGCACCGCAAGCCTATATAAAAGACCTGTTCGACCAGTACGCCGGCCATTTCGACCGCCACCTGGTCGAGGTACTGGGCTACCGCACGCCGGCCTTGCTGAAAGAACTGCTCGACAGGCATGTGAGCGCGCCCGTGGACGCAGCGCTGGACCTGGGCTGCGGTACGGGCCTGTGCGCGCCCTTTTTGAAGCCGCTGGCGGGGCATTTGACCGGGGTGGATTTGTCGCAGCGCATGCTGGACAAGGCTGGGGAGCTGAAGCTCTACGACGAACTGGCTTGCGCCGACATCGGTGACTTCCTGGCCACCGGCGAGCAAGGCCGGTACGGCCTGGTGCTGGCGGCCGACGTGTTCGTCTACTTCGGCGAGCTGGCGCCGGTATTCATGCAAATCGAGGCGGCGCTCCAGCCGGGCGGCTGGTTCGCGTTCTCGGTCGAAACCGCGCAAGGCGATGGCTACACGATCCTGCCATCGAACCGCTTTG
>CAJYQM010000030.1 GCA_913777025.1 uncultured Massilia sp. | reverse complement strand
TGTCGCGCGCCTGCGCTTCGAACAGCTGGTGCATCAGCACATCGCGCGGATAGGCCATGGCGGTATCGTTGAAGCCGTCCAGCACCTGGGCGCGCTCGGCCTCCGGCAGGATCGACAAGGCCTGCAGCGGCGCTTCCGGCTGGTCGATGAGCAGGTCCGCGATCTGCCCGAGCACGGATTGCATGTAGCCGAGGATGCGTGCCGGTTCGATGCCCGGCGCACACTGCGCGGTCAGTACGAATTCCTGGCCCTCGTCGTTGATCATCAGGCTGAGCGGGTAATTGGTGCGCTCCGCGCCCTCGCGCATGGTCATGCCTTCCCAGGCGCTGGCGGCGAGCGCGGATGCCTCGGCGCTGTTGTCGACCCGGGTATGGCGGAAATTGAGCAGCGCCGTGAACAGCGGCAGGCCCGGCGCGACGCCGCTGCAGCGCTGCGCCAGCGCCAGCGGCGCCTGTTCGTGCTGCAGCAGGCCGCTCAGGCGCTCGAAGGTGGCGGCGACTGCCGCGCGCACGCTGACGTCTTCCAGCGACACGCGCAGCGGCAAGGTATTGATGAACATGCCGACCACGCGGTCGGCGCCTTCGGAACCTTGCAGGCGGCCGGAAAGGACCGTGCCGAACACGACCTCGGCGCGGCCGGTGCATTGGCCCAGCACGTGGCCGAACGCCAAGTGGAACAGGACGCTCGGGCTGACGGCGTAGCGGCGTGCCGCATGGCGCAGGCGCGACGCGGCGTCGCCGCCGAGCGTCAGGCGCTGTTCCCTCACCGCGCTGCCGTCATCGTGGGTATGCAGCAGGTCGAACGGCGCGGTGGGCGCATCGATGGTGCCCAGCTGTTCCCGGAAATAAGCTTCGTGCGCCTCCGGCGGCACCGCATGGGTATGCGCGATGAAGTTTCTATATGGCAAAGACGATGGCAGGCTGTCGCCGCGGCCGAGCAATATCTGCTTGACCTCGGCCTGGATGATCTGCATCGAATAGTTATCGTCGACCATGTGATGACTCATCAGGCCAAGATGCCATTCGCCGGTGCCGGGTTCGGGCATCAGGTAGGCGGCCAGCAGCGGCGCCATGCCCAGGTCCAGGCGCGTGGTGAGCGGGTCGCTGTGCGCCATCAGCTGCGCCAGCGCATCGGTGCCGCCGTCCGGGGTCAGCTCGATCGTGGGCAGCGGCGCGCGGCGGTGCACCACCTGCACCGGCCGCGGCAGCCCTTGCCAGCGCACCGCGGTGCGCAGGATGTCGTGACGGTCGATGACCGTCTGCAGCGCCGCCAGGAAGCCGTCGAGCCGGGCGCGGCTATCGAAACTGAAGGTCGATCGCAACAGGTAGGCATCGCCCGGCCCGCCCAGCAGGTAATGAAACAGGATCCCCTCCTGCAGCGGCGACAGGGGATAGATGTCCTGGATATTCGTCACGCCGCCGGGAACGCTGGCGACGATCGCATCGATCTGCGCCTGCTCCAGCGCGACCAGCGGCAGCATGTCCGGGGTGAGCGCGCTGCAGTCGGCACCGATCGGATTGGGCGGCACCTCGTAAGCGCGCACCGGGCCGGCGCCGCCGTCGATGGCGCCGGCCAGGTCGGACAGGACAGGCGTGTCGAACACCCCGCGAACGTCGGCCTCGAGCCCGGCCAGGCGCAGGCGTTCGATCAGGCGCACCACGAGCAGCGAATGGCCACCGATCTCGAAGAAGTTGTCGTGGCGGCTGATCTGTTCCAGTCCCAGCATGTCCTGCCAGATGGTGGCCAGCAGCGTTTCGGTCGCGCCCCGCGGCGCCTCGAACGCGCGTACGGCGAACGCGCCGGCATCGGGCGCAGGCAGGGCCTTGCGATCGAGCTTGCCGTTCGAGCTCAGCGGGAAGGCCGCGAGCGTCACGAAGGCACTCGGCACCATATAGTCCGCCAGGGTGGCCGACAACTCGGCGCGCAGCTGGGCGGCACCCGGGTTGCAGCCAGGCTCGGCGGTCAGGTAGGCCACCAGGCGCTTGTCGCCGCCATTGTCCTCGCGCGCGACCACCACGGCATCGCGTACGCCGGTGCAGGCGGCCAGCCGTGCCTCGATTTCGCCCAGCTCCACGCGGAAACCGCGGATCTTGACCTGGAAGTCGTTGCGGCCCAGGTACTCGATGTTTCCATCCGCCAGCCAGCGCCCCAGGTCGCCGGTCCGGTACATGCGCGCGCCCGGCACCGCGCTGAACGGGTCGTCGACGAAGCGCTCGGCCGTCAATTCCTCGCGGCGCAGATAGCCGCGCGCCACCCCGACGCCGCCAATGCAGATTTCGCCGGCCACGCCGGCCGGCACCAGGTTCATCCGCTCGTCGACGATATGGATGCAGGTATTCTGGTTGGGCCGGCCGATCGGCAGCGCGCCCTCGTGCGACGGCGGGCACTCGAACATGGTGGCGCAGACGGTCGCTTCGGTCGGTCCATAGGCATTGATGAAACGGTGGCGGCGCGCCCATTGCCGCGCCAGCGCCGGCGGGCATGCATCGCCGCCGACGAGCAGGGTCATCGGTTCGAGCACGGATTCGTCATCCCACAGCGCCAGCACCGAGGATGGCAGCAGCACATGGGTGATCGCGCGCGTGCGCAGCGTGTTCAGCAGCGGGTCGCCGGGGCGCAGTTCATCGCGCGTCGCCAGGTGCAGGATGGCGCCGTTGCACAGCGCCATCGTGGTCTCCCACACGCTGGCGTCGAAGCTGAACGAGGCGAACTGCAGTACCTGCGATTGCGGCGTGATCCGCAGCAAGCCGGCGGCGGCCAGGTTGCACAGGCCGCGATGGTGGTTCATGACGCCTTTCGGCTGCCCGGTCGAGCCGGAAGTGTAGATGACATAGGCGAGATGGTCGGCGCCCAGGCCGGTCACGTCCGGGTCGTGCACCGGCTGGCGCGCCATCGCGGCCAGGTCGCGCCGGCCGTCCAGCTCGATCACGCGCATCAGGCTTTGCGCGGGCAGCACGTCGCCCAGCGCTTCCTGGGTCAACAGGGCTACCGGTGCGCAATCGTTCAGCATGTAGGCCAGGCGCGCCTCCGGGCTGGCCGGATCGAGCGGCACATAGGCGGCGCCGGCCTTGAGCACGCCCAGCATGGCGACGATCATGTCGAAGCCACGTTCGAGACAGATGGCGACGCGGTCATCCGGAGCGACACCGGTGCTGCGCAGGTAATGCGCCAGCTGGTTGGCGCGCGCATTGAGCTGGCCGTAACTCATGGCCTGGCCGCCAAACACCAGCGCCGGCGCGTCCGGCTGTGCGCCGGCATGGGCTTCGAACAGCTGATGGGCCAGTTTGCCATCCGGGAAGGGTGCGGCGGTGTCGTTGAAGCCGTTCACCAGCTGCTCGCGCTGCGCCGCGCTGAGCAGCGGCAAGGTGGCGACGGGCTGGCTGTCGCCGGCCGCCATCCCGCGCAGCAATGTCAGGAAATGATCCGCCAGGCGCTCCATGCGGACGGCATCGAACAGGTCGGTGGCGTAGACCAGCTTGCCGCGGATGGCATCGCCGTCTTCGACCAGGTACAGGCTCAGGTCGAACTGCGCACGGGTGTGCTCGGCTTCGACCTGGCGCAGGCTGAGACCCTCGAGGCTCAGGTTGGTATCGCCGAGCGAGGTGTTCAGGCTCAGCGATGCCTGAAACAAGGGACTGTGGCTCAGGCTGCGCGCCGGCTGCAGGATCTCCACGATCTGCTCGAACGGCAGGTCCTGATGGGCATGGATGTCGAGGGTCGATTGCCTCACCGCGCCCAACAGGCCGGCAACGCTCAAGTCGTCGTCCAGGCGCACGCGCAGCGCCAGCGTATTCGCGAAATAACCGATCAGCGGTTCGACCTTGCTGCGCTGGCGATTGGCCAGCGGCATGCCGACCACCACGTCCTGCTGGCCCGACAGGCGCGCAAGCAGTGCGGCCCAGCCGGCCATCAGGCACATGAACAGGGTAGCGCCATGGCGCTGGCCGAGTGCGCGCAGCTCGCCCAGCAGGGCGGCATCGAGCGCCAGCCCGACGGCGGCGCCGGCATGGGTCTGGATCGCCGGACGGGGCCGGTCGGTCGGCAGGGTCAGCAAGGCCGGGGCACCGCCGAGATACTCCTTCCAAAATGTCTCCTGCTGCTCCAGGCGCTCGCCGCGCAGGTAGTCACGCTGCCAGGCAGCATAGTCGGCGTACTGGATGGGCAGGGGCGGCAGCGGATCGGCACGGCCATGGCTGAAGGCGGCGTACAAGGTGCGCAGCTCATGGACCAGCAAGCCGATCGACCAGCCGTCGGAAATGATGTGATGCTGGGTAATCAGGAGCACATGACGCTGGACCGCCAGGCGCAACAGCTGGCCGCGGATCAGCGGCCCGATTTCCAGGTCGAAGGGCGCGAGCTCCTCCTCGCGCGCGATGCGGACCACCGCCTGCTCCTGTTCGGCGGCAGCCAGCCCTTCGAGGCTCGACTCGCTCAGCGCAAAGCCGCAATCCGCCGGTGCGATGCACTGCACCGCCCCACCGTCCACGTTGCCCAGGGTCGTGCGCAGCACCTCATGGCGGGCGACGATGCGGTCGAGCGCCGCGCGCAGGGCGGCCAGGTCGAGCGGACCGTCCAGATGCAGCTGGACCGGAATATGGTAGGCGCTGCTGGCCGCATGGTCGAGCTGGTCGAGGAACCACAGGCGCTGCTGCGGGAAGGACAGCGGCAAGGCCCGGTCGCGTCCCGCCGGGAGGATATCGTTGCCTGCGGCGCCTTGCAGGGCAAGCTGCTTTTCCAGGCGCTTGCGCAGGATCGCCTGCTGCAACTGCTCGCGGGTGCTGCCGAATGCCGGATCGCGCCTGTTCATGAGCGGACCTCCACGGTACGGCGGCCGCGCATCGGGCTGCCCGCCACGCCGGGCTCCGTTTGCGGAGCATGAATGCTAGTCATCTCTTTCCCCTTATGCTGATGATTGCGCATGCCTCCGCGTATGACGGCCGTGGCAAGCGAGCGTATGAATCTTGTTAACAGACTATTTTTCAAACTCCATTAAACGCGAAGGTCCGGGGCGCGGGCCACTGTCAAACTTGACAGCGGCTCCGCACGGCAGCCTGCGCCGGCCCCGGTTGCGCTGCGCTCAATCGATGTCGGCTTCCTCGGCCAGCAGTGCCATCAGTTCCTCTTCCGACATCGCGTCGAGCTCGCGCTTCATGGCGTCGATGTCGTTCGCCATGAAACGCTCGAATTGCCGCTGCGTGAGCTCGGCCGCCAGGTCCTGCAGCACCGGGTGCTCGAACAGGGTCTTGAGCGGCAGTTCGACGTGGCAGCGCTCGCGCAGGCGCGCCAGCAACTGCACCGCCATCAGCGAGTGGCCGCCCGACTCGAAGAAGTGGTCGTGGCGGCCGATCCGTTCCACGCCCAGCAGTTCCTGCCAGATCGCGGCCACCGCGCACTCGGCCTCGCCCTGCGGCGCCTCGTAGGCACGCGCTGCCAGCGCCGCCGCGTCCGGTTCCGGCAGCGCTCGCACGTCCAGCTTGCCGTTCGGCGTCAGCGGCAACGCAGCGATCGATACGAACGCCGACGGCACCATATGCTCGGCCAGGCTCGCGCCCAGCT
>CAJYQM010000029.1 GCA_913777025.1 uncultured Massilia sp. | reverse complement strand
CTCAGCAGCCACGCGGCATGACCTGGCTAGCACTTGCGTTTGGTCATTGGCCACTCGGAATTAAATAACTACAGTCGAGAAATCCGTCGAAATTTCAGACGCGATCCAGCGATCACCTCAAGCATTTCGACTTCAACCACGTGCGGCTCAACCGATGAGCGACTACGATGACTGAACTGGAAGCACTGCTGGACGCCCACCAAAGCACTCGCCTGTTGCGCCTGTCCTTCCCGAGGAATGACGGCCCGCAAGCCAAGCTGATGGTGAACCGGCTCGAAGGCACGGAATACCTGTCGCGGGACTTCGAATTCAAGGTGGAGCTCCTGAGCGACGACGCCAGGATCGAACTCGAAACGATGCACGGCAAACTGCTGTGCGTCTCGCTGGTACAGGCTGACGGCAGCCTGCGTCCGTTCACCGGGTATGTGGCGTCGTTCAAGCTGGTCAAGACGGACGGCGGCGTGGCGTTTTACGAGGCCAAGCTGATGCCGTGGCTGGCTTACCTGCGCCTGCGCCGGAACAACCGCTTGTTCCGTGAACGCAGCCTGCGCGAGCAAACCATGGCGATCTTTGCCGGCTATGGCAGCCTGCCCGTGTGGGAATGGGAAGTCACGGGCGAACAGCCACAGCTCACGATGGCCACGCAATGGGACGAGACCGATCACAACTACCTGTGCCGGCGTTGGGAAGCGGCAGGCTACAGCTACTGTTACGAACACAGCGGCGAAGGCCATACGCTCAGGGTCGGCGACGATACCCGCGCCGCAGCGCCGATCGACGGGCCATCGCCTGGCGTGCGGTTTCACCGCGCCGGTGGAGCTGACGAAGAGGACGCCATCGGCGAATGGAGCCCGGTGCGGCAGTGGGCGTCCGGACAAATGGCGGTAAGCGGCTTCGACTTCAAGAATCCGCGCGCTGTCCATGCGGATACCGTCACCATCAACCAGCAAGGCGATATCCCGCGGCTGGAGGTGCACAGCTACGAGGGTCACTACGGCTTCAAGCACCAGTCCGACGCCTACCGGCTTGCGCAGCTGCGGATGGAAGAAATCGAGGCGCGCGGCAAGCTGTACGAAGCACGAGGCAACAACCGACACGTCGCCGCAGGCAGGTGGTTCAGGCTGCTCAACTATTTCAGAGAAAGCGAAAACAGCGAATTCCTGGTGCTGGAAGTGCATCACGAAGCCAGCAACAATTACCTGCAAGGCAAGGACGCGGTGGCCGAGTACAAGAACCGCCTGCTCTGCCAGGACAAGGCCTTGCCCTGGCGGCCGGGACGCGGGTTCAACAGCACGGATACCAAGCTGCTGGCCTTGCAGACCGCCACGGTGGTCGGCCCGGAAGGTCAAGGCAGCCTGAACGTCGACAAGTACGGGCGCATCCAGGTCAAGTTCCACTGGGACCGGGACGAAAGCGATAGCTGCTGGGTACGGGTAAGCAGCAACTGGGCCGGCGGCGAGAAGGGCTTGGCCAGCCATCCGCGGGTCGGATCGGAAGTGATCGTGCAATGGCTCGACGGCAATCCCGACCATCCGATCGTGACCGGCTCCGTGTACAACCATGGCTATATGCCCCCATGGAAGCTGCCCGAACAGCGGGCGCTGACGGGGCTCAGGAGCCGCGAGCTGACGGCCGATGGCGGCAATACGCCCGGCGGCCGCAGCAACCACTTGGTGCTGGACGACACACAGGGGCGGATCCAGGCGCAGCTCAAGAGCGACCATCTCGCCAGCCAGCTCAGCCTCGGCCATATCAACCGCATCGAAGACAATGCCGGACGCAAGGACGCGCGCAGCCAGGGCTTCGAGCTGCGCACCGACGGCCACGGCGCCGTGCGCGCGCAGCAGGGCCTGCTGCTCAGCACCGAAGGACGTCCGAACGCCCGCGCCCATATCACTGACATGGCGGAAACGCTGGCGCGCATGGCGCAGTGCCAGGAACTGCACGACAGCCTGTCGCAGGCCGCGCAACAGGCCCGGGCGCACTAGCCGGGCGACCAGGACCAGGTCGCCGCCGCGCTTCAGGCGCAGGTCGAGGCCATCAAAGGCCAAGGCGGCACGCCGGCGCAGGGGGAATTCCCGGAATTCCAGGCTCCCCACCTGATCCTGGCCAGCCCCGCCGGTATCGAAACCAACACCCAGGGTTCGACCCATCTGATGAGCGTGGAACACACCGCCGTGACCAGCGGCGGCCATGCCAGCTTGAGCGCGGGCAAGAGCCTGCTCGTCAGCGTCAAGGAAGCGGTGCGCATGTTTGCCTACAAGGCCGGCATGAAGCTGGTGGCAGCCAGCGCCGACATCGACATCACCGCCTTGAAGGACAGCGTCAACATCCTGGCCAAGCTGAACATCACCCACACCGCCAACCGGATCACCATCACGGCAAAGGAAGAGGTCGTGATCAACGGCGGCACCAGCTTCAGCCGTTGGAACGCATCAGGCATCGTTCACGGCACCACCGGCACCTGGCGCCAACACGCGGCGCAACACAGCTTCGTTCCCGGCAAGAGCGAAGGTACGCCGTGCTTGCCGCAGACCGTGCAGCTGCCGCCGGGGCAGCTCGACCTGTATCACCAGTACGTGA
>CAJYQM010000028.1 GCA_913777025.1 uncultured Massilia sp. | reverse complement strand
CTCTTTCCCTACACGACGCTCTTCCGATCTAGGCGTTCGGCGCGCGTGGGCCGCGGCGGCGTCCCGAGGAAGCGCGCCGCCACCGGCGACAGCACGATCTCGCCGCCGGCGCGTTCCAGCCACCAGCGGCCCAGGCCGGCGGCAAGGTCGCCGGCGTCGATGCGCGCGGCCGCGGCCAGCGCATCCTGCCATTGCGCGGCGGCCTGGCAGGCATCCTGCTTGATCTCTTGAATATCCATGGATGGGTGTCGAAACGTTCAGGCGCGCAATGGCCTGCCGGCTGGTGAAAATGTTGCTGACAGGATAGCAAAAAAAGGATGCAGTGATATGTCCATATGGACAGATTACAACTGTCTGATCGGATGATTTCCGCCCCGTATGGAACACGCACGCTGCTCACGTGTCCTGTAATCTGGCCCGATCCGCATGAAACGGATCGAACCGGCTCGAGGTCTTCCATGTCCACGCAAGTGAAATCCCAGGGCGTCATCGGCATCATCAGCCTGCTGTTCACCGTGCTCACGGGCCTGTACCTGCTGGCCGGCGGCGCATGGCTGCTGGCCATCGGCGGATCAGCCTACTACCTCATCACCGGCATCGTGCTGCTCGGCGTGGCCTGGCTGTTGTATCGTCACCGGCCCGGGGCGCTGGCGCTGTACGCGCTGGTACTGGCCGGCACGGCGATCTGGTCGCTGTGGGAGGCGGGCCCCGATTTCTGGGCGCTCGCGCCGCGCTCGGGCGTGCTGGTCATCTTCGGCATCTGGCTGCTGCTGGCCTATTGGCGGCGGGACCCCTCGCAGCGCTGGGACAAGCCCGCGCTGCTGGGCGCGCTCGTGATCTGGGCGGGCGTGCTGGTCTACGCGGTTTTCAACGATCCGCAAACCGTGGATGGCCGTTTCGCCGCCGCGCCGCTGGCGCGCGCCGAGGCGGCCACCCCCGCCGACTGGCCGGCCTACGGGCGCACGCAGGAAGGCACCCGCTTTTCGCCGCTGCGGCAGATCACGCCCGACAACGTGAAGGACCTGCAAGTGGCCTGGACCTTCCGTACCGGCGACATGAAAGGGCCGAACGATCCCGTCGAGATCACCGACGAGGTCACGCCGATCAAGATCGGCGATCTGCTCTACCTGTGTTCGCCGCATCAGATCCTGTTCGCGCTCGATGCCGGGAAGGGCACGCTGCGCTGGAAATTCGATCCCGGGTTGAAAACCGATCCGACCTTCCAGCACGTGACCTGCCGCGGCGTCTCCTACTTCGACCTGGGCGTGAGCGGCGCGCCGGCCGGCGGCGCGGCACCGGCTGCCGGTGCCGATGCGGCCTGCACGCGCCGCATCATCCTGCCGGTCAACAACGGCCACCTGTACGCGCTCGACGCGCTCACCGGCGCGCGCTGCACCGACTTCGCCGACCGCGGCGAACTCAATCTGCAGCCAGGGATGCCGGTGTCCAACCAGCCCAGGAACATGTACCTGCCCACCTCGCCGCCGGTCGTCACCGACAGGGTGATCGTGGTGGCCGGTGCGGTCGAAGACAATTACTCGACGCGTGAGCCCTCGGGCGTGATCCGCGGCTACGACGTCCGCACCGGCGCCTTGCTGTGGGCCTTCGACCCGGGGGCGCAGGATCCCAACCGGATTCCCGGACCGGGCGAGCACTATGCATGGAATTCGCCGAACTCCTGGGCGCCCGCCGCCTACGACAAGGCGCTCGACATCGTTTACGTGCCGATGGGCGTGGGCACGCCCGACATCTGGGGCGGCCACCGCACACCCGAGCAGGAGCGGTATGCCAACGGCCTGCTCGCGCTGCATGCGTCGACCGGCAAGCTCGCCTGGTTCTACCAGACCGTGCACCATGACTTGTGGGACATGGACCTGCCGTCGCAGCCGACGCTGGCCGACATCCCCGCCAGCGACGGCAGCATCGTGCCCGTGGTCTACACGCCGACCAAGACCGGCAACCTGTTCGTGCTCGACCGCCGCACCGGCGCGCTGGTCGTGCCGGCGCCGGAACGGCCGGTGCCGCAGGGCCCGGCGCCGGGCGACCGCCTGTCGCCGACCCAGCCGTTTTCCGAGCTCACCTATCGTCCTCAAGCGCCACTCAGCGGCGCCGACATGTGGGGCGCGACCCTCTACGACCAGCTGATGTGCCGCATCATCTTCCACCGGCTGCGCTACGAAGGCATCTTCACGCCGCCCTCGGTGAAAGGCACGCTCGTCTTCCCGGGCAACCTCGGCATGTTCGAGTGGGGCGGCATCGCCGTCGACACCGACCGCAAGATCGCCATCGCCAACCCGATCGCGCTGCCCTTCGTCTCGACCCTGGTGCCGCGCGGCCCGGACAATCCGGTGGAGCCGAAGCCGGGCACGAAGAGCGGCGGTTCGGAACTGGGCCTGCAGACGCAATACGGCGTGCCGTTCGGGGTGACGCTGAACCCCTTCCTGTCGCCACTGGGCCTGCCGTGCAAGCAGCCGGCATGGGGCTACATCTCGGCGATCGACCTGAAGACCCACAAGATCATCTGGAAAAAGCGGATCGGCACGACGCGCGACAGCGCACCGGTCCCGCTGCCGTTCAGGGTAGGGATGCCCATGCTGGGCGGTCCGATCGTGACGGCGGGCGGCGTGGCCTTCATCAGCGCGACCGCGGACTATTACCTGCGCGCCTACGACGTGAACACCGGCAGGCAGCTGTGGGAGGGCCGTTTGCCGGCCGGCGGCCAGGCCACGCCGATGAGCTATTCGGTGGGCGGCAAGCAGTACGTCGTGATCGCCGCGGGCGGACACGGGTCCTTCGGCACGAAGCTGGGCGACTATGTGATTGCCTACGCATTGCCGTAGCAAGCCGGGTGTGAGTGAACTCCATCGCGCCGATGCCACTCCAACGGTGGAAGCGAAGTCCGCTCGCATTGGTGGCATAACATGGTTACGCGTCACAAGCTTGTCCGCCCTTGTTCGTCCCCGGCCTGGTGCCGCGCCATCGCGGTGGCGGCCCTCACGCTGGGTGCCGCGGATGTCCAGGCCGGCGATCTCACGACCAGCCCCTACCTGGCCGGCGACTGGAACGGCCTGCGCAAGCAACTGGCCGAGCGCGGCACGACCTTCAACTTCAGCTACGGCAGCCAGGTCGCCCACAACTTCAGCGGCGGCACCGAGCACCTGACGCGCTACACGGACCAATGGACCTTCGGCACCACGCTGGACCTCGAGAAGCACTGGGGCTGGCAGGGCGGCACCTTCCAGTTCACCATGACCGACCGCAACGGCCGCAACCTCGGGGCCGATGCCAACATCGGTAACAGCCAGCTGATCCAGGAAGTCTACGGGCGCGGGCAGACCTGGCACCTGACGCAGCTGTGGCTGAACCAGAAGCTGCTGGACGACCGCCTTCAGATCAAGTTCGGCCGCCTGACCGTCAGCGAAGACTTCTTCAGTTTTTCCTGCGACTTCCAGAACCTGACCTTCTGCAGCGCACAGCCGGGCAACCTGGTGGGCGACTACTGGGTCAACTGACCGACCAGCCGCTGGGCCGCCCGCATCAAATACAACCCGACGCCGGACAGCTACCTGCAATTCGGCGTCTACCAGGACAACCCGAAGTATGTAGACGACCGCTGGGCACGCCGCAACGGCTGGAAGCCGAACAACCCGAGCGGCACCACCGGCGCATTCATGCCGCTGGAAGCCGGCTGGCAACCAAGCTGGCACGGCCTACCGGGTTCGTACAAGCTGGGCGCCTGGTACAACACCTCGGAAGGCGACGACCTGTATTTCGATGTGAATCACGCCCCGCGCGGCATCACCGGCCTGGATGCGCTCCAGCGCAATGGCCAGTACGGCGCCTACCTGAGCCTGCAGCAGCAGGTGAACGGCATCGCGGACGGCCGCGGCGCGACCGTGTTCCTGAACTTCACGCAGGCCGACCGCAATACGGCGCGGCTGGATCATCAGCTGACGGTCGGCATGCAATACAAGGGGCTGTTCGAGGGGCGCGGGCAGGATTCGGTGGGCCTGGCCGTGGGGGCGACGCACAGCAACGGGCGCTATGCCGATGCCGTTGCGCAGGGCAATGCGCGCACCGGGCAGGCTGTCGTCGCCGGGCGCAGCTATGAATATGTGGGGGAGGTGTATTACTCGTGGGTGCCTATTCCTTCGATTACCGTGCGGCCGAATTTGCAGTACATCCTGCATCCGGGTGGGACGACGCGGAACAGCAATGCGTTTGTACTTGGGGTGAAGAGCATCCTGGTGTTCTGAGATTGCCAGCAGATCGGCGCCTGGCTGGCGCTGGTCAACGGAGGGCAATGGGTTGGGGCAGGCATCAAAAAATGATGCAATTTATATGCTGACACGTTAATCTTGGTTGGCATTAGATTCCCAGTGGCAAATAGCCAAGCCTGGGTATGTCTCACCCTCGAATTCCCGTCGACCATGACCGACAAGACCTTACCGACCCCGCCCATTCCAGACAATGACCTCAGCGACTACCTCGTCCAGAAACGGACCCGATTGGAGAACGCGCTCGAGAAGAGTGAAGAGGAGCTTGGCGCGCTCACCGGGCAGGTCGAATCCGTAGTCGCTCGCGCCGCAGCCGGGATCCAGCGTTTCAAGGAAGAATTCGTCAAGCTGTGCGCGAACAAGGAGGCCGCCCTCTACAAACAGGCCTGGACGATTTCGCTCAAGCCCGCGCTGACGCTGCTGCCCTTGTGGGTCGGGACCAAGGGCATGTTCGATATCCACACCCTGGCGCTGGGCAGCATCGCCCTGGTGCCCTTCGGCGTTTATTCCATGCTTGCCCCTCTTGGTTCGGGGCTTGTGACCGCGGTGGCGGTGCTGGCTGCGGCCGGGCTGGTCTACCGCTATTGGGTGGGCGA
The DNA here is from genome assembly GCA_913777025.1 of uncultured Massilia sp. Taxonomy (GTDB): domain Bacteria; phylum Pseudomonadota; class Gammaproteobacteria; order Burkholderiales; family Burkholderiaceae_D; genus Telluria. The sequence continues at coordinate 5,297 of CAJYQM010000028.1, read as the reverse complement.
GGCGCGCGCACTCCATGCGCGGCGCCTCAGCCGGGCAGACCGCGACGCCGTAGCCAGACTGGCAACATATCAGCCGGTGCTGATGCAGTTCAGCCCCATACCATCGGAAGACCCGGACTACCGCTACATCTCCACCCAGGTCGTGCCCGGCAAGCATGATGCGATCTACAGCAGCTGGAACGTCAACCAGACTATCTACGGTGACGTGTTCGGGGCCAGCTTCATTGGCTGGCGCGAAGACGAGGCGCAGGCCGTGTCGATGCTGCTGCGCTTGCAGCCACCCGAGGGCAAGCAGGAAATCTTCGACTTCAAGAGTACCGAAGCGGCGAAGTTCAAGCCCGTCAACGCCGAGATGCTGGCACTGGCGCACACGACGGGCGACGACCTGGTACGCGCCATCGAGCCCGTGACGACGCTGTCCGAAGGCCGTCGCGCCGCGCTGAAGAAGCAGCAGTTGCTGAAAGCCAAACTGGCAGGCCTCGACGCGCAGGAACAGGCCTGGAACAATGTCGCCGTTAGCCGCCAAGTGCTCGACGACATCCTGATGCAGATCGAACTGTTCACGGATGGCGGCCCGGGTGCACCCCGCGGTATGCTGCTCTTCGGCCCGCCGGGCACGGGCAAGACGAGTATCGCGCGCAATCTCGCCGCTTCGTCCGGATGCAACTTCATGGCCGTCAGCTCGGCCGACCTCAAGGGCCAATACCAGGGGCATACGGGCCCGAAGGTGGCCCAGGTGTGGAAGGCTGCGCGCGCAAAGGCGCCTTGCGTGATGTTCATCGACGAATGCGAAGGCGTGCTCGGCAGCCGTGTCGACGGGGACAGCGTCAATTTCAACAATGAACTGGTCGAAGCCTTCCTGGCCGAATGGGACGGCATGAATACGGTGGCCGGCCAGGTGTTCGTGGTCGGCGCGACCAACCGCCGGGAAGGCCTCGACGCGGCGGTGGTATCGCGCTTCAATCAGCTGGTCGAAATCGGCCTGCCAGACGCGGGCCTGCGTGCGCGTATCCTGGAACTCGAACTCAGGAAGTGCGCGATCGAGATGCCGGTGACGGAAACGATGGCGAAGGAAACCGCCGGCATGTCGGGGCGCGACCTGCAGAATATCGTGGTGCGCTTCCAGGGAGCGGCCATGGGCGGGAACCTGGACGAGGCCACTTTCTCGCGTACGGTACGCGCGGTGCGCGGCAAGTCGTCGACCCTGACCGAGGATGTCGGCTGGGACCAGATAGTCCTGCCGGATGCGCTGAAACAGAAGCTGCAGGCACTCGGCAACAGGATCAGGCGCGCCGAAGAATACAGGCAGCGCAATTTGCCGGTACCGCGCAGCCTGCTGCTATATGGGCCACCGGGCACCGGCAAGACCCAGATCGCGCGCGCCCTGGCCAGCGAGTCGGGCATCGCCTTCCAGGCCGTGACCACCGCCGACATCAAGGGCCGCTACCTCGGCGAATCCGGCGCGCGCATCAAGACCTTGTTCGAGAAAGCGCGATCGCAGGCACCCTGCCTCCTGTTCATCGACGAAATCGACGTCGTGACCGGCAGCCGCGGCCAAGCCGACAGCTATACCCAGGAAATCATTGGCCAGCTGCTGCAGGAAATGGATGGCATCACCTCGCGCAGCCAGGCCGGCCAGGTCTTCATCCTGGCCGCCACCAACTGCCTGGACAGCATCGACCCGGCGATCCTGTCGCGCTTTTCGGAAAAACAGGAGATCGGCCTGCCGAGCGTGGATGCACGTGCCGCCATCCTCAAGGTGCTGTTGGCCGGCAAGCCTCTCGGTTTCGATCTCGAAGCCGCCCTCGGCGGTTTAGCCGCTGCGACGGAAGGGCGCTCGGGCCGCGACCTGGCGTCGCTGGTCAATAACGCCGCAAACCGTGCGATGGAGCGTGCCGACCGCGCCGGCCTGGACATCGATGCCGTGCGCATTATGCCGGACGACTTGCTGACGGGCGTTACCGCGTGAGTCGGAACGACGCCCGCAACGCCGTCAAACCACCGACCCCAACTTGAAGATAGGCAAATACATAGCAACCACCAACCCGCCAATCAACACCCCGAGAATCACCATGATCATCGGCTCCATCAACGAAGACAGCGCCCCGACCGCCTCATCGACCTCTTCCTCGTAGAAATCGGCCACCTTGCCCAGCATGCTGTCCAGCGCGCCGGACTCCTCGCCGATCGACACCATCTGCGTCACCATATTCGGGAACACGTTGGCATTCTGCATCGCCACCGTCAGGCTGACGCCGGTGCTGACTTCGTTCTGGATCTTTTTCGTCGCGTCCAGGTAGACGGCATTGCCCGAGGCGCCGCCGACCGAGTCCAGCGCTTCGACCAGCGGCACGCCGGCCGCGAACATGGTCGACAGGGTGCGGGTCCAGCGCGCGATCGTGGCCTTGCGGATCACGTCGCCAAAGATCGGCAGGCGCAGCAGCAGGCGGTCCATGGCCTGCTGCATCTTGAGCGAGCGGCGCCAGGCCTGGAAGAAGAAGTAGATCGCGCCGAACAGCCCGCCGAAGATGATGTACCACCACTGCACGACGAAGTCCGAGATGCCCATCACGATCAGGGTCGGGGCCGGCAGGTCGGCGCCGAAGCTGGAGAACACGTCCTTGAAGGCCGGGACCACCCAGATCATGATCACGGCGGTGACGATGAAGGCGATGGCCAGGATCGAGATCGGGTAGGTCAGCGCCGACTTGATCTTGGACTTCAGCGCCAGCGTCTTCTCTTTATAGATCGCCAGGCGCGTCAGCAGGTCTTCCAGGATGCCGGCCTGTTCGCCGGCGCCGACCAGGTTGCAGAACAGCGGGTCGAAGTACAGCGGGTATTTGCGGAAGGCATTGTTCAGGCTGGTGCCGGTCTCGATGTCGGCGCGCAAGTCCATGATCAGCTTGGACATCGACGGGTTGGCGTGGCCCTTGCCGACGATGTCGAAGGATTGCAGCAGCGGCACGCCGGCCTTCATCATCGTGGCCAGCTGGCGCGTGAACAGGGTCAGGTCCTTGTCGACGATCTTCTTGCCGCTGCGGTAAGCCTTCTTCTTGACCTTGGTCACCATGATGCCCTGGCGGCGCAGGGTCACGTTGACGATGGTTTCGCCGCCGGCGCGCATTTCGCCGCGCACGATCTTGCCGGTCTTGTCCCGGCCCTCCCAGGCGAAGACGTGTTCCTTGACTTGGGCGCCGGCGCCGGAGCGGGCTCGAGCTGTGGTGGTGGCCATGTGGTGTCCTATTCGTTGGTGCAGCCGAGCACTTCCTCGAGGCTGGTCAAACCTTGTTTCACTTTCATCAAGCCCGAGCGGCGCAGGGAGTTCACGCCCTCGCGCTCGGCCTGGGCCGCGATCTGCATCGCGTTGCCGTGGGTGAGGATGAGTTCTTCGATCGCCGGGGTGATCGGCATGATCTGGTAGATGCCGACGCGGCCCTTGTAGCCGGAGCCCAGGCAGCGTTCGCAGCCGACCGGGCCGTAGGGTTTCCACGCCGTTTCGCCTTCCAGGTCATGATCGCGGAAGCCGGCGGCCTTGAGCACGTCGCGCCCGACGTCGAGCGGCTGCTTGCACGTGCACAGGCGGCGCGCCAGGCGCTGGGCGGTGATCAGGATGACGGAGGAGGCGATGTTGAACGGCGCCACGCCCATGTTCATCAGGCGCGTGAGGGTGGACGGCGCGTCGTTCGTGTGCAGCGTCGAGAACACCATGTGCCCGGTCTGGGCGGCCTTGATCGCGATGTCGGCGGTTTCCAGGTCGCGGATTTCGCCGACCATGATGATGTCCGGGTCCTGGCGCAGGAAGGCTTTCAGGGCCACCGGGAAGGTGAGGCCCGCCTTTTCGTTGACGTTGACCTGGTTCACGCCGGGCAGGTTGATCTCGGCCGGGTCTTCGGCGGTCGAAATGTTGATCCCCGGCTTGTTCAGGAGGTTCAGGCAGCTGTACAGCGACACCGTCTTGCCGGAGCCGGTCGGGCCCGTCACCAGCACCATGCCGTAGGGGCGGGTGATGGCGTCGATCAGCAGCGCCTTCTGGTCCGGGTCGTAGCCGAGCGCGTCGATGCCCATCTGCGCCTGGGTGGCGTCGAGGATACGCATGACGGTCTTTTCGCCGAACAGCGTGGGCAGGGTGCTGACGCGGAAATCGATGGTGCGGGTCGGGGACAGCACCAGGCGCATGCGGCCGTCCTGCGGCACGCGCTTTTCCGAAATGTCCAGCTTGGCCAGCACCTTGATGCGCGACACCAGCTTGTCGCGGATCGACAGCGGCGGCGCCACGTGGTCGCGCAGCACGCCGTCCACGCGCAGGCGGATCCGGTACTGCTTTTCGTAGGGTTCGAAGTGGATGTCCGAGGCGCCCAGCGTGATCGCATCCATCAGGATCTTGTTCAGGAAGCGCACGATCGGCGCGTCCTCGACTTCCGAGGTCGGCGCTTCGGCCGCCGCGGCCGCCTGCGCGTCTTCCTCGGCGAATTCGATCTCGCCGTCGTCGCCGACCAGCTCGGCGATGGTCTGTTCGCCGTTCTTGGCCAGGCTGGCCAGCAGCGCCTGCAAGGCGTCGTGGGCGACGATGACCGGTTCGATCGACGCTTCGCTCTGGAACTTGATCTGGTCCAGGGCCTGGGAGTTGGTCGGGTCCGACAGCGCCACCGACATCTTGTTGCCGCGCTTGGACAGCGGCACGACGCGCAGCGTCTGCATCAGCTTGGTGTCGATGGCGTTCGCCGGCAGCATGTCGGCGCTGAAGGTCGACAGGTCCAGCAGCGGGTAGCCGAAGGTTTCGGCGCAGAACACGGCCAGGCTGCGCGCATCGATGGTCCCGGAGCCGAGCAAGGTATCGATGAAGCCTACCTTGTCGGCGGACGCCTTCTTTTGCAGGGTGTCCGCTTGCGGCAGGCCGAGCCGTCCCGACTGGACCAGGGCGCGCGCCAACCCGGGCAGCGTGCTGCCTGTCATGGTGTTGGGTAGGACTGCTGCCATAGAGTCAAGAACGGGTCAGGGAAGGGAGGCAGGGCATGACGGACGAGCCCGGTGGATGCATCGGATGATGCCTGTGGGCATTAAATTGGTCAAGCGTTTGGCATGGTGGAAGAGGCTTGCATACCACGTAGATGAAATGGCATGCAATGCTTTGTTGGCAAAACTCTTGATGGAAATTCAATGGCATGGCGGCTCCTGGCGGATGCCGGCGATGCCTCGATCAGGCCGCCAGCCAGCGTTTGACTGCCGCCGGACGCAACAGTTTCACGAGCTTGATTGACTGGTTCTGTACCTGAACGACCTCGATCACGGTATGGCCG
>CAJYQM010000027.1 GCA_913777025.1 uncultured Massilia sp. | reverse complement strand
GCCTGCTGAACAAGCAGATCGCGGAAGCGCTCGGCGTCAGCGAAATCATGGCCAAGATCCACAAGCGCAAGGTTATGGAAAAAATGGCGGCACGCTCGCTGCCGGACCTGGTGCGCCATGCGGAGCGGCTGCGGATCGAGAAGAGCCGCAGCCGCTAGGCGCCGTCAGAATGCGAGGCGCATGCCGGACGAGGTGGCGTCCAGCCTCGTCCCCGCCGCGGCATCCAGGCCGTTGATCGCGAAATCGTAGCCGCCGCGGCTGCCGTTCTTCAAGCGGGAGTGGAATACGAACAGGCTGGTGCGTTTCGACAGCGCATACTCGTAGCCCAGCGTCGCATGCCAGGCGCCGGTGCCCGGGCCGGCCCGCAGGTAGCCCAGCCTTTCGTTCGCGGGACCGCTGCCGTCGCCGGCCCGGGCCACGCCCAGGCGCAGGCCGTGGGCGCCGAGCTGGTGCGTCACCGACACGTAATAACTGCTGCGCGCCAAGGTGCCGGCGGCGGTCCGGTAGCGCAGCCGCTCGGCCACGCCGGCCAGGCGCGTGTGGCCGAACTGCCAGGCCGCGCCCAGCTTGGCGCCGGTGTCGTTCAGGCCCGGCCCCTGGTAATCGTGATGGCGTTCCCAGGCCGCGGTGGCATACAGCGGCCCCCTCTCGTAGACGAGCGCGGCGGACGTCAGCGCCGGCCGCGCGCCGTTCGCCGGCTTTTCCTCGTTCAAGCCCTGCGCCAGGCGCAGCGACAGGCCTTCCCACGCCGGACTCCAGTAGTGGACGCTGTTGCGCTGGCGCCGGTCGAACGAGGTGGTGTCGATCACGTTGTCCGAGGTCGAGGCCGAGCCGTTGCCCATGATGCTCATGTAGCCGGCCGTGGTCGGGTAGAAGGGGTCGAGCGCGGCGGTGGCCGAGGTGTAGGGCGTGGTCCAGTTGCCGCCGAACAGCGTGCCCCAGCGGCCCTGCAGGCCGATGCGGGTGTCGCGCGCGGCGATGGCACCGGCGCCGGTGTCCGGCGAGAGCGTGCCTTCGACCTGGAAGATGGCCTTGAGGCTGCCGCCCAGGTCTTCGCTGCCGCGCACGCCGAACACCGAGCGGTAATTGGACAGACGCGGCGTGGCGGCACCGTCGTTGCTGCCGTGCAGGCGCACGCTTTCGATGCCCAGGTTCAGGCGTCCGTAGAGTTGTACCGCGTCGTCCTGGGTGCAGGCATGGCCGGACAGCAGGCCGAGCAGGGCGGTCGGGAGGATTTTGTTCGTCATGATGGTGGTCGAGAAAATGATGGCCGATGCTAGCAATACGCCGCCCGGGTGCCACCCGTCTTTTGGCCAGTCGGCTGCACCAAGATGATCGATAAATTCGAATATGGCAACGCAAACAACTCGTTTTTCTTTCCCGTGGCGAGCGGGCACAATGCTTCACATGGAAACGCAGGAAGTTCGAATGGTTCGAACGTCCACTACGAGGAGTCTCATCATGCTGAACATTCGTAAAAGCCAGGACCGCGGTACCGCAAGTTTCGGATGGCTGCGTTCGCAGCACACCTTTTCCTTCGGCCATTACTACGATCCGGCCCACATGAACGTCGGACCGCTGCGCGTCATCAACGAAGACCGCGTCGCGGCCGGCCGCGGCTTCGACCCGCACAGCCACAAGAACATGGAGATCATCTCCTACGTGCTGGACGGCGCGCTCGAGCACAAGGACAGCATGGGCAACGGCTCGGTGCTGCGCTACGGCGACGTGCAGCGCATGAGCGCCGGCACCGGCGTGACGCACAGCGAGTACAACGGTTCGAAGACCGAGCCCGTGCACTTCCTGCAGATCTGGGTGATCCCGGGCGAGGTGGGCGGCGCGCCGGGCTACGAGGAAAAGCACTTCGACGCCGATTCGAAGAAAGGGCGGCTGCGCCTGATCGCCTCGAACGACGGCCGCGACGGTTCCGTGTCGCTGCGCCAGGACGCGGCGATCTACGCGACCATTCTCGACGGCGCGGAGCGCGTCGACCATGCCCTGCAGCCGGGCCGCCAGGCCTATGTGCAGGTGGCGCGCGGCAAGGTGACGGTGAACGGGGTGGCGCTGGCTGCCGGCGACGCGGTGCACGTCGCGGAGGAAGCGGCGGTCGCCCTGCAGGATGCGAGCGATGCCGAAGTGCTGCTGTTCGACCTGCCGGCGTGAATGGGGGAGCGTCCGGACCGTCCGGGTCCAAGCGCGCTCGGTCCGAACCGTTTAACATAACGGTTTCATCCAACAACGGAACCGACACACCATGACGACTTCCAGCTATCCCGATACCCGCCTCCTGATCGCCAACGAGTGGGTCGAAGCAACCGGCGGCAAGACCATCCCGGTCGTGAACCCGGCCACCGGGCAGGCGATCGGCACGGTGGCCCACGCCGGCATCGCCGACCTGGACCGCGCCCTGGCCGCGGCGCAGAAAGGCTTCGACGCCTGGCGCGTGGTGCCCGCCGCCGAGCGCGCCGCCATCATGCGCCGCGCCGCCAGCCTGCTGCGCGAACGCGCCGGCGACATCGCTCGCCTCCTGACCCAGGAACAGGGCAAGCCGCTGGCCGAGGCCAAGGTGGAAGCCATGGCCGGCGCCGAGATCATCGACTGGTTCGCGGCCGAAGGCATGCGTGTTTACGGCCGTATCGTCCCGGCGCGCAACCCGCAAGCCCAGCAGCTGGTGCTGAAGGAGCCGGTCGGCCCGGTCGCCGCCTTTACGCCGTGGAACTTCCCGATCAACCAGGTCGTGCGCAAGCTGGCCGCGGCGCTGGCCACCGGCTGCTCCTTCCTGTGCAAGGCGCCGGAAGAGACCCCGGCTTCGCCGGCCGCGCTGTTCCAGTGCTTCGTCGACGCCGGCGTGCCGTCCGGCGTGGTCGGCCTGGTGTTCGGCGACCCGGCCGAGATCTCCGGCTACCTGATTCCGCACCCGGTGATCCGCAAGGTCACCTTCACCGGCTCGACCCCGGTCGGCAAGCAGCTGGCCGCGCTGGCCGGCGCCCACATGAAGCGCGCGACGATGGAACTGGGCGGCCACGCGCCGGTGATCATCGCCGAGGATGCGGACGTGCAGCTGGCCGTCAAGGCCGCCGGCGCCGCCAAGTTCCGCAATGCCGGGCAGGTCTGCATCTCGCCGACCCGCTTCCTGGTCCACAACGCGATCAAGGACGAGTTCACCCGCGCGCTGGTGCAGCATGCCGAAGGCCTGAAGCTGGGCGACGGCCTGCAGGAAGGCACGACCCTGGGGCCGCTGGCCAACCCGCGCCGCCTGACGGCGATGGCCAAGGTGGTCGAGGATGCGCAAGCCAAGGGCGCGACCATCGCGACCGGCGG
>CAJYQM010000026.1 GCA_913777025.1 uncultured Massilia sp. | reverse complement strand
GTGGCGCGCGACCTCATCAAGCGTGTGAACCCGGACGTGCTGACCCTGGACGTCGAGATGCCGAAAATGGACGGCCTCGACTTCCTGGAAAAGCTGATGCGCCTGCGCCCGATGCCGGTGCTGATGGTGTCCTCGCTGACCGAGCGCGGCTCCGAGATCACCATGCGCGCGCTGGAACTCGGCGCGGTCGACTTCGTGACCAAGCCGAAGATCTCGATCCAGGCCGGCATGCGCGAGTACACCGAACTCATCACCGACAAGATCCGCGCCGCCGCGCGCGCGCGCATCAAGCCGCGCACCGTGGCGGCGCTCGGCGCGGGCACGGGTACGCTGCCGCTTCCTGCATTACGCAGCCCGCTGACCTCGTCCGAGAAACTGATCATCATCGGCGCCTCCACCGGCGGCACCGAGGCGATCCGCGAATTCCTGATGCAGATGCCGTCCGACTGCCCGGGCATCCTGATCGCCCAGCACATGCCGGAAGGTTTCACGTCGTCCTTCGCCCGCCGCCTCGATTCGCTGTGCCGCATCAGCGTGACGGAATCCCAGGGCAACGAACGCGTGCTGCCCGGTCACGCCTACATCGCGCCCGGCCACTCGCACCTGCTGCTGACCCGCTCCGGCGCCAACTACATGACGAAGATCGAGCAGACCGACCCGGTCAACCGCCATCGGCCCTCGGTCGACGTGCTGTTCCGTTCGGCGGCCCAGGCGGCCGGCAAGAACGCGATCGGCGTGATTCTCACCGGCATGGGCAAGGACGGCGCACAAGGCATGCTGGACATGAAGGCGGCAGGAGCGTACAACTTCGCCCAGGACGAAGCGTCGTGCGTCGTGTTCGGCATGCCGCGCGAAGCGATCGCCATCGGCGCCACCCACGAAGTGGCGCCCTTGAGCGCTTTGCTGGGCCTGGCGCTTGGTCATTTGGCAACACACGGCGGCAGGGCGTTGCGCGTTTGATCCGAACCCGTGGCTTTGCACCCGGTTTTATCGCCGTAGGGCAACAAAAATGCTATGCTTTGGTTTGCTCATTGCTCGCTGATGCAGTGCCAAAGTCCAACCAATTACACAGATATAGAAACAACGGAGTATTTCTCATGGCTGATCCAAAGATGCGTTTTTTAGTTGTTGACGATTTCTCGACGATGCGCCGCATCGTCCGGAATCTGCTGAAGGAACTGGGTTACGCCAACGTCGACGAAGCCGAAGACGGCGTCATGGCACTGGCCAAGCTGCGCAGCGAACAATTCGACTTCGTGGTCTCGGACTGGAACATGCCGAACATGGATGGCCTGACCATGCTGCAGAACATCCGTGCCGATCCCGCGCTGGCCAAGCTGCCGGTGCTGATGGTGACCGCCGAAGCCAAGAAGGAAAACATCATCGCGGCCGCGCAGGCGGGCGCCAATGGCTACGTCGTCAAGCCGTTCACCGCGGCCACCCTCGACGAGAAGCTCAACAAGATCTTCGAAAAGATGGAAAAGGCAGCCTAAATGGCCGAGTACACCGCGGATGTGGCAACCGTGGCCTCGCACGACGAGGTCCTGAGCCGGATCGGGCACATGACGCGCTCGCTGCACGACAGCCTGCGCGGACTCGGCCTGGACAAGCTGATCGAGAAGGCCGCCAGTGACATTCCCGACGCGCGCGACCGCCTCGACTACGTGGCGCGCCTGTCGGAACAGGCGGCCAAGCGCGTGCTGGATGCGACCGACGCGGCGAACCCGCTGCAGGACGGCATCGACGACTCGGCGGCGCAACTGACCCAGGCCTGGCAAGCGCTGCTGGCCTCGAGCCCGGCGGACGCCGAGTGGCGCACGCTGGCCGAACGCACCATCGCCAGCCTGGACAGTTCCCGCAGCGCCGCCAGCGCCACCAAGGGCCACCTGATGGACATCATGATGGCCCAGGACTTCCAGGACCTGACCGGCCAGGTGATCAAGCGCATCACCGGCATCGCCCAGAACCTGGAAAAGCAGCTGGTGCAGGTGCTGGTCGATTTCGCGCCGGCCGAAGTGCGGCGCGAGTTCGACAATGGCTTGATGAACGGTCCGCAAATCAAGCCCGAAGGCAATAGCGAAGTCGTTGCCGACCAGGGCCAGGTCGACGACCTGCTCGACAGCCTGGGCTTCTGACCGGGCGCTCGTCCCAACGGTGCCGCCGCCAGGGCGGCACCAGCGTAGCAAACAAGTTTTACAGTTTCAGTTTCCACCGATAGCGGCGCCTAACAAATGCACCAGACTAACTTTATCGTCCGGGAACCCTTGCTCGACCCGAAGCAGCGGGTGATCGGCTACGAGCTGTGCTGGCAGCAGAACGGCGTCGACGTGACCGGCGCCGACCTCGAATCCCTGGTCGCCTTCGTCGCCGGGCAACTGGTCGACGCCGACGGCGCCTGGCTGCTGCGCGACAAGGTGCTGTTCCTGGACGCCGTGCCGGCCATGCTGTCGCTCGATGCGCTGCATGCGCTGCCGCCCGAGCGCACCGTGCTGTCGGTCACCGTGCGCGACCTGGCCAACCCCGACATCCGCGCGGCGGTGCAGGGCTTGCGCGCCGGCGGGGTCGGCATCTCGATCCGCGGCGCCAACCTCGACCTCTTGGGGCGCAACCTGGCGCCGCTGGCGTCTTATGCCGAGGTGAAATTCACGGGCGGCGACGTGGCCTTGCAAGCCCGTACCTATGCCGCAGCCAAGCAGTCCTCGCTGCGCCTGGTCGGTCGTCCGGTCGCCAC
>CAJYQM010000025.1 GCA_913777025.1 uncultured Massilia sp. | reverse complement strand
CGCTGGGCGACCTGATCAAGTCCGAGATGGGCGAGGTGCCGGGCGTGATCGCGCTGTTCGGCACCTTCATGATCATGGTGATCATCCTGGCCGTGCTGGCGCTGATCGTCGTGAAGGCCCTGACCGGTTCGCCGTGGGGTTCGTTCACCGTCATGGCCACCATCCCGATCGCGCTGTTCATGGGCGTGTACTCGCGCTTCATCCGCGTCGGCCGCATCGGCGAAGTCTCGCTGATCGGCTTCGTGCTGCTGATGCTGGCCATCGTCGGCGGCCAGTGGGTGCACGATTCCCCGACCTGGGGCCCGATGTTCACCTTCACCGGCACCCAGCTGACCTGGATGCTGATCGGCTACGGCTTCGTCGCTTCCGTGATTCCCGTGTGGCTGCTGCTGGCGCCGCGCGACTACCTGTCGACTTTCCTGAAGATCGGCACCATCCTGGCGCTGGCGCTGGGCATCGTGTTCGTCGCCCCGCACCTGCAGATGCCGTCCGTGACCAAGTTCATCGACGGCACCGGCCCGGCCTGGTCCGGCTCGCTGTTCCCCTTCCTGTTCATCACCATCGCCTGCGGCGCCGTGTCCGGCTTCCATGCGCTGATCTCCTCGGGCACCACGCCGAAGATGATCGAGAACGAACAGCACGCCCGCTTCATCGGCTACGGCGGCATGCTGATGGAATCCTTCGTGGCCATCATGGCGCTGGTCGCCGCCTCGACCATCGACCCGGGCGTCTACTTCGCGATGAACAGCCCGGCCGCCCTGCTCGGCACCACCGCCCAGAGCGCGGCCGCGGCCGTCTCGAACATGGGCTTCGTGATCACCCCCGAGATGCTGACCCAGATGGCGGCCGACGTCGGCGAGCACACCATCATCTCGCGCGCCGGCGGCGCCCCGACCCTGGCGGTCGGCATGGCGCACATCCTGTCGAATGTAGTGGGTGGCAAGGCCATGATGGCCTTCTGGTACCACTTCGCGATCCTGTTCGAGGCGCTGTTCATCCTGACCGCCGTGGATGCGGGCACCCGCGCCGGCCGCTTCATGCTGCAGGACCTGCTGGGCGCCTTTGCCCCGTCGTTCAAGCGCACCGACTCGCTGCCGGCCAACCTGATCGCCACCGGCCTGTGCGTGGCGGCCTGGGGCTACTTCCTGTACCAGGGCGTGGTCGATCCGCTGGGCGGCATCAACACCCTGTGGCCGCTGTTCGGCATCGCCAACCAGATGCTGGCCGGTATCGCGCTGACGCTGGGCACCGTGGTGCTGTTCAAGATGAAGCGCAGCAAGTACGCCTGGGTCACGATCTTCCCGACCATCTGGCTGCTGATCTGCACGCTGACCGCCGGCTGGCAAAAGATCTTCCACGAGAACGTGAAGATCGGCTTCGTCGCGCATGCCCGTAAATTCCAGGCCGCGCTCGACCAGGGCCAGGTGCTGGCCCCGGCCAAGTCGCCCGAGCAGATGGGCCGCATCATCTTCAACGACTATGTCGACGCCACCCTGTGCGGCTTCTTCATGCTGGTCGTGCTGGCCGTGGTCGTCTACGGCATCCGCACGGCCCTGGCGGCGCGCAAGGACGCCCGGCCGAGCGTCAAGGAAACCCCGTACGTGCCGGCGCCGGCGGCGTCGGTGGCCGAGGTGCAGTGATGCTCGGCGCGCTCGCACAGGCCGGCCGCTACCTCGGGCAAAGCATGCGCCTGATGGTCGGCCTGCCCGAATACGACACCTATGTGGCGCACATGGAGAAAACCCACCCGGACAAGCCGGTGATGAGCTACGAGGAGTTCTTCCGCGAGCGCCAGCAGGCACGTTACGGCAACGGCAAGAGCGGCGGCTGCTGCTGAACCGTTCGCCACCGAGCCTTGAGGGGACGCAGAGATGCGTCCCTTTTTTCTTTTCCCCGCCGCCTCCGCCACTTTGAGATAACTCAAATGGCATGCCAGGGCGCTCACCTATAGTCCTTTCTTGCGGGAACTTACCTTCCTGCATGGTGAGCCCCTGCCCAACGGGCTCGTTCGCAGCGTCGCTGCCCGACCGGCCCAAGCCATGCTGAATATCGAGCGTTCCAGCCTCAACCAGACATTGACGCGCATGTGCCTGCGGACCGCCGCCGGCGCGCTGGCCGTCGCCTATCTGGCCTTCGCTGCCGGGACCGTGTTCACGCATCATCGCAGCGGGAACGCCCAGGTGAACGCACTGGCCGCCGTGGTCGCCGCCAACAGCCTCGACGCCCTCCAGTTCAACGACCGCCGCCTCGCCGCGCAGTTGCTGGCTACGCTGCAGGCCCAGGACAAGCTCGCCGCGGCCGTGCTGTACGACGCCAAGGGCCGGCCCTTCGCCAGCTGGCATGCCGGCTCGGAAGCCGCCGCGGCGCCCGAACCCTTGCCAACGCTCGACCAGGACGCGCTGGAGGCAGCCAGCCGCCAGGCCAGCCTGCCCTGGCTGCGCAACGCCCGCCTCTACCGCGCCGTGCGCACGGCCGACTTGCCGCCCGTCGGCGTCCTGATGCTGCAAACCGACCGCCTGCCGCTGTGGCTGGACCTGCTGGTCGCGCTGGGCGCGACGACGGTGGCGCTGGCCGTGGCCGTGCTCGCCGCCCGGTTCATGGCGCGGCGCGCGCGGCGCAGCATCGCCGACCCGATCGGCAAGCTGATCAACGCCGCGCAGAAGGTCGCGGCCAGCCAGAACTACACGCTGCGCATCGCCCACCAGCGCACCGACGAGCTGGGCACGCTGATCGACAGCTTCAACAACATGCTGGCCCAGGCCGAAGGCCGCGGCGCCGCGCTGACCCACCATCGCGACGAGCTGGAACGGCAGGTGTCGGTGCGCACCGAGCAGCTGGAAAAGGCCAAGAACGCAGCCGAAGCGGCCAGCCGCGCCAAGAGCGCTTTCCTGGCCACCATGAGCCACGAGATCCGCACCCCGATGAACGGCGTGCTGGGCATGACGGAAATGCTGCTCGGCACCGGGCTCACCGACACCCAGCGCAACTACACCCAACTGGTCAAGCAGTCGGGCGAGCACCTGCTCGTGATCATCAACGACATCCTCGACTTTTCCAAGATCGAGGCCGGCAAGCTGACCGTCGAGTACATCAATTTCAACCTGTGGGACCTGCTGGACGACATCCACACCGTCTACACGCCCCAGGCCGAGACCAAGGGCATCCTGCTGCACTTCGATATCGCCAACGACATCCCGGTGGCGATCTGCGGCGACCCGAACCGGCTGCGCCAGATCATGGCCAATTTGCTCGGCAATGCGATCAAGTTCACCGAACAGGGCCGCATCCTGGCCAGGGTGCGCATTGCCAGCGAAGACAACCAGGCCGTGATGCTGCGCTTCGAGGTGCACGACACCGGCATCGGCATCTCGAGCGAGGCGCGCGGGCGCATCTTCGAAGCCTTTTCGCAGGCCGACGACTCGACCACGCGCAAGTACGGCGGCACCGGCCTGGGCCTGGCGATCTCGAAGCAGCTGGTCGAACTGATGGGCGGTGCGATCGGCGTCGAGAACGCGCTGATGACGCAGGGCGCGGAAAGCCGGGGTTCCGTGTTCTGGTTCACGGTCGCCTTCGACAAGCGCCGTGTCGATCCGGACGCGCCGGGCGACCACCAGCACACCCTGGACGGCCTGCGCGTGCTGGTGGTCGACGAGATGGAAACCCGCCGCGTCGGCCTGGAGCGCCACCTGGCCGCCTGGCGCGTCGATTGCGACGGCGCCACCTCCGGCGAGGAAGCCCTGGCGCGCCTGCACGAGGCCGCGCGCGACGGCCGTCCCTACGACGCCGCCATCCTCGACATGGCGCTGGAGCACAGCAGCGGCCTGCTGCTGGCAGCCGGCATCAAGGCCGATCCGGCCACGCGCGCCACGCGCCTGATCCTGCTCTCGCCGGAGCGCCTGGCGGCGGACCCGGTGCAGCGGCGCGAGGCCGGCGTGGCCTACCAGCTGATCGAACCGGCGCGCGCCGCCGACCTGTTCGCCTGCCTGGCGACGCGGCCGCGCGGCCAGGTCGCGCCGGCGCCGCGCTTCATCCCGCCGCGGCCGCTCGTGGAAGCCGGGGCCGGCAAGCCGCGCACCCGTCATGTGCTGCTGGCCGAGGACAACCCGGTCAATATCGAAGTGGCCAGGGCGATGCTGGAAAGCCTGGACCTGCGCGTCGATTGCGTCGGCAACGGCGAACAGGCCCTGGCCGCCGTGCGCGCGCGCCGGAACCAGGGTCCGGAACCGGGCCAGTACGACGCCGTGCTGATGGACTGCCAGATGCCGGTGATGGACGGCTTCGCCGCCACCGCCATGATCCGGCGCGATGAGCGCGAGGCCGGCCACGGCCGCGTCCTGCCCATCATCGCGATCACCGCCAACGCGCTGCAGGGCGACCGCGAAGCCTGCCTGGCCGCCGGCATGGACGACTACCTGTCCAAGCCCTTCGCCCAGCAGGAACTGGCCGCCGTGATCGGGCGCTGGATCGCGCTGCCGCTGGCCGCCACCGTGCACCACGGCGACGCGCCGCCGCGCCTGCCGCCCGCGTCGGTCGAGGTGATCCAGCGCGACGTGATCAACCGCGCGGCGCTGGACAAGATCCGCATGCTGTCGCGCGAACGCGGCGACGCGCTGGTGCAAAAGGTGATTTCGGTCTACGTCGACGACACGCCGCAGCAGCTGTCGACCCTGCGCCGCGCCATCGACGGCCTGGACGCCGGCAACGTGCGCCGCATCGCCCACACGCTGAAGTCGGCCAGCGCCAACGTCGGCGCCGAAGCCCTGGCCGCGCTGTGCAAGGAGATGGAACACCTCGGCCGCGCCGACACCACCGAAGGCGCCGGGGCGATCCTCACCGTGATGGAACAGGAATTCCAGGCCGTCCGCAGTTCGCTCACCGCCCTCCTCGAGAAGGAAACCTGACATGCCAGTCCCTCATTCACCCAGGCGTGCGAATTCGCGCGGTGTCGTGTTGGTCGCCGACGACGATCCGGTCATGCGTTTGCTGATGCTCGAGATGCTCGACGGCGTCGGCCTCGACGCCATCGAAGCCGAGGACGGCGAACAGGCGGTGCGCCTCGCGCGCGAGCGCTCGCCCGACCTGATCCTGATGGACGTCGACATGCCGCGCATGGATGGCTTCGCGGCCTGCCGCGCGATCCGCGACGCCGCCAACGGCGCCACCGTTCCGATCGTGATGGTCACCGGCGGCGACGACCTGGAAGCCGTCACCAACGCCTACGAAGCCGGCGCCACCGACTTCGTGTCGAAACCGATCAACTGGCCGCTCCTGGGGCACCGCGTGCTGTACGTCTTGCGCGCCAGCGACGCCATCGTGCGCCTGCGCATCGCCGATGCCCAGAACCGCGCGGTGCTGGCGGCCATTCCCGACACCTTCTTCCGCATGTCGCGCGAGGGCATCTACCTCGACTACGAACCGGGGCGGGATGGACACGGACGCAGCCGCCGTGGATTGCAAGCACAGGCCTACCCGGCCGACGACTGCGTCGGCAAGCACGTGGCCGAGTTGCTGCCGGCCGACATCGCCGAGCGCATGCTGGAACAGGTCGAGCTGGCGCTGCGCGTGCAGCAGGTGCGTTCGGTCGAGTACGAATTGATCCGCTTCGGCGAAGCCCAGCATTTCGAGGCGCGCCTGGTGGCGACCGGCTCTTCCGAGGTGCTCGGCCTGGTGCGCGACATCAGCGAGCGCAAGCGTGCCGAGGAACAGATCCGGCGCCTGGCCTATTGCGACAGCCTGACCGGCATCCCGAACCGCCAGGCCTTCCTCGAGATGCTGGAGCGCGAGCTGCAGCGCTCGAAGATCGGCAACAAGAAGTTCGCCGTGCTGTTCATGGACCTGGACGCCTTCAAGCGCATCAACGACACGCTCGGCCACAACGTCGGCGACCAGTTGCTGCAGCTGGTGTCGGAGCGCCTGCGCGAAACGATCCGTCCGAGCGACCTGCTCTCGCGCGGCGACATGCCGCCGCGCGCACCGGAAGAGACGAACCTGGCGCGCCTGGGCGGCGACGAATTCACCATCCTGATCCCGGACCTGGAGCGGGTCGAGCACGCGCTGAACGTGGCGCACCGCGTGAAGGATGCGATGCGCCGGCCCTTCCTCATCGAGGGCAACGAGATCTTCGTCACCGCCAGCATCGGCATCTCGCTGTTCCCGGAAGACGGCGACGATTGCACCTCGCTGCTGAAGTTCGCCGACACCGCGATGTACCACGCCAAGAACTGCGGCAAGAACAACGCCAAGCTGTACTCGTCCTCGCTGACGATGCAGATCATGAGCCACGTGAAGCTGGAAGTCGGCTTGCGCCGCGCCTTGCAGAACGACGAACTCTACCTGCTGTACCAGCCGCAGCTCGACGTGCGCTCCAACGAGATCGTCGGCGTGGAAGCGCTGGTGCGCTGGCGCCATGCGGAGCGCGGCATCGTCTCGCCGACCGAATTCATTCCGCTGGCCGAGGAGACCGGCCTGATCGTCCCGATCGGCGAATGGGTGCTGCGCACCGCCTGCGACCAGGCGCGCGCCTGGCAAAAGCTGTCGCGCCGTCCGGTGCGCATGGCGGTGAATTTGTCGGCCAAGCAGTTCAAGGACGAGAACCTGAGCCAGATCGTCATGTCGGCCCTGCACGACACCGGGCTCGATCCGCGCCTGCTGGAACTCGAACTGACCGAGGGCACGCTGATGGACGATGCCAAGGCCACGCTGGCCACGCTGGAGCAGTTGCGCGGCATCGGCGTCTACCTGTCGATCGACGACTTCGGCACCGGCTATTCGTCGATGAACTATTTAAAGCGTTTCGACGTGCGCGCCTTGAAGATCGACCGCAGCTTCATCAGCGGCCTGCCGCAGGATTCCGAGAATGCGGCCATCACCCGCGCGATCATCGCGATGGCGCACGGGCTCAAGATGGTGGTGGTGGCCGAGGGCGTGGAGACCGGCGAGCAGCTGGTCATGCTCGAAAAGTACGGGTGCGACCTGGTGCAGGGCTTCTACCTCGGCCGTCCCGCCCCGGCGGAGGCGGTGACGGGGATGCTGCAGAAGCTGTGGGTGCCGGTGGGGGTGAGATAACCCGCAGCACAAAACAACGTCATTCCCGCGCAGGCGGGAATCCAAATTGCACGCATCTCGATATCGCTTGCAGAACTTATCTCCCACCTGCGCGGCGATGACGGACATAGTGCGCGTGAACGAAGTCGCCTAATGCTGTTCTTGTCTCGAAAACACCAGCGTATATTTCGCCTCCCCCGGCAACAATCGCCCCGCCTGCCCCTTCACCCAAGCCGCATGCCCGCGCAGGAAAAACGGCGACAGCGGATGCCCGCTCTGCCCGCCCGGCATGTCGAACAGGCCCTCTTCCTCGCGCCCCGGCGACACCGTCAGCCGCTCCGACTGCCCGAACTTCGGCCCCGCCACGCGCGGCATGTTGGCATCCCCGGGCAGCGGGTCCGGCGGCGCGCCGAGCCAGCCCGACAGGATCGGCAGCGCCATCGCGATCGGATGCACGATGGCCGCCGTGTTGCGCTTGCCCCAGGTGGCCTTGTCCAGCGGCGTGCCGTCGCGCGTGACCTCCGCGATGGTGCGATCGACCGCCGCCAGTTCCAGCGCGCGCCAGTCGCGGTAACCGGCCGGCAGCCAGGCCGCCGGCCGCTCGTCCAGCAGGCGCGCGACCGCTTCGCTCCAGCGCGAGCTCGCCGCCAGCATGGTCGCCTTGGGGTCGAGCTTCTTCATCTCCACATTGGCGCCGGCGAACAGCAGGTCGTGCAGCGACCAGCGGTACTGCTGCGCCAGCCGGTAGCCGACCGAATCGACGCTGGCGCGGCCATCCCAGCTCGATTGCAGCAGGCGCTTGAATGCGGCGCGCTGCGGATGGCCGGCCAGCGCCGCATCGTCGAGCGCCTCGACCGCGCGGCGGCGCCATTCGGCCACGTACAGCGCGCGGTCGTCTAGCGCGGCGCGGAACGCGGCGGGCACCTCGACCTTGTCGCCCAGCGCGCTCACGCCGTCGCGCAGCTGGCGTGCCCTGGCCCCGAGGTCGAAGCCGGCATCGCCCAGCACCGCGACCGCGGGACCGGCCAGCTGGCGGCTGTTGGCCGTGACCAGTTGGCCGGTCGGCGGGTTCACCACGCGCGGATGCTCGTTCGGCGCCAGCACGCCATCCCAGGTCGGCGGCGTGCCCGCGGCTGCGAGCGGGAACGAGACCGCCGTGCCGCCCTGGCTGCGGCGCGGCAGCGCGCCGGCGACGGTCCAGCCGATGTTGCCGTGCGCATCGCCGATGACGATGTTCTGGGCCGGGATGCCATCGCCGGCCGTGGCCGCCAGGGCCTCGTCCAGCGTGTTCGCGTTTTCCAGCTGCAGGTGGTGCAGGTTCAGGGCTTCCGGCGCGTGCGCGATCCAGTGCACCGCGTACAGCGCGCCGCCGGCCTCGCGCACCGGGCCGAGGCTGGTCTCGCGCACCACCAGGCGCTCGGCCGGCTGGCCTTTCACCAGGATCGTTTCAGGGTGCTCGATCAAAGTCTCCCAGCCGGCGGGCGTGCGCACCTGGCCCGCGTGGGCGGCGTCGCGCTCGAGGCGCACCAGGTCGAGCGTATCGGCGTAGCTGTTGGTGAAGGCCCAGGCCACGCGGCCATTGCTGCCGACGATGATCAATGGCGGCGCGCCCGGCAGGCTGACCCCGGCCAGGCGCCGCTGCACGCCCTGCTCGTCCGGGAAGCGCAATGCCAGCCGGTACCAGGTGTTCGGCAGCTGCAGGCCGAGGTGCATGTCGTCCGAGACGATCGCCGCGCCGCTCGCGGTGCGCGTGCCGGCCACGGCATAGTTGTTGCTGCCGACCGAATCTGTAAAGCCGATGCCGGCCAGCTGGCGCGCCGGCACCGCCTCCTTGCGGCCCCACCAGGGCGGCGCGGTGGGCGGCAGCGGGGCCGCGGCCAGGGCGACCTCGGGCGCGTCGAGCGGCGCGTCCCAGCGGCTCGACTCAGGCAGCAAAAAGGCGCGCTGGGCCGGGTCGAGCTGGCCGGCCAGCCAGCCGCGCGCCAGTTCGCGCGCTTCCTGGTTGCCTTGCAGGTCCAGGTACATGGCCCACACCACCAGCAGCGAATCGGCCGCCTCCCAGGGCCGCGGCGCCGCGCCCGTCAGCGCGTATTCGAAGGGACGCGCGCCGAGCGCATCCACGCCGTCGTTGACGCCGGCCACGTAGCGGTCGATGAAGACGCGTTCCTGTGGCGATAGGCGCCGCAGCGCGACGGCAGCGCGGGCGCGGAAGCGGTGCAGCCGGTGCGCGCGGTCGAGCGGGAGCGCCTTCGGCCCGAACAGTTCAGCGAGCTCGCCGGCCGCGCTGCGGCGCAGCAGGTCCATCTGGAAGAAGCGCTCCTGGCCGTGCACGAAGCCGGTCGCGTAGGCCAGGTCGAGCCGGCTGGCGCCGCTGATCATCGGCACGCCGTCGGCGTCGCGCGCCACGGTCACCGGGGCCGACAACAGCGGCGAGCGGCGCGTGCCGTCCAGCTGGGGCAGGCTGGCGCGCAAATAGAACCAGGCACCCAGCAGGGCCAGCGCCAGCAGGGCGACGATCAGCAAGAGAATGCGCCGGCTCCAGGTCACCCATCCGCGCCGCTGTCCAGTGTGTGGCATGCATCCTCCCGCCCTGTTGAAAACATGCGCATCTTGCCAGAAATCCCATTCGGGCGGGAATGCCCATGTCGGCTTAGTCCGGCGCAGCGTCGAGGCCGCCACCGACTTGCGGTGAGCCTTGCGCTGGCATACGCTGAGAACATATATACAAGGAGGATGCCATGCGTTCGATGCTACGTTTTATAAGTCCGCTGATCGTGCTGCCTGCACTGGTCCTGGCCGGTTGCGCCACGCCGCAGGAACAGGCTGCGCAGAAGCAGGCCGAGGCCGAGCGGATGATGGCGGTGTATGGTCCCGCCTGCTCACGCCTGGGCTACGCCGCCGGTTCCGACCCGTGGCGCAATTGTGTCGTCAACCTCAGCACGAAGGACGATATCCAGCGCTATGGACCGAATGGTTATCCGGGCTATGGCTATGGGTATGGCCGCTGGCGTGGTGGCTGGTGGGGCTGGTAAGCCCGCTCGAGGCTATGTTGCCGTCGGCGCCGAGGCGATGTGCGCAGGTGAGCTTGGTCACCGCCTCGCGCTGCGCCAGCAGGCGCTCGAGCACTTGCTGGATGTGGCGCACCAGTTCGGGATAGCGCGCATCCGGCGGATGCAAACTGAATCGCACCAGCGGACGCTGCGCCAGCATGCGCGCGGTGGCATCCGCGACGCGCGGCGACAGGATCCTGCCGCTGCGATTGCGCGCCGCATACACCATCGACGGCGACAGCACGGCCTTGCAGCGCGCCGGATCACTGTCGAGGCAATGAAAATGGCTGAACGTCGTCACGTACTTGAAGCCGGACGCCCGCAGCGCGCGCCAGGATCCCTCCCCCAGCAGCCAGGCAGGCGGCACGAAGCCCTCGGGCGTCCAGCCGCGCTCCTTGAACCATGCCATGCCCAGCGCCAGGCGCCGCCCTGCCTCGGCTTCCCCCAGCGCCGCGAACTCCCCCTCGCGCCGCGTGTACACATTGCGCAGGAAACGGCCACGCAGGCCGCCGCCATTCGCCTCGGTGTCCAGGTGGCTGTAGCCATG
>CAJYQM010000024.1 GCA_913777025.1 uncultured Massilia sp. | reverse complement strand
CGCAGCCAGCGGGCGGAATCCAGGTAGGCATCCGAATCGGCAACGAGCGCGCCCCAGCGGCCCAGCATCATGAGCAGGGCCAGCGCGGCGAAACCGCCGATGACCAGGGGCCAGTTGAAATGGCGCGGGATGCGAAAGACAGTTGCCTTGGAAATGTTTGAGAGCTTTGCCATGCCGGGTCGAAATCAGTCCATACGCCGCCAGCATAGCCAAGCGTTGCATTTCCGTCCACTTTGCCCGTGTAACAGGCAGCGGCCTGCCGTCGCACGCTCGCCTGCGCGCATGGAATCGTGGATAATCGCGGGCATGAACGATACCACCCAAAACCCAACCCAAACCGCCGAGCAGGCCCCTGCCCTGCCCGACCGCCTGTCCATCGACCCGAAGAGCCCGCACCACGACGCGGACGTCTTCAAGCGCCCGGTCGGCATCCGTTTCAACGGCAAGGAACGCGTCGACGTCGAGGAATACTGCGTCAGCGAAGGCTGGATCAAGGTCGCCGCCGGCAAGACCCTGGACCGCAAGGGCCGTCCGATGCTGATCAAGCTGAAGGGCACGGTCGAGCCTTACTACCAGGACGCCTGATCCTTTCATCTTTCATGCCACCACGGCCGCCCGAGCAATCCGGCGGCCGTTTTACTTGCGGCGGCAAAAAAGCGAATAAAAAAACGGGCCCGCAGGCCCGTTTCTCGGTGACGCTTAAAGTCGATCAGCGCTTGTCGATACCCGGCACGTCGCGAACGGTCGAGCCGACGAACAGCTGGCGCGGACGGCCGATCTTCTGTTCCGGGTCGGCGATCATTTCGTTCCACTGGGCGATCCAGCCGATGGTACGGGCCATCGCGAAGATACCGGTGAACAGCGAGACCGGGATGCCCAGGGCCGACTGCACGATGCCCGAGTAGAAGTCGACGTTCGGGTACAGCTTGCGCGACACGAAGTATTCGTCGTTCAGGGCGATCTTTTCCAGTTCCATCGCCAGCTTGAACAGCGGGTCGTCCTGCAGGCCCAGCTCTTCCAGCACTTCGTGGCAGGTTTCGCGCATCAGCTTGGCGCGCGGGTCGAAGTTCTTGTACACGCGGTGACCGAAGCCCATCAGCTTCACGCCCGAGTTCTTGTCCTTGACCTTCTCGATGAAGGCCGGGATGTTCTCGACGCTGCCGATTTCCTTCAGCATGTTCAGGGCGGCTTCGTTCGCGCCGCCGTGTGCCGGGCCCCACAGGCAGGCGATGCCGGCTGCGATACAGGCGAACGGGTTGGCGCCCGACGAACCGGCCAGGCGGACGGTCGAGGTCGATGCGTTCTGCTCGTGGTCGGCGTGCAGGATCAGGATACGGTCCAGGGCGCGCACCAGCACGTCGTTGACCTTGTATTCTTCGCACGGGTTACCGAACATCATGTGCATGAAGTTCGCGCTGTACGACAGGTCGTTGCGCGGGTACATGAACGGCTGGCCGATCGAGTACTTGTAAGCCATCGCGACCAGGGTCGGCAGCTTGGCGATCAGGCGGATTGCCGAGATTTCGCGCTGCTTCGCGTCGTTGATGTCCAGCGAGTCGTGGTAGAAGGATGCCAGCGCGCCGACGGTACCCACCAGCACCGACATCGGGTGCGCGTCGCGGCGGAAGCCACGGAAGAAGAACTGCATCTGCTCGTGGATCATCGTGTGGCGGGTCACGGTGGTCTCGAACTCGGCCTTCTGCTCGGCGTTCGGCAGTTCGCCGTTCAGCAGCAGGTAGCAGGTTTCCAGGAAGTCGCAGTTCACTGCCAGTTGCTCGATCGGGTAGCCGCGGTACAGCAGCTCGCCCTTGTCGCCATCGATGTAGGTGATGGCCGACTGGCAGGCGGCGGTCGACATGAAGCCCGGGTCGTAGGTGAACTTGCCGGTCTGGCCATACAGCTTGCGGATGTCGACGACGTCCGGGCCGATCGTACCCTTGTAGATCGGCATGTCGACCGACGGGCTGCCATCCGAGAACGACAGGGTGGCTTTGGTATCAGAGATGTTCATGGCACTTCCTTCTTTGGGGAGGTGATATAAAAAAACGAAACCGGAATTTCGTTACGCTTGCCGCAAGCGCGCCACCAGGGCATGCACGTGCGGCAGGTCGACCTCGCCTTCGGGCTCGGCGCGGCCCAGCAGCAGGTCCATCAGCGGGTTGTCCGCCAGGTCCAGCAAACGGGTCAGCGCATCGACGTCCTCGTCCGTCAATTCTTCTTCATGCGCGTCCAGGAAGCGCGTGAGGATCAGGTCGTTTTCCAGCAAGCCACGGCGGGCACGCCAGCGAAGGCGGGCACGGTTGGCAGGATCGGATTGATGCGCGTTGGGTTGCGATTTCACACGAGAGTCCGTTGTTCGGTCAACACTATACTCCGGCCGCCCGTCATGGGCAGTACGGTAGTTCTACTGTATTTATTGGCAACATTCAGGGCGGGAAGCTCCCCGAAATATACCTGTTCCGGGAGAGTCACGCCGCCCGCGTACGGCATGCGGGCGGCGTTGCCGGGAAAGACGGCGCCGCTTAAATCGCGCGGCGGACCAGCAGTTCCTTGATCTTGCCGATCGCCTTGTTCGGATTCAGGCCCTTCGGGCACACGTCCGTGCAATTCATGATCGAGTGGCAGCGGAACAGGCGGTACGGGTCTTCCAGGTTGTCCAGGCGCTGGTTCGTGGCTTCGTCGCGCGAGTCGGCGATGAAGCGGTAGGCCTGCAGCAGGCCGGCCGGACCGACGAACTTGTCCGGGTTCCACCAGAACGACGGGCAGGAGGTCGAGCAGCAGGCGCACAGGATGCACTCGTAGACGCCATCCAGCTCTTCGCGCTCTTCCGGCGATTGCAGGCGCTCCTTCTCCGGCGGGATCGACTCGTTGATCAGGTAGGGCTTGATCGAGTGATACTGCTTGAAGAAGTTGGTCATGTCGACGATCAGGTCGCGCACGACCGGCAGGCCCGGCAGCGGACGCAGCACGATCGGCTGCTTCAGCTCGTTCAGGTTGGTGGTGCAGGCCAGGCCGTTCTTGCCGTTGATATTCATCGCGTCCGAACCGCACACGCCTTCGCGGCAGGAGCGGCGCAGGGCGATCGAGTCGTCGACGTCGGACTTGATGCGCTGCAGGACGTCGAGCAGCATCTTGTCGGTGTCTTTCAGCTCGACCGTGTAGTCTTGCATGTAGGGCTTCTGATCCTTGTCCGGATCGTAGCGGTAGATCTTCAGTTGGACTGTGCGTGCCATGGTTTACCTAAATGTTTGTATCGTGGATCAGAACGTACGTGGCTTCGGTTTGAAGGTATCGACCGTCAGCGGCTTGGTCACGACCGGCTTGTAGTCGAGGCGGTTGCCTTCCGAGAAGAACAACGTGTGCTTCATCCAGTTGTCGTCGTCGCGCTTTTCGAAGTCGCTGTGGGCGTGGGCGCCGCGCGATTCCTTGCGCGCCGCGGCCGACACGATGGTCGCCTTGGCCACTTCGATCAGGTTGTCCAGCTCGATCGCTTCGATGCGGGCGGTGTTGAACACGCGCGACTTGTCTTTGAACGAGACATGCTTGCGGCGCTCGTCCAGCTTCATGATTTCCTTGACGCCTTCGTCCATCAGCGCCTGGGTGCGGAACACGCCGCAGAACTTCTGCATGGTGGCGCGGATGTCGTTGGCCACGTGCTGCACCTTCTCGCCGCCGGTCGAGGACTCGAGGCGGTTCAGGCGGCCCAGCGCGTAGTCGGCGAAGTCCTTCGGCAGCGCGCGGTTGCCCTGCGCCTTCAGGTTCTGGCCGACGATGTGGTTGCCGGCCGCGCGGCCGCACACCACCAGGTCGAGCAGCGAATTCGTGCCGAGGCGGTTCGCGCCGTGCACCGAGACGCACGAGCATTCGCCGATCGCGTACAGGCCCTGCACGATCTTCTGGCCGCCGGTGCCGTCAGGGGCAACCACCTGGCCGTGGATATTGGTCGGGATGCCGCCCATCTGGTAGTGGATGGTCGGGACGACCGGGATCGGTTCCTTGGTCGCGTCGACGTTGGCGAACTTGTGGCCGATTTCCAGGATCGACGGCAGGCGCTTGCGGATGGTGTCCGCGCCGATGTGGCGCAGGTCCAGCAGCACGTGGTCCTTGTTCGGGCCGACGCCGCGGCCTTCCTTGATTTCCTGGTCCATCGAACGCGAAACGAAGTCGCGCGGCGCCAGGTCCTTCAGGGTCGGCGCATAGCGCTCCATGAAGCGTTCGCCGTTCGAGTTGATCAGGATACCGCCCTCGCCGCGCACGCCTTCGGTGATCAGGACGCCTGCGCCGGCCACGCCGGTCGGGTGGAACTGCCAGAACTCCATGTCCTGCAGCGGCAGACCGGCGCGTGCCGCCATGCCCAGGCCGTCGCCGGTGTTGATGAAGGCGTTGGTCGAGGCGGCGAAGATGCGGCCGGCGCCGCCGGTGGCGAACACGGTGGTCTTCGCCTGCAGCATCATCACGTCGCCGGTTTCCATTTCCAGCGCGATCACGCCCAGCACGTCGCCGTCCTGGTTGCGGACCAGGTCCAGCGCCTGCCATTCGACGAAGAAGTGGGTGCGCGAGCGGACGTTACGCTGGTACAGGGTGTGCAGCAGCGCGTGGCCGGTACGGTCGGCGGCGGCGCAGGCGCGCTGCACCGGCTTCTCGCCGAAGTTGGCGGTGTGGCCGCCGAACGGACGCTGGTAGATGGTGCCGTCCGGGTTGCGGTCGAACGGCATGCCGAAGTGTTCCAGTTCGTACACGACCTTCGGGGCTTCGCGGCACATGAATTCGATCGCGTCCTGGTCGCCCAGGTAGTCCGAGCCCTTGACGGTGTCGAACATGTGCCAGTACCAGTCGTCCTCGCTCATGTTGCCCAGCGAGGCGCCGATGCCGCCCTGTGCGGCAACGGTGTGCGAACGGGTCGGGAAGACCTTCGACAGCACGGCCACGTTCAGGCCGGCTTCGGACAGTTGCAGGGCGGCGCGCAGGCCGGAACCGCCGGCACCGACGATGACCACATCGAAGTGGCGGGTTGGAATTGCAGAATTGAATGCTGCCACGATTACACGCTCCAGAGAATTTGCACAGTCCATGCGGCGCAGGCGAGCAGCCACAAGATGGTCAGGGACTGCAGGGTCAGGCGCAGGCCGACCGGTTTGATGTAGTCCATCCAGATGTCACGGATGCCGACCCACGCGTGGTAGAACATGCCGAAGAAGGTCACCATGGTGAACAGCTTGAACCACTGGCGCGCGAACAGCCCGGCCCAGCCTTCGTCGGTGAAATTCTGGCCGGTCAGGAAGGAGACCAGCAGGACGATCGTGAAGACCGCCATCAGGATTGCGGTGAGGCGCTGTGCCAGCCAGTCGCGCATGCCGTAGTGGGCGCCGACGACGAGGCGGCGCTGGCCGATATTCTTTTTGGTGTCAAAGCCTTGCATGATTAGAACACTCCGAACAGTTTCAGGGCGACCAGCACGGTCAGGGCCAGGCTGATGGTCAGCACCCAGCGCGCGGTCTTTTGCGAGTCATCCTTGTCCAGGGCGATGTGGTTGTCCATGAACAGGTGGCGGATGCCGGCGCAGAAGTGGTGCAGGTAAGCCCACGACAGGCCCAGGATGATGAGCTTGGACAGCGGATGACCGACGACGCCCGCGAAGTGCGCAAACGAGATCTCGGAACGCACGCTTTCCTGGAACAGGTACAGCAGGAAAGGCATGAACAGGAACAGGCCGGCGCCGCTGACACGGTGCAGGATCGACACGAGTGCCGACGGCGGCTGTTTGTAGTAACCCCGGTACGTGATATCGCCAAAATCGACATTACGGATTACCGGCCGGCCCTTTTTCTGAGCCTCTCTCACGGCTTCGGACATTGCAACACCTCCCTCATATACACTGACAACTAATTAAAAAACCCGCATTGATCATCGATTTTGTGACTTGCTCCGGGACCTTTCCAGACCCTGCAGGGAAGGGCAACCGGGCGTCGTGGTGGCTTACCCAAAACCAATGCATTGTAATCGCTACCAGCGATTCATGCACCAGCATAGAGCCAGCGCAAAAACTATTCAGGACAATTCATTTTGGTAATGATGTTGCGCAGTCAAATACAATCCGCGGCGCAATTCCACTGCCTTATCTCCATAGGTAAATGACACCCGGTCCACGCACAGCAGTGGCGTGCCCGGCGTCACTTTCAGCAATTCCGCGTTAGCCTCGTCGGCGGCCACCGCGCGGATCTTTTCCGTCGCGCGGATCATGCGGGTGCCGAACTCGGATTCGAACAGGCCGTACATCGGGCCCTTGTATTCGGCCAGGCGCTCCATCGTCAGGCCCTTGAACAGTTGCCCGGGCAGCCACAGCTCTTCCAGGATGGTCGGCGCGCCGCCGAAAGAAAGCAGGCGCTTGACGTAGACCACGGCGTCGCCCGACTTCAGGTCGAGCAGGCGCGCCACCTCGGCGGCCGCGCGCATGCGCTTGACCTCGATGTACTGGTGGTCGGCCTGGTAGGGCACGCCTTCGTCCGGCATCAGCTTGAGGAAACGGAAGTGGGCGCGCGCTTCGTGGTGGGAGGCGACGAAGGTGCCCTTGCCCTGGCGGCGCACCACCAGGTTCTCGGCGGCGAGTTCGTCGATCGCCTTGCGCACGGTGCCCTGGCTGACCTTGTAGCGGCCAGCGAGTTCGACTTCGCTGGGAATGAGCTCGCCCGGCTTCCATTCACCCGACTGCAGGCTTTGCGTGATCAGGGCCTTGATCTGCTGGTACAACGGCGAGAACGTCGGGGACGCAGTTGCTTGGGAAGTCGCTCCGGCGCCAGCGTTGCCGGTGCCGGCTGCAGGCGCACCATTGCTGTTCGGATTGGACGAGGCTTGGTTCATAGAATGGGATTTTTTCATAAATCCCCTTCTCCGTCCAGTGCGAAGACGTCTAGATTATGTGTCTTATATAAGACATATGATATGAATTGACAGATGGAATAGCACAGGAATACACTGCCGGTCGACCGGGCGTGGGCGCGCCCTCGTCGGCCGCGCCACACACCCGGATTTTGGTAGCCGGTTTGGTATCATTGCACTTTTCCCAGACTGGCGTATCCTCGGCGTCGCCCGTTTTCTTATTCCACCTTTGGAGATTCATCATGGCTAAAACCCCAATGCGCGTTGCCGTCACCGGCGCGGCCGGCCAGATCGGCTATTCCCTGCTGTTCCGCATCGCCAACGGCGACATGCTGGGCAAGGACCAGCCGGTCATTCTGCAGCTGCTCGAGATCGACAACGAAAAGGCACAGAAAGCGCTCAAGGGCGTCATGATGGAAATCGACGACTGCGCGTTCCCGCTGCTGGCTGGCATGACCGCCCACAGCGACCCGATGACCGCATTCAAGGATGCCGACGTCGCCCTGCTGGTCGGCGCCCGTCCGCGCGGTCCGGGCATGGAGCGCAAGGACCTGCTGGAAGCCAACGCCCAGATCTTCACCGTGCAGGGCAAGGCGCTGGACGCCGTCGCCTCGCGTGACGTGAAAGTGCTGGTGGTCGGCAACCCGGCCAACACCAACGCCTACATCGCGATGAAATCGGCCCCGAACCTCCCTAGCAAGAACTTCACCGCCATGCTGCGCCTGGACCACAACCGCGCCCTGTCGCAGGTTGCCGCCAAGTCGGGCAAGGCCGTCGGCGACATCGAGAAGATGATCGTCTGGGGCAACCACTCGCCGACCATGTACGCCGACTACCGCTTCGCCACCGCCGGCGGCGAGTCACTGAAGGACCTGATCAACGACCAGGAATGGAACGCCAACACCTTCCTGCCGACCGTCGGCAAGCGCGGCGCCGCCATCATCGACGCCCGCGGCGCCTCGTCGGCCGCCTCGGCCGCCAACGCCGCCATCGACCACGTGCGCGACTGGGTGCTGGGCACCAATGGCAAGTGGACCACCATGGGCGTGCCGTCGGACGGTTCGTACGGCATTCCGGAAGGCGTCGTGTTCGGCTTCCCGGTGACCACCCAGAACGGCGAGTACACCATCGTGCAGGGCCTGGAGATCGACCAGTTCTCGCAAGAGCGCATCAACAAGACCCTGGACGAGCTGAACGAAGAGCGTAACGGCGTCGCTCACCTGCTGGGTCAGTAATTGACACTGTCGTTCCCGGCAATGCCGGGAACGACTCCCCGCGCAGGCGGGGATCCAAGTTTGCTTGCGCAGTCGAAACGCATCCAGAACTTGGGTCCCCGCCTCCGCGGGGACGACGTATTACACATATCGCTATCTAAAATGCATCCTTCCGAGGTTTTATTCCAGGGCCGCCGCCAGCCGCTGCTCCTCCCTGCCTGCGATCACTACGCCGGCAGCGAGAAGCTGATGCGCAAATCGATGACCCTGCAACAAGACCTTGGCCCGGTCTTCGACATCACCTTCGACTGCGAGGACGGCGCTGCCGCCGGCCACGAGCGCGAGCATGCCGAGCTGGTGGCCACGCTCGTGAACGAGGTCGGCAACCGCTTCGGCCGCATCGGCGCGCGCCTGCACGACGTGCACAGCCCGCATTTCGCACAGGACGTCGACATCATCGTCGGCGGCGCGGCCAGGCGCCTGGCCTACGTGGTGCTGCCCAAGCCCGAAGGCGTGGCCGACGTGCTGCGCGGACTGGACAAGATCCGGCGCGCGGCCGAAAAGGCCGGCCGCCCCGATCTGCCGCTGCACGTGCTGATCGAAACCCACGGCGCCCTGCACCAGGTGTTCGAGATCGCCGCCCTGCCCCAGGTTGAATGCCTGTCCTTCGGCATCATGGATTTCGTCTCCAGCCATTACGGCGCGGTTCCGGCCGCCGCGATGCGCACGCCGGGGCAATTTACCCATCCACTCGTCGTCCGGGCGAAGCTGGAGATGGTTGCGGCATGTCATGCGTACGACAAAGTCGCCTCCCATAATGTGACGACCGATATCAAGGACAGCGCGGTTGTCGCCAACGACGCCACCCGCGCCGCCGGCGAATTCGGCTTCACGCGCATGTGGAGCATCCACCCTGACCAGATCAAACCGATCGTCAAGGCCTTCACCCCGCGCATGTCGGAAGTGAACGAAGCAAGCAATATCCTGCTCGAGGCGATGGCAGCGAACTGGGGACCGATCGCCCAGCATGGCCGCTTGCACGACCGTGCCAGCTACCGATATTATTGGACGGTGTTGCAGCGCGCGAAACTGGCCGGCCTGACGCTGCCCGATGCCGCGGCGGCACTCGTCAATCAACCGGAATCCATCTGATGGCCATCACCCTCAAATACATCGCCGCCTGCGCCCTCATTTCCCCTTTCTTGCTTGCGGCCACCGGACTTAGCACGCCGGCAGCCGCCGCCACCGAACACGAAAAACACCCGAAAGCCGCCAAGGTCCTGAAAGAACAGGCCAGGGACAAGCACAAGGCTTCGAAAAAGAAGAAGGAAGACCCTCAGACGGAAGTCGTGGCCGAGGACGAGCCGGAACCGGACATCACGGACACCCTCGTCACCGACTATGCGTGCGAACTGAACAACAAGGTCACCATCTACAAGAACGACAAGGATGACGGCCACATCGCGCTGCGCTGGAAGAACCGGCTGCACCGCCTCGACCGCGTCGGCACCACCACCGGCGCCCTGCGTTTTGAAAATACCAAGTTCGGCCTGATCTGGATCGGCATCCCGTCGAAGGGCATCCTGCTCGACTCGAAGCTGAACCGCCAGCTGGCCAACGAATGCAAGAACGCCGAACAGGCCGCGCCCATGGTGGCGGCCGTGCCTGGCGAAAAGAAAAGCTGATACAGCCGTCGTCCCCGCGCAGGCGGGGACCCAAGTTTGCTGGCTGAGCGATAACGCATGCAAAACTTGGGTTCCCGCCTTCGCGGGAACGACGGGTGGATACTAAGTCCTCAACCAAGGAGAATTCATGTCTCACAACACGCTGAACACACTCAAGGAATTCCCGCTCGCTGCGGGCCAGACCGGCCAGTTCTACTCGCTGCCGGCGCTGGGCGAAGCCCTGGGCGTGAACCTGTCGCGCCTGCCGGTGTCGATCCGTATCGTTCTGGAGTCCGTGCTGCGCAATTGCGACGGCAAGAAGGTCACCGAAGAACACGTCCGCCAGCTGGCGAACTGGGGCCCGACCGCCCAGCGTACCGACGAGATCCCGTTCGTCGTCGCCCGCGTCGTGCTGCAGGACTTCACCGGCGTGCCGCTGCTGGCCGACCTGGCCGCCATGCGCAACGTCGCCGCCAAGACCGGCGCCGATCCGAAGAAGATCGAGCCGCTGGTCCCGGTCGACCTGGTCGTCGACCACTCGGTCACCATCGACCACTTCCGTACCCCGGACTCGCTCGACCTGAACATGAAGATCGAGTTCCAGCGCAATAACGAGCGCTACCAGTTCATGAAATGGGGCATGCAGGCCTTCGACACCTTCGGCGTCGTGCCTCCGGGCTTCGGCATCGTGCACCAGGTGAACCTGGAGTACCTGGCCCGCGGCGTGATGAAGAACGGTTCGATGTACTACCCGGACACCCTGGTCGGCACCGACTCGCACACCACCATGATCAACGGCGTCGGCGTCGTCGGCTGGGGCGTGGGCGGCATCGAAGCGGAAGCCGGCATGCTGGGCCAGCCGGTCTACTTCCTGACCCCGGACGTCATCGGCGTGAACCTGACCGGTTCGCTGCGCGAAGGCTGCACCGCGACCGACCTGGTCCTGACCATCACCGAACTGCTGCGCAAAGAGAAAGTCGTCGGCAAGTTCGTCGAGTTCTTCGGCGAAGGCACCGCCTCGCTGTCGACCACCGACCGCGCCACCATCGGCAACATGGCACCGGAATACGGCGCCACCATGGGCTTCTTCCCGGTCGACGAAAAGACCGTCGACTACTTCCGCGGCACCGGCCGTACCGAAGAAGAACTGGCCGCGTTCGAAAACTACTTCCGCGCCCAGCAACTGTTCGGCATCCCGCGCGATGGCGAGATCGACTACACCCGCACGCTGCACCTGGACCTGTCGACCGTCACCCCGTCGCTGGCCGGCCCGAAGCGTCCGCAGGACCGTATCGAACTGGGCGCGATGAAGTCGACCTTCACCGACCTGTTCAGCAAGCCGACCAAGGAAAACGGCTTCAACAAGAATCCGGACGACCTGTCGAAAGTCTACGAGACCACCAACGGCGTGCGCGTGAAGAACGGCGATATCCTGATCGCCGCCATCACCTCGTGCACCAACACCTCGAACCCGAGCGTGCTGCTGGCCGCGGGCCTGCTGGCGAAGAAGGCCGTCGAGAAGGGCCTGACCGTCGCCCCGCACATCAAGTCCTCGCTGGCGCCGGGATCGCGCGTCGTGACCGAGTACCTGACCGCCGCCGGCCTGCTGCCTTACCTGGAAAAGCTGGGCTTCGGCGTGACCGCCTACGGCTGCACCACCTGCATCGGTAACGCCGGCGACCTGACCCCGGAACTGAACGCCGCGATCACCCAGAACGACATCATCGCCGCCGCCGTCCTGTCGGGCAACCGTAACTTCGAAGCGCGTATCCACCCGAACATCCGTTCGAACTTCCTGGCCTCGCCGCCGCTGGTCGTCGCCTACGCGATCGCCGGCAACGTGAACAAGGACCTGATGAGCGAGCCGGTCGGCAAGGGTGCGGACGGCGTCGACGTCTACCTGGGCGACATCTGGCCGACCTCGGCCGAAGTCGGCGAGCTGATGAACCTGGCGATGAACCGCGAGGTCTACCAGAAGAACTACTCGGACGTGAAGAACAACCCGGGCAACCTGTGGCAGGCCGTGTCGTCAGTCGCGGGCCAGGTCTACAACTGGCCGGAGTCGACCTACATCGCCGAGCCGCCGTTCTTCAGCGACTTCGAGATGACCCCGAAGGCCGCCGCGGCAGGCATCAGCGGCGCACGCGCCCTGGGCGTGTTCGGCGACTCGATCACCACCGACCACATCTCCCCGGCCGGTTCGATCAAGGAAGACGGTCCGGCAGGCAAGTACCTGAAAGAGCACGGCGTGCTCAAGGCCGACTTCAACTCCTACGGCTCGCGCCGCGGCAACCACGAGATCATGATGCGCGGTACCTTCGCGAACGTCCGCATCAAGAACCGCATGATCCCGGCCAAGGCCGACGGCTCCGCTGTCGAGGGTGGCATCACCATCCACCAGCCGAGCGGCGAACAGATGTCGATCTACGACGCGGGCATGAAGTACATCGCGGAAGGCACCCCGACGATGATCTTCGCCGGCGAAGAGTACGGCACCGGCTCCTCGCGCGACTGGGCCGCCAAGGGCACCCAGCTGCTGGGCGTGAAGGCCGTGATCGCCCGTTCGTTCGAGCGTATCCACCGTTCCAACCTGGTCGGCATGGGCGTGCTGCCGCTGCAGTTCCTGGGCGACGACAGCGTCGACTCGCTGGGCATCACCGGCAACGAGACCTATGACCTGAAGGGCCTGGAAGGCGAGATCCGTCCGCAGATGCAGGCGACGCTGGTGATCCACCGCGCCGACGGCTCTGTGAAAGAGACGTCCGTGCTGCTGCGTATCGACACCCCGATCGAAGTCGACTACTACAAGCATGGCGGCATCCTGCCGTTCGTGCTGCGTCAGCTGCTGGCTGCGTAATAGGCTTCCCTGCCCGCGTCAAGCGGGCAGCGGCAAGGCAAAAAGGGCTGGAACCTGCGAGGGTTCCAGCCCTTTTTTATTGTTGACGCGCGCGTTACGGGTAGGGTGGACGGCTGTGCCGTCCACGCGTTCAACCGGCACTAGCACATGCGCGACGTATCACACACCAGGTGAACGCGTGGACGGGAAACCCGTCCACCCTACCCGCCACGCATCCGTCACGTCTTAGGTCTCCGCCCACATCCGCAGAAGGTTGTGATAATGCCCCGTGAGCCCCACCAGCTCCGCCCCATCCCCATGCTGCGCCCGCAGCGCCTGGATATTCCCGTCCAGCTCGAATAAAAGGGAGCGCTTCCAGTCATCCCGCACCATGCTCTGCACCCACAGGAAGGAAGCCAGCCGCTCCCCGCGCGTCACCGGCATCACCTGGTGCACGCTGGTCGACGGGTACACGATCGCGTCCCCGGCCGGCAGCTTCACCTCGTGCGTGCCGTAGGCGTCGATCACGGTCAGCTCGCCGCCGTCGTAGTCGTCCGGTTCGGACAGGAACACCGTGCACGACACGTCCGAGCGCACCGCCGCCCCGCCGCGCTGGGCCCGGATGGCGCCGTCCACGTGCGGGCCGTAATGCTCGCCGCCGGCGTAGCCGTTGAAATAAGGCGGCAGGATGCGCAGCGGCAGCACGGCCGAGAAAAAGAGCGGGTTGGCCATCAGCGCCGCGCTGACGATGCCGCCCAGCTCCAGCGCCAGCGGCGAGCCTTCCGCCAGCTGGCGGTTCCACTTGACCTGGGCGCCCTGGCTGCCGACGCTCTGGCGGCCGTCGACCCAGTCCGTATCAAGCAGGCGCGTACGGAATTGCGCCACCTGGTCCGGCGTCAGCACGCCGGGGATATGCAGCATCATGCTTCGATCCTCAATATGAAACGCTTGCAGGTAGGGTGGACGGCTTGCCGTCCACGCGGTGATACGCGCCGGTTCCGATGACGTGCACGAGAGCGGAGCCGATAACAATCACCGCGTGGACGGCCTGGCCGTCCACCCTACCATTTCACGTTGGCAGTCAGCGACGCCGAGCGGCCCGGCGCCACGCCCGCGTAGTGCGGCGAGGACACCTTGTCGAAGTACAGCTTGTCGCCCAGGTTCTGCACGTTCAGCTGCAGCGACAGGTTGCGGTTGACGTTGTAGCTGGCCATCGCGTCGAAGCGGGTGTAGCCCGGCGCGTACTTGGTGTTGTTGACGTTGGCGTAGACGCGGTCCATGCTCGAGAGGCCGGCGCCGACCGTGAAGTCGCGGTTGATCGCGTAGCTGGTCCACAGCGTGGCGCTCTTCTTCGGCGTGGTCGGGAACTGGTTGCCGTTGTACGGCGACGGCGCCCAGCCGGTGCCCGCGGCCACGAAGCCGTTGTCGGTGACCACCGGATCCAGGTAAGTGACGCCGCCGAACACGGTCCAGGCTTGCGTGATCTTGCCCGAGAAGCCCAGCTCGACGCCTTTGACTTCCTTGCGGCCGACGTTCTGCGTGGTGCCGTCCGGCGCGGTGACGCGGGCATTGTTCAGCTCGCTCTTGAACAGCGCGCCGCTCAGCGACAGGCGCCCGCCCGGCATCACGTCCCACTTGGTGCCCAGTTCCCAGTTCTTGCTGCGCTGCGGCTGCAGGTTCTGGACCTGTACCGTCAGGCCGTCCAGGCCGTCGCCCCCGTCATTGCCCGGCGGCGTGGCCGAGGTGGCGTAGGACAGGTAGATGCTGCCGTTGGTGGCCGGCTTGAACACCAGGCCCGCCTGGTAGCTCCAGAAGGTGCTGTCGACGCGCGCATTGGTGGCGGCGGCGGTGCCGGCGGCCGGCGTGTGGAGCACGCTTTGGAAGTCGTCGAAGCGGGCACCCAGGTTCAGCAGCCACTGCGGCGTGAATTCCATGGTGTCGAAACCGTAGGCCGACTTCGTCTTCGTCTCGACATGGGTCTGGGTCGGCGACAGCGTGCGGGTGTAAAGCCACGGATCGTAGGGGTTCGGATTGGCAAGCGTGGTGCAGTTGTACAGCGTGGCGGCGCCGGCGGTCGGGCAGGTGAAGGTGCCGGTCAGCGGGTTGTTGGTGCCCGGCGTGAACACGTAGGCCGCGCGGTCGGTCCGCTCGCGCGAGAACTCGATGCCGGCGTTGTAGCTGTGCTTGATGCCGTAGCCCGTCAGTTCGCCCGACAGGCTGGTGACGTTGGCGGCGGTATCGGTCTCGGTGGCGCGCGAGTTCGCGCGGCGCCAGACGGTGCCGTACAGGACCGTGTTGCCCTTCGAATCGTCCGGCTGGGTCCAGACATAGTCGTTCTGCGAACGCCCGTAGCGCGTCACGTTGCGCAGCACGAGGGCCTTGGAGAATTCGTGGCGCAGGTCGACCGTGGCGACGTCGCTCTTGGTGTCGCGGAAGTCGCGGTTGGCCAGGCCGTAGAAGGTGTTGCGGTCGACCGCGAACGGGGTGCCGTTGCCGTTCCTGGCGACGTTGGCGCCGCTGCTGAACGGGTTGTTGAACGGGATGCCGGTGTCCGGGATCTCGTGCGTGGTCAGGTGGTAGACGCTGACGATGGCGCGGCTCGGGCCGCTCAAGCCGAAGGTCACGGTCGGCGCCACGCCCCAGCGGCTGCCGCCCACCACGTCGCGGCCTGCCACGTTCGCCTCGTGGGCCATCACGTTCAGGCGGAAGGCGCTGTTGGAACCGATGTTGCGGTTGACGTCGCCCGTGAGGCGCTTGTACTTGTCGCTGCCGATGCCGACCGTGGCGTTGTTGAAGTCATCGAGCTGGGCTGTCTTGCTGACCAGGTTGACGCCGCCGCCGGCCGACGAGCGCCCGCCGTAGGCCGAATTCGGGCCCTTGACCACTTCGACCTGCTCCAGGTTGAAGATCTCGCGCGACTGCGAGCCGGCGTCGCGGATGCCGTCGACATAGGTGTCGGTCTGGGCGTTGTAGCCGCGGATGAACAGGTTGTCGCCGACCGGGTTGCCGCCCTCGCCCGCGCCGATGGTGATGCCGGGCACGGTGCGCAGCGCATCGGTCAGGGACACGGCGCCGGTCTGCGAGATGATCTCGGCGGGCACCACGGTGACGGACTTCGGCGTGTCGAGCAGCGGCGCGGTGAATTTTTCGTTGGCCGAGACCAGGGCCTTGCTATTGGTACCGGTCACCTGCACCGTCGGAATCGACTGGTCGATGACGGCGTCGGGCCCGGCCGGCGCGGCATATGCGGCGGCGGCCGGCAGCGCCAGGCCGGCCAGCATGGCGAGCGCCGGCGCGGGCAGGCTGCGCGCATGCTTGCGGCTCTTGATGAAAGCGTTCGGGGTGGTCTTCTTGTCGGTGGTCATGGTTCTTGTTATGGAAGCCGCGCCGTGTTTCTCGCTGAGCCGGACGCGTAAGGAAAATGAGAACGATTCGCATTATGATTCTTGCTGCATGATTTGACAAGGATGGGGTAGCGGAACAGACACACCGCGATCTTGCCGCTGTGTTACTGGCATGTGGCCGAATCAACTACAATACCGGGGATATGGGTTTATCATGGTCCCCCGGACCATCGATGTATCCGCGACGATTCACACATTTAATTACCGAAGAGACTCCCAAGCGCCATGCGTCGCCCCTCCAAAGACTCACCCAAACTATCGGCAGAAAGCCAACGTCTCGTCAGCATCAGCCAGGCCATCGTGCAGGCCGCCAGCCGCGTCGAAGAACGGACCTGGGAGCGCAACCTCGATACGCAGCTGCAGAAGCTGCTCAAGACCAATCACCAGGAAAGCATCGACGCCGCGCTCAACGTCCTGTTCAAGGGCGACCTCGCGCCCTACGACGTACTGATGGATGCGGTCGAAGCGGTCAGCGAATCCTCGACCATGGTCGAGCAGGCCAACGACGGTCTCGAGACCACCTGGCAAGCCCTGCTGGTGGCCGCCCCGGTGCTGGCCTGGACCCGTTTCGCCATCGCCTCGGGCACCGTCCCGAACGACGTGCTGAACACGCTCAGCGCCCACTTCTCGGCCCACCTGCTGGCCGAGGGCGCCCAACTGGCCATCGCCCCGACCCTGTACTCGATCGACCAGCTGCCGCGCACCCACGCCGAAACCTATGCATTGACACACAAGCTGGCCCAGGCCGCGCACAAGGGCGGCACGGTCAAGCCGGCCGCGCCCGGTCCCGACACCTCGCAATTCCTGGCCGACACCCGCTACCTGCTGGTGGCCGTGGTGGCCCCGCAGGGCGCCCCGCTGTTCCGCTGGCAGGAAGCGCAGCACCACGTGAATTTCGAAGCCGTGCGCGACGCCGCGCTCGAGCAATGGCGCGCCCAGGCCGGCCCCAACATCGCGCGCCTGCTGCCGGGCTGCGGCGTCGAGCTGCTGCTGCCGGAAGCGTATTACGTGGCTTGCCGCGAAGCCGACAAGGACATCCGCCCGGTCTCGATCCGCGCCGCCGTGCACTACCTGACCCACACGCTGGGCGTGGAACCGAACGATTTGCGTGCCGTCGTGGCCGGCTTCGGCG
>CAJYQM010000023.1 GCA_913777025.1 uncultured Massilia sp. | reverse complement strand
GATCAGCGCATCGGTCTGGCGCCGGCGGCTGCCCTCGAACAAGCCCAGGTGCACGACGTAGCAGTGCACGTTGCCGGCCGGCGTCTCCAGCACGCAGTGCAGGATGCCGCGCTGCTCGTAGGCGTGGTCGGAAACGTCGTGGTTGTGCATGTTCGCGATCGGGTGGCACGACAGCAAGGCATTCCCGTGGTGGCCGTGGTCGTACACCGCGTTCATGCCGTAGGCCGAGTGCAGCCCTTCGCCGGCGAAGAACTCGTGCTGGGCTTTCTCGGGCCAGTGATGATGGGGACTGCGTACCTTTTCGCCGTAGCGCGCCTGATACCGGTCGTGCCGCCCCTGCACTTCCTGCAGGAACACGACGTCGGCATCGAATTGGCCGATCGCTTTCTTCAGCGCCAGTACGCGGGGCGTGCTGCGGAACGAAGACACGCCCTTGTGAATGTTGTAGGTCGCGACACGAATTTTCATGGGAACATTTTAACCCCATCATTCCGTGTTCCTCTTAATCAACTGGCAATCGTGCGGCGGGGTGGAGCGGCGGGTAGAGCGTCGAAAGCAAGATGAAGCGGGGGGAGTGCTGCGGAATGGCCGCTCCGGGATCGCCGGCGCGGCCAGGACAGGTCAGGCCTGGACGATGGCCGGGCGGAATCCGCTGGCCGGCAAGACGTGGGTTTCCGAGGGGTTGACGGGGTCACGGTAGACCGGGTTCGTCCGCAAAGGCCCCATCAGGCGCAAGCCGTTTAACAGTTCAATGCAAAGGAAATCGTTATCAACGCCGACATCTTTTACTTTCTCTGCTTTTATGCGTTCGCTCATAGTTTCTCCAGTTTCCCTTATGGACTTTACAAAACATCAAGTCGCCTACGGCGATATGTTGACATTAATCAAATAATTTCCGAATGTCAAACGAACTAATCTATTGTGCTATATCAAATCAGCAAAATTAAATTCATCTCTAACACAACAGATACATACATCGTAAACATAAAGATATTTAGGCAGGGCCATTTTCCTGAATTGTGTTCACCTTGTGATGAATATCCAACACCCGATCGAGTACTTTTTGCTCAAGAGCACCGAAATCCACGCTACCGCGCGCACGTGGGCGGGCCAGGCGCACATCGAGGTCCAGCGCCAGGCGGCCCTCCTCGACCAGCAGGATGCGATCGGCCAGCGCCACCGCTTCCTGCACGTCGTGCGTCACCAGCACGGCCGTGAAGCCGTGCCGGGTCCACAGCGCTTCGATCAGCTGCTGCATCTCGATGCGGGTCAGCGCATCGAGCGCGCCCAGCGGCTCGTCGAGCAGCAGCAACTGCGGCGCATGCACCAGCGCGCGGGCCAGGGCGACGCGCTGGCGCTGCCCGCCCGACAGCGCCGCCGGCCAGTCGCCCCCTCGCGCCGCCAGGCCGACGCTGGCCAGCGCCGCGCGCGCCCTGTCCTCGCCGTCGGCCAAGCCCAGCGCCACGTTCTGCAGCACCGTCTTCCACGGCAGCAGGCGCGCGTCCTGGAACATCATCCGCACTTCCGGCCGGGACGCTCGTCCGCGCCCTCCCCCGCCGCCGACCTTGACCTGGCCGGCATCCGGCGTCTCGAGCCCGGCGATGGCGCGCAGCAGCGTGCTCTTGCCGCAGCCGCTGCGCCCGACCACGGCGACGAACTCGCCCGGCGTGATCTTGAGGTGGACGGCGTCCAGCACGGTGCGGCCGGCATAGCGCTTGGTCAGCCCGCGCAGCACCAGGTGGGCGCCGTGCTGCCCCTGGCCGGCCGCCTGGCTGACCCGGTTTTCTTCCACAGGATTGATTTGCATGAGGCGTCTCCAGGATTACAGGTAGGCCGGATTCCAGCGCAGGAAATGGCGCTCCAGGCCGCGCGCCGACACATCGGCCGCCTTGCCCAGCAGCGCGTACAGCAGCACGCCGACCAGCACCACGTCGGTCTGCAGGAATTCGCGCGCATTCATCGTCATGTAGCCGATGCCGGCCTGGGCCGAGATGGTTTCGGCGACGATCAGGAGCACCCACACCAGGCCCAGCGAAAAGCGCACGCCGACCAGGATCGAAGGCAGGGCCCCGGGCAGGATCACGTCGCGGTACAGCGCCCAGCCGGACAGGCCGTAGCTGCGAGCCATCTCGACCAGCGCCGGGTCGACCGAGCGGATGCCGTGGAAGGTGTTCAGGTACATCGGGAAGAACACGCCGACCGACAGCAGGAACAGCTTGGCCGCCTCGTCGATGCCGAACCACAGGATCACCAGCGGAATCAGGGCCAGGGCCGGGATGTTGCGGATCATCTGCAGCGTGGTGTCGAGCAGGGTCGCGGCGCGCCGGCTGCTGCCGTTGAGCAGGCCGAGCAGCAGGCCCAGTCCCGCGCCCAGCGCGAAGCCGGCCAGCGCCCGCCACAGGCTCACCTTCAAGTGGGTCCACAGTTCGCCGGACACGGCCAGGTGCCAGAAGGCCATCGCCACCGCCCAGGGTTCGGGCAGGATGCGGCTGGACAGCAGGCCGGTCTGGGCCGCGGCCTCCCAGGCGGCGATCAGGAGCAGCGGCAGCGCCCATGGCGCCAGTGCCGCGCGCGCGGATGCGAGGCGCGCCATCAGGCCACCTTTTTCGGCACAATGTCACTCGCCATGACCTCGCCGAACGGCCCGGTCAGCGACAGTTCCCCGCCCCCCTTTCCCTTCCCGAGCAGCGGGAACACCTGTTCGGCAAAGCGGTAGGACTCTTCCAGGTGCGGATAGCCGGACAGGATGAAGGTCTCGATGCCGAGATCGGCGTACTCGCGCATGCGCGCCGCCACCGTCTCCGGATCGCCGACCAGCGCCGTGCCCGCGCCGCCGCGCACCAGGCCGACCCCGGCCCACAGGTTCGGCGACACTTCCAGCTTGTCGCGCCGGCCGCCGTGCAGGGCCGCCATGCGGCGCTGGCCGACCGAATCCATCTTCGCGAACGCGGCCTGGGCCTTGGCGATGACCTCGTCGTCCAGGTGGCTGATCAACTCGTCGGCGGCCTTCCACGCTTCCTCGCTGGTCTCGCGCACGATCACGTGCAGGCGGATGCCGAATTTCAGCGTGCGCCCGTGTTTCGCCGCGCGCGCGCGGATGTCGTCCAGTTTTTCCTTCAC
Organism: uncultured Massilia sp.; assembly: GCA_913777025.1. Lineage (GTDB taxonomy): Bacteria > Pseudomonadota > Gammaproteobacteria > Burkholderiales > Burkholderiaceae_D > Telluria. The sequence continues at coordinate 20,316 of CAJYQM010000023.1, read as the reverse complement.
CGCGGCCGGCGGCTCGCCCCAGGTGAGATAAACGTCCATCTGCTCGGCCGCCAGCTCGTGCGCCGCTTCCGATGAACCGCCGAAGTACAGCGGCGGATACGGCTTCTGCACGGCCGGATACAGCGTGCGCGCGCCCTTCACGGTCAAATGCTTGCCTTCGAAATCGAATCCTTTCGTACCGCCCTCCCCCGCCATCGCCGCGCGCCAGATGCGGAAGAACTCGTCCGAGATCTCGTAGCGCGTCGCATGGTCGGCGAACAGGCCGTCCGCTTCCAGCTCGCCCTGGTCGCCGCCGGTCACCACGTTGATCAGGAGGCGTCCGCCGGACAGGCGGTCGAAGGTCGATGCCATGCGCACCGCCAGGCCGGGCGTGGACAGCCCGGGCCGGATCGCCACCAGGAATTTCAGCTGGCGGGTGGCGTGGATCAGCGACGAGGCCACGATCCAGGCATCTTCGCAGGAGCGTCCGGTCGGCAGCAGCACGCCGTCGTAGCCGAGGGTGTCGGCGGCCACCGCCACCTGGCGCAGGTAATCGCCGTCGACGGTGCGCGCACCGCGGCTGGTGCCGAGGTAGCGGCTGTCGCCGTGGGTGGGCAGGAACCAGAATACGTTCGGGGGCGTCATGGCGTTACTCCTTTGCGAGCAGGGTGGCGGGCGGCTGCGCCTCGCGCACCGCGATCGGTTTCGGGATCAGTTTCAGGCCGTGGAAGACGTCGGCGATCTTCTGCTGCTCGGCCAGCACGCGCGGCGTGACCGGCTTGACGCCATACGCATAGCGCGACGCCGCCAGCGCCACCACCTCGGGCGGCAAGCCGGTCTGCGCCGACAGGATCGCGCTCACCTCCTGCGGATGCGCGCTGCCCCAGGCGTCGACCTTGGCCAGTTCCTCGATCACGATGCGCACGATGTCCGGATGCTGCTGGGCGAAACCGCGCGCGGACAGGTAGAACTGGTGGTTGGCGACCAGCCCTTCTCCATTGGCCAGCACGCGCGCGCCCAGCTGCTTCTCGGCCGCGGCCAGGAAGGGGTCCCAGATCGCCCAGGCGTCCACGGCGCCGCGCTCGAAGGCGGCGCGGGCGTCGGCGGGCGGCAGGTAGACGGGCTGGATGTCGGCGTAGGGAATGCCGGCCTTCTCGAGCGCCTTGACCAGCAGGTAGTGTACGTTCGAGCCCTTGTTCAGCACGATCTTCTTGCCCTTCAGGTCGGCAAGCGTGCGCAGCGTGGACGTCCTGGGCACCACGATCGCTTCCGAGGCGGGCGACGGCGGCTCGTTGCCGACGTAGACCAGCGCGGCGCCGGCGGCCTGGGCGAAGATCGGCGGGGCCTCGCCCACGGTGCCGAAATCGATGCTGCCCACGTTCAGGCCTTCGAGCAGTTGCGGACCGGCCGGGAACTCGGTCCACTCCACCGCGATATTGCTGGCCTTCAGGCGCTGCTCGAGGGTACCGCGCCCCTTCAGCAGGGTCAGGGTGCCGTATTTCTGGTAGCCGATGCGGATCTCGCGCAACGGCGCGGCGGCGCGGGCCAGGGGCGTGGCGCCGGCCAGCACCGCCGTGGAAACTGCTGCGGAGGCGGACGCGAACAACAGGCCGAGCGTGCGGCGGCGCTGGCGCGCGTGCTCGTGGCGGTCAGTCATGGAAACTCCTTGGTTTTTCGAAAAGGGGATTCAGGCCGGGATGGGCGCCGGCGCAGCTTCGGACGCGGGCGCCTGCGCCGGCTGCGGTGCGGCCGCCCTGCGCAGCACCAGCTGCTGCAGTTCGTGCGCGAGCTGCTCGACGCCGGCATCAATGCGCGCCGCGATGGCCGGCACCGGCACCAGGCTGCCCTCGGCGTCGCGCGGCAGTTGCTCGGACGTGGCATAGATGCTGGGCAGGACGTGGCGTGGCGCCAGCGAGGCCAGCACCGGCCTCAGCGCGTAATCCAGCGCCAGCATGTGCGACTGGCTGCCGCCGGTGGCCAGCGGCAGCACCAGCTTGCCCGCCAGGCCATCCTGCGGCAGCAGGTCGAGGAAGGCCTTCAGCACGCCGCTGAACGAGGCCTTGTAGACCGGCGTGCCGATGACGATCGCATCGGCCTCGCGCACCAGCGCCGCGGCTTGCTCGATGGCCGGGTCGTGCAGGTCGGCGCGCAACAGCGCCAGCGCCGGCAGCTCGCGTACCTGCAGCGCCGCGCTGCGGTGGCCCAGCGCGGCCAGGCGCGTACCGACGAGCTGCAGCAGGCGCCACGTCGTCGACGGCGCGGATGGGCTTCCGCCCAGCAATAAGACATTCATGGTGGATTCAGGTGGATGCGTACCCGGACAGGCTACCTTCCTGCGCGCGCGCCAGGAACGAATGCTTTCGCGCTTGATTATGATGTTTTTGTTAAAACATTCGGCGCATATCGATGGGTGGAAATCGTCACGCCGCCCTGCCCTTTCGTCCCTTGCGCGTTGACGCTGTCCCGGCCGGATTTCACACTGCCATCGCCATCCCGATACCGGAACATGCCATGATCAGCAGGAGATTCGCCGTGATCCTGTCCGGGCTCGCCACGCTGCCGCTCCACGCGCGCGCCGGCGATCCGGACACGCCGACGGTCACGGTGACCGCCAAAAAAGAAGCCGTCGTCAAGAGACTCGACAAGACCGTCCACGACGTCTCGGACATGCCGCGCGCAGCCAACGGCAGCGCCCAGGACGTGCTGCAAGCCCTGCCCGGGCTCACGGTGACGGCCGACGGGCGAATCGCGCTCAAGGGCAATCCGCAGGTGACGGTGCTGGTCGACGGCAAGCCGTCGGCGGCGATGGCGGGCGCCGGCGAAGAACGCGCGGTGGCGCTGCAGACCATGAGCGGCGCCGACATCGCCAGCGTCGAAGTCATCACGAACCCGTCGGCCGCCTACAACGCCAACGGCGGCGCCATCCTGAACATCGTCCTCAAGCGCAAGCGCAAGCCCGGTGCCCACGCACAGGTCCAGGGCAGCGCCGCGGACCACGGCCTGTGGAACCTTGGCAGCTCGGGCGACCTGACCCGGGGCCGGCTCAGCGTGCACGGCAGCCTGGGGCTGCGCCACGACGGCACGCAAAAGATCCGCCAGTCGGCGGTCGACTGGGTCGATCCGCAGGATGGCCGGGCCGGGCAGCGGCTGCAGGCGTCGCGGGTGTTCGTGCGGCGCGTCGTCGACAGCGCGGCGCTGGGCGTCGACGATGTCCTCTCGGACACCGACACCCTCAGCCTGTCCGCGCGCTACAACGCGCGCCGCTCGCATCCGCTGTTCGACGTGCTGAACGAGGATCGCACGGGCGCCGCGCGATCCGTCTATCACCGCATCTCCTACGGCCCCAACACGCAGTCCGACGGCAGCGCCAGCCTCGCTTACAGCCGCCAGGCCCCGGGGACGGCGCTCAAGGCCATGCTCCAGCACAGCGAGACCACGACCCTGGTCGACAAGTCCTACCGCGACGTCTTCATCGAGCCCGCGCGCGCCGCCGCCTACAGCCGCGGCGCCACCCGGACCGCGCGCCGCCTGGACCAGGCGACGCTCGACTGGACCCGCGCACTCGACACCCACCAGTTCGGGATGGGGCTCGACCTCCAGTCCCAGCTCGACGACATCGGCAACTACCAGGCGGCTGTCGATCCGTTGACCGAAACCGAGATGCCAGACCCCGATACGACCAATGGCTACACGGTCCTTGCGACACGCGGCGCCGCCTACCTGACCGACCAGATCCGGCATGGACAATGGGAGATGCTGCTGGGCGCACGCGCCGAAAGCATGGCGCTGCGCGTGCGGCCGGCCCAGGGCCCTGTGCGGCGTGCGCACTGGCGGGCCGTCGATCCCAGCCTCAACCTGAAATATGCGATCAACGGCAGCGCCGCCCTGACGCTCGGCTACCGCCGCAGCCTGCAGCTGCCCGATCCGCGCGACCTCAATCCCTTCACCACCTACGTCGATGCGCAAAACCTCAGCCGCGGCAATCCCGGCCTCGCGCCGCAGCGGATGCAGGCCTGGGAGATCGGCGGCGACCTGGAAAGCGCACACCTGAACGGCAGCTTCGGCGCCTTCTACCGCAGCAGCCGCGACACGGTGTTCGACGCGCGCACGGTCAGCGGCAAGGTGCTGGTGACGGCAAAGGAAAATGGCGGCCAGGCCCGCTCGGCCGGCGTCAACGCGTCGCTCGACTGGACGCCGGCGGCGTCGCTGCGCCTGGGCATGGACGGCGGCATCTACCGGGTGTCGCTGGAGACACCCGACCTGTCGGCCCTGGTGCGCCAGGACCGGCGCTCGGGCTATGTGAACGCGAGAGCGGCCTACAGCGCCGGGCGCGACGACGTGTCGCTCGATGCGCACGCCCAGTCGGCCGGCATCACGCCGCTCGGCCGCTACGGCGCGACCAGCAGCGTGAACCTGAGCTGGAAGCACAAGTTGAATAAAACGCTCAGCCTGACGGTCAACGCCAACGACCTGTTCGACGGCAGCCGCCGCACTTATGCGACCGACAGCGCGACCTTCCGCCAGACCGGATTCGATCATTTCGTCGCCCGGCGCCTTTACGTCGGTTTCGTCAAGAAGATCGAGTAGCCCACGCTGCTTCGACGATGGTCGAGCGTCGTGCCGCCGTCATTCCATAACGAACATTATTTTATTCTTGCAATTCGATATGAAGTGGCTTACCTTGATAGCGTAACGTTCGTTATCCTATTTTATTGAAAGCCCAGCCATGACCGACAAGCTCCTTCAGCAACAACGCATCGACAACGCCGTCGACTATTTCCGCCGCGTGGACCGCGCCGACCCGACCGTGCTGGACCTGTTTACGGACGATGCCACCCTGTACTTTCCCAAGTTTGGCGAGGTCCGGGGCAAGGCCGGGATCGGCGCGTTCGCACAGGCATTCGGTAGCGAGATCGTCGCGATCGAGCACGACATCGAGCACTTCGACATCTACCCCTCCGGCGACGTCGTCGTCGTCGAAGGCAGGGAAAAAGGCCACAGCCGCAGCGGCGGCGCGTGGCCGGATGGCGTACTGTCCCAGGGCCGCTTCTGCAATGTGTTCGTCTTCGAAGGAGAACGCATCAAGAAGCTGAGCATCTACACGGATCCGGACTTCAACAGTGACGATGCACCACGCGTGGCATGGGCGAAAAGCTTCCGGGAGGCGCTTGCCGGCCCGGCATGAGACCTTGCTGTATCATGCGGCTCCTGAAAACGAAGCCTGCATATGCTCATCATCACCATCAAACAGGGCAAGGAAAAAAGCCTGCTGTCCGGCGATCCCTGGATCTACCTCTCGGCCATCGACAGGGTCGATGGCAGTGCCCGCGAACGGAATAAACTGGGTGCCACGGCAGTCGTGCAATCGTCGTCGCGCCAGTTCCTGGCCCGCGCGGCGTACAACGCCAAGTCGCAGATCGCCGCCCGCGCCTGGACGCTGCGCGAGGACGAGCCGGTCGACCACGCCATGATGAAGCGCCGCGTGCAGGCCGCCGTCGCAAGACGCGCGCCTGCGGTACGCGCGGCCGATCCGCAAGCCCTGGTCCCGGTCATCGATGGCGAAAAGGATGGCCTGCCGGGCCTGATCGTGCACAGCTATGGCGGGACCGCCGGTTACCTGGTGTGCCAGTTCAATGCCGCCGGTGTCGACTTGTGGAAGGTGACCATCGTCCAGGCGCTGCTGGCGGCAACCGGCTGCCCCAACGTCTTCGAACGCAGCGACGAACTGCTGCGCAAGGGCGAAGGCTTGCCCGTCATCTGGCGCGCACTGGCCGGCGACGAGCCGCCCCAGCGCCTGATGGTGCGTGAGGGCAAGCGCCTGCTGCCGACCGATATCCGCACCGGCTTCGTGTATCCGCGTTAATGTTGCAGAGGATGTAAGGATCTGTCAGCGGCGTAAGCATTTGTAAGGACGGTCAACAGCCAGCGATGAGGCTGCGTTTCAAGCGCATGTGGTGTGCAACCCATGCACATCGACCGACACAACAGCTGAGGAGCCTACATCATGAAAAAAACCATCGCCGCCCTGATCGCCGGTCTGTTCGCCACCGCCGCTTTTGCCCAGTCGACTGCGCCTGCTCCCAAGCAGGCCGTGCTGGTCAAGAATGCCGAGGTGAAGGCAGCGAAAGCCGACACGCCCGCTGCTGCCCCGATGGCGCAGGCCGACGCGAAAAACACGCATGACGATGCCAAGGCGGCCAAATCGCATGCCAAGGACACGAAGGCGAGCGCCAAGCATGCGAAGAGCAAGACCAAGCACGTGGCGAAGGCCGACACCGTGAAGGATGAGGACACCGCTGCCGCGACGCCGTCGCCGGCTGCCTCGTCGGCACCGGACGCGGCTTCGACTTCGGGTTCGATGGGTTCGACCTCGGCTTCGGGTTCGACCTCGGCTTCGGGTTCGACGGCCTCGGGTTCGACCTCGACGTCTTCGGACACCCCGGCTCCGGTCGCTACCCCGGCGCCGGCTGCGGGCATGACCCCGGTTCCGGACGCCGCGCCGGCGCCCGCCACCCCTGCCGCTCCGGTCAACCAGTAAGCCTGCCGTTTCGATGACGACAAAGCCCGCGCGATGCGGGCTTTTTGTTGTGAACGACTCGGCTGAAGACCTGTTCAGTCATCTGCCGCGAGGCCGAATTCGTGCATGAGGCGCAACGTGTAGTTGAGTTGGAGCGTTTGATTGGGGCCGGCGCAGGCGATTTCCGTTTTCTTGCCTGACGCGCCGGGTGCCGTTACGACGATGAAGGACTTGTCCCGCAGCGGATCCAGGAGGCTGTATCGATAGCCTGCGTTCGTGAACTCGATGGATGCGTTGCCGTTGGACGTGGCGTCGTACTTGAACAATCCCAGAGGGGGCACTTTCGCTGCGGGATAGGTCAATGTCACCTTGCCGGCGCTTGAAGCGCGATATTGCAGGTAGCCCGTCGTGCGGCTTGCAGTCTGTGACGAACACAGCGAGAACACGCGCTTGTTGTTTTCGCAGTGCCACAGCGTGAGCTCATCCTTGGTGCAAACTGGACTCTGGTCGTACTGGTCACGGTAGTGATCCAGGGTTGCTTGCGTGATTGACGGGACAGGCGTGTGCGCTTGTGCGAGCACAATGGCAGGGCTCAGGCCGAGGACAAGAAACAAAACCGCTGAAGGTGTATTTTTCATCGTCTTTAACATTCAAGGGTCGACATCTCTGAATCTGTCTTCGGCCTCAAGCGGACGGTCACACTTTTTGATAGATCAATGTGCTCATCATCGTAATCTTCGATGCTATGCAGTAAAAGTGTCAGCACGTGTGCTGTCGATTTGCAAAGACCGGAGATCTAATGGGACAAGAGCACACTACTAAGCCAGCCAGCACATGGTTGGGCACAACCATATTCTCAATTCTGACCGGCGCGGCATTCAGCTCCAGTGTCTTTCTGATACTTTTTAGCAATACATGGTTTGGATTGTTCTTCATTTTCATAGCTATCGCATTCGCTCGCTTGTGCTGGGTTACCCTTCCCAAAGACCATAAGCTACAGCTTTGCGTCACCGGTTTGACGATTTTTCTAGCAATGGCTTTCTTGCTGTACCTGATCTCCCAATTGACGCCTCATATTATGTGAGGCGTCGATGCATTGAATGATCAATCCTTTGCAAACGTTCCTTAGGCATCCTTGTGAAACTGGGCGTAAGCTTCAGCCTCGACTCGACCCTCACCACAGATAACAAGGCCGTTTTCATCAAGCACCTGATAGTCATGCTGTTCAGTGCCGATGCTTGATACTCCATCGAGGCCAAGCAACAAGCTATAGAACGCGTCAGTAAGGGCAGTGTCGAGCACCTCGCGTAGCGCGACGACTTGCTGGTCATTGAGACCCATCGATGAGATTTTCTGAGAAACCAAACTCACACCAGCCTCGCCCATGAATAGCCTAAGCATTTCATCCTTCTCGGTGCGCCAGTGTGCTACGAACTCTGCCGGTGTCATTTTGGTTCCTTGTATCGCGAAGTTATACTTTCATTCATGGTTGCTTGCCGCCCTTGAAGGCCGATTTTCCTTTAAGCAGTCAGTTCCCAACTGGCTATTCATCGATCCAGCAAACATCGGAAAACCGTTTGCCAGTTGCCAGCCATTGATTCAACGCTTCTACAGCAGTAGTACGCGGAATCGTAGAGTTTTCTTCCACATCAAACGCGCCGTCGTCGTCAAAAAATTGAACTCTTCTTCCAGTTGCCGTTGCTTGCGGCTTGGTCGCATAGAAACCCCTATGCTCTAGTACACGTACGTAAGCGAGTCCAGTCGCATTCAAGAACATGATGAAATTTCCAAAGTCCGCGTTGCGCTTCAGATGCGTCACGATGAGTATTGAATTAGGCACAAGCGACTGTGCAAGGAAGGTCTGAACCTCCGCAACTGATGACACTACGATTTCAGTTCGAGTTGAAACGTCGTCATAAACGGTTAGTTCGACTCTATAAGTCGATGAGTGCATCTTTACGCTGAGAAGAAGGTGTTATCGAAATTAAAGTCGGGATGTAAGACTCTGACCCAGTTCATGTAAAAATGTAGGCTGATGGAAACGAAGCTGGTCCGGTAACCGTTGAGGAAGTATCTCATCACTGAGGTGCCAAATGAAGCACTTATCGAAGGCGAAGACCGCGGACATGGCACGTTGCTGCCTGAGCATCTGGGCAATCCGGCTGTCATTCCTTGTTTTTAAGTTTTTACACAGCCTGGACCGGCAGTGGTCAAATCGTATTGTGCTTGCTTGGCAACGGCAACATGCGACGCTTTTGCAAGCCTCCGAACGCTACAGCCTCGGTCACATGCTCTGCATGGAGGGTCCAAAACGTTGCCTGGACTGCTTGTTCCGCTCGCGAGCGCCTGAACAGCCGACGACATGCTGGAAGGTCGAAAATCGTGTGCCAAGACCGCTGGACTTCGGCATGCAACGCATCATCTTTTAATGGCACTTCGCCGTAGAGCGGAAAGCCAGCAGTTTTGCATTGGCGTTCGAAGCGGTCGCTAACGCGTTGCGCTGCAAGATAGAAATAGTTGAGCGGGTAGTGCCAAGCCTCGTAGTCGTGTAGAAGCACGTCGTCATCTGGCACGTCGAGCGTTAGCAATACCTGTCGCTCGTCAGTCCGATAATCCTTATAGGCGCTGTGTCGCAGATCTGGTTTAGGCTTCTTTTCGCCCATGTATCGATACCATGCCCAAATCGGATAAACCGAAGGTAACGGACGAAGTAGGCCTCGCTCCACCATCTCATTGCAAAGCCATTCGTAAGCCAATCGAACTGCAGGTGCATCCGTGCATATCCATTCTTCCGGATCTTTCCATGGCTCAGACAAAAAAGTACCGGTGCGGCACAGCGTGTCATAGATCGAAAAGGGCTGGACAGTATAAAGACGCATGAGCAGCAAGGCGATTTGATATGTAAGGTTCTGGGCTAACGTAGCCGTTCCACTCAGCAATGACGTTTTTTGCAAAAAGCGAATCTATTGTGGCGTCTGCTTCCGACCCAAAGCTGAGGGTGGCACTACTCTGCAAGCAGTGCTCCTTCGTGCCGCACTGGCCATCTCTTATTTTCTATCTGATAGCTGTCACTTATGGCTGCGCTCGCAGATCTGCTGAGACCAAATGCCATCGCAATTGCTCGTCACTTGCGCCATCTACATCATTAACGCGCACGAGAGTGTACTTTCCAAAGAAGCGCTGCTGCCGACCGTTCCTCAAGGTTGCAAAAATTTCAACGGGCACATCAATATACATCGATCCCATTGCACCGGAACCGTTGATTGGCTCACGAGTAATTACCCGGCTGTGCGCAGTCTCTGAGAAACCATGACGGAATTCTGCGTAGGTTTTTCCACTAGCTTTTCCATTCCCACGCCAAAGGCGATAGGCAGCATGATAGTTTCTCTTGTCAATCGCCTTATAATATGTTTCTACAACGGCACGTGCTGCCGCTGTTGTACTAGAATCCGCTTGCGTGTGTGCAGAACTCAACGCGGTTGCAGCAAGCATTAATACACATAGCGGTTTTCCATACATATTTAATTCTAACTTTAGTCTGTCATTTTTCCATTGACGCATATATAACTTTCTGACTATATCTGCGCTTGAATTTGCTTACCAGAACACCAGTACATTTATCGCCTTATTTAAGCGGAATTTCGCTATTACTCTCTAGTAACGTATTGAGATATTTCTATAAGATTTAGGTCGGGGTCACGGAGATAAATCGACTCGATTGGGCCATGTGCACCGGTCCTACGGACGGGACCTTCAGCAACCGGCACAGACTTCGTACGCAAATTTTCGATGATATCGGCAAGGGGAACGCTTGCGATGAAGCATAGGTCAAGTGCACCAGGAACGGGCAGATGGGCTTTCGGCTCTATCTCTTTACCTTTGACATGTATGTTAATCTTTTGATTGCCAAATATTAATGCTTTCCGGTTCTCGTTAAACACTTCTAGCTTCATACCCAGAATGCCTTGGTAGAAATCGACACAAGCTTCCTCGTCTACCGTTGTAAGTACAATATGGTCAATGTGATCGATCATGGTGTTTACTTTATTATTAGCTTATAGAGCGAATAATTATCCTACCACGATCTATTTAAATCGAGCAGTTACTGTCCGCTTCTGGCCGAACTCGGCCGTTGGCCCAGCATAGCATGTTGTCGCAACAGAAAATCCCGAACAGTTGCCATCGGCCGGCACCGTCCCGAAGCAGACCTCGCATTCTTTGCCTCGAACTCCCGAATGGATTCCGCGACCGAAAATGCGATTCCTGCGACCTCGACTGTTTCATTCATCTTGCTCACGAACTAGCCCATTGCCTGCCCACGCCGGCGTGCATCAGCACGAGGTCTACACCACATTGTTGAGCGATCCGGGCCAGAACGGCCGGACGCGGCCATGGACGCGAGCATGGCGGGTTACCGGCAGGCGGAAGAGAAAGGTTTTACCCTTACGCGCCGAGATCGAGCACGACACGCCCCTCGATTGCACCGCGGCGCATGCGCTCGAAGACGTCATTGATATTGTCGAGGCGCTCCGTAGCGACGGTGGCCTTGACCTTGCCTTCCGCCGCGAAGGTCAACGATTCCTGCAGGTCCAACCGGGTGCCGACGATCGAACCGCGCAAGGTGATGCCATTCAGGACCATGTCGAAAATGGGCAGCGGAAAGTCACCAGGCGGCAGGCCATTCAACGACATGGTACCGCCGCGGCGCAGCATGCCCAGGGCCTGCGAGAACGCCTTGGGTGACACGGCCGTGACCAGCACGCCATGCGCGCCGCCGATCTCGCGCTTGACGAAGGCCGCGGGATCCTGGTCGCGTGCGTTCACGGTGAGCGCAGCCCCCAGGTGGCGGGCCAACGCGAGCTTCGCGTCGTCGACATCGACGGCCACCACGTTCAGGCCCATCGCCCGCGCGTACTGTACGGCCATGTGGCCAAGGCCGCCGACACCGGAAATGACGACCCAGTCGCCCGGCTTGGTGTCGGTCATCTTCAGTCCCTTGTACACCGTGACGCCGGCACACAGGATGGGGGCGATCTCGGTGAAACCGATGTTGCCGGGGAGGTGGCCGACATAGTCCGCATCGGCCAGCGCATATTCGGCAAAGCCGCCGTTGACCGAATAGCCGGTGTTCTGCTGTGATTCGCACAAGGTTTCCCAACCGCCCAGGCAATGCGTGCAATGGCCGCAGGCCGAATACAGCCAGGGAATGCCGACGCGGTCCCCGGCCTTGACGTGCTTGACGCCTCGACCGACCTCTGCGACGTAACCCACGCCTTCGTGGCCGGGTATGAACGGCGGATTCGGCTTGACCGGCCAGTCGCCCTCGGCCGCATGCAGGTCCGTATGACAAACGCCGCATGCCTCGATCTTGACGAGAATCTGCCCCTCACCAGGTGTTGGTATCGGCGCATCCTCGATACGCAGCGGTTCGCCGAATGCCCGGACTACCGCAGCCTTCATCATTTTACCCATCGTTCGCTCCTGTCGAAATGGCGACGGCGGCGGTTGTCTGCCGGTGTGAGATACCACGGCCGTCGGTTCGATGTTAGGAAATGGCAGCAAAAAAATGGTTGATGCAAATCAAAATGCACGACAAAACAGGTCGAAAGCCAGCGACATATTGCCTTGATGAAAACTCGGCTTTTTGCCAGAGGTATCGGCGCCCCTACTCCACCGTAATCGCCAGATCCCGCCCCTCCAGCGCCACCTGCCCCGCATAATCCGCGGCATAAATGCGCAAGGTGTAGTTCCCTGGCACCAACCCATCCACCCGCCAGACACCCGGCAAGGCCAAACCATCGTGCAAGGTATTGTTGACCGCATACGCAAAGCGCGTCTCCTTGCTGCCATACACCGTGATCCCGCTGCTGTCCGCATACACCAGCTTGGCCGCTTCATGCTCGCGCGGCAGGCGGTCGTAGACTTGCGTGATGCGCGGGGTCTCGAACCCGGCCACCGGGCTGCCGTCCGCCTGCAGCAGCTGGTAGCCCAGCTTGTACAGGCCGAGGCGACGGCGCGCCAGGTTGCCGTCCATCTGGTCGTAGCTGTCGATCACGATCGCCACCTGGCCGAGCGTGCGCGCCACGTGCAGGCGCTTGCCCTTCTTCGCCGGCAGGCGCTTGCCGGTGTCGTCGTACAGGGCGATGCTGCGGATGCGCGGCGCCACGGTGTCGCGCAGGCCGACGAAGGGCAGCGTCAAGGGGTTGGCCACGGCGCCGCCGGGACGGTATTCCATGTGCACGTGGGCCATCGGGTTGATGGTGCCGAGTGCATCGCCGACCGCGAAGCGGGTGCCGCGCCGCACGCGTACGCGCTCGGGTTTGCCTTTCGGGCCTGGCAGCAGCTGGAAGCGCGCATCGAGCGCCTTGCCGCCGCTGTCGCGGCCGACGCGCATGTGGATGTACGACAGCGGCCCCAGGCTCATGCCCTCCCCCAGCTCGCCGAAGGCCCAGTTCGGGTACGGGTCGCTGACCGTCGCCGGCAGGATCGCCAGCACGCGCGTGCCGATGTCGGCGCGGATGTCCAGGCCGGCGTGGAAGTGGTCGCGGCTTTCGCCGTCGTAGCTGCCGCGCACCTCGCCCATCACGCCGACGACTTCGTGCGGCTCCTGCTGCGGGCCCACCGGCCAGGGCATCGCCGCGGGCATGGCGACGGGACGCGCCGCCGGCGCCGGCGGGATCGGGGCGCCGGCTTGCGGCGGCGCCAGCGAGAATAGCCGCAGCGCCTGGCCGTCCGCCACCACCAGCGAGCCGTCGCGCCGTACCGCGATGCCGCGCGGCGCATACAGGCGTACGCTGCCATCGCTGGCGTAGCTGGTCTGCGGTGGGTAATCCGCGTCCACCAGTGCGTGATACTGGCCGTCCGGGCTGCGCTGGATGACGCGTCCGCCGCCTCCACCGATGTAGAGGGTGCCATCGTGGGTCAGCGCCAGGGCCACCGGCCGGCGCAGCAGGGAGCGCTGCTGGTCGTCGACCATCGGCGGCAGTGTCGTCACCGTGCCGTCCTTGTCGATGCGGCGGATCGCGTCGTTGCCGGTATCGGCGACGTACAGCGCGCCCTGCTTGTCGACGGCGATGGCGGTCGGGGTGTCGAAGCCCGCCGCCGGGCCCGGGCCGTCTTGGTTTCCAAGCGTACCGCTGCCGGCCACGGTCGTCACGGCACCATCCTTGCCGATGCGGCGGATCCGGTCGTTGTAGGTGTCGGCCACGTACACGTTGCCCTCGCGGTCGACCGCCACGCCGACCGGGCCGTCGAAGCGCGCGGCGCGGCCCACCCCGTCCAGGTAGCCGGGTTCGCCGCCACCGGCCAGCGTGCTCACGCTGCCGTCGGGCGCCACCTTGCGGATCGCGTTGTTGCCGGTGTCGGCGACGTAGAGGTTGCCGAGGCGGTCGATGGCAAGGCTCGAGGGTGTATTGAAGGCGGCGCTCGACGCCGGGCCGTCCGCAAATCCCGCCTGTCCACCTGCGAAGGTGGCGACCAGGCCGTCGGCCCCGATGCGGCGGATGCGGTGGCTGGTCCCGCCCTCGGCCACGAACACGTTGCCGTGGGCATCGACGACGGTCCCGAACGGGTCGCTGAAGCGGCTGGCGGGGGCGGCGCCGTCGACGACGCCATCCAGGCCTTCCCCGGCCAGCGGCGCCACGCGCGCGGTCCAGGCAGGCCGGGTCGGCGCCTCGGCGCGCAGCCAGGCCACCGGGCCGCGCGTGGGCGCCTGGCGCGTGTCGAGGACGTAATAGACGGCCGCGCCGGCGGCCAGGAGACCGGCGCCCGCAAGCGCCGCGATGAGGGTTTTCCGGTTCACACTGCAGCCTGCGAGTTGCTCAAGCTGCAAGTCTAACCGATAAGGCTACTACTTACTCGTAGCGCAGCGCGTCGGCCGGGGCCTGGCGCGCCGCCGACCAGCTCGGATAGAGCGTCGCGACGAAGGCCAGCAACACCGCCACGCCGCCGATGCGCGTGACGTCGCCCCAGCGCAGTTCGGACGGGATCTCGCTGATGAAATAGATGTCCTTGTCGAGGAAATGCACGCCGAACAGGCGCTCGATGAAGGGCACGATGACGTCGACGTTCATCGCCACCGCCACGCCGAGCGCGATGCCGATCGCGGTGCCGAGCAGGCCGACCAGCGTGCCCTGCACCATGAAGATCTGCATGATCGAGCGCGGCGACGAACCCAGCGTGCGCAGGATGGCGACTTCGGCCTGCTTGTCGCGCACCGTCATGACCAGGGTCGACACCAGGTTGAAGGCGGCGACGGCGATGATCATGGCCAGGATGATGAACATCATGCGCTTCTGCGACTGCACGGCGGCGAACCAGACGCGGTTCACCTGCGACCAGTCGCGCATCACCAGTTCGCCCGTCATGCTCCGCTGGAGCTCATGCGCGACCTGGGGCGCCGCGTACATGTCGGCCAGGCGCAGGCGCAGGCCGTTTGGCGCGCTCAAGCCCTGCACCCGTTCGGCGTCCTGCAGGCTGACGAAGGCCAGGCTCGAATCGAACTGGTAGTGGCCGGCTTCGAAGATGCCGGCGACCTTGAACGGATGCGGGCGCGGCAGCAACCCGTTCACGCCGCCCTGGCCCGGCTCGGCCGGCACCGCCGTAAGCAGCGTGACGCGGTCGCCGATCGACAGGCCGAGCGCACTGGCCAGCGCGCTGCCGAGGACGATGTTCGAGGAGCCGGGTTGCAGCACGTCGAAGCTGCCCTTGACCATCTGGCGGGCCACGTCGGATACCTGCGGCTCCAGCTCGGGCAGCACGCCGCGGATCACGGCCGGCTTCATCTCGCCCTCGTTGACCAGCATGCCCTGGCTCTCGACGAAAGGCGCGGCGCCCTTCACTTCCGGATTCACGCGCGCCTCGCGCGCCGATTGCTGCCAGTCGGGCATGATGCCGCGCGCATCGAAGATCTCGACGTGGGCCAGCACCGACAGCATGCGCTCGGTGACTTTGCGCTCGAAGCCGTTCATCACGGACAGGACGACGATCAGCGCCGCCACGCCGAGCGAGATGCCGGCCACCGAGATCAAGGAGATAAACGATATAAAACTGTTGCGCGCGCTGCGCTTGCCGGCGCGCGTGTAGCGCAGGCCGATGAGCCATTCGTAGGGCAGTTTGTCGATGATGCTCATGGGCGTTTTTCAAAGTGCCGCGGCAGCTGCAGGATGGCTTCCGCGTTGGAGGAGGAAAAGCAGCGGTCGGCCGCTTCCAGCAGGGGCAGCCAGGCATACCGGACATGTTCGCGCGGGGACAGCTTGATGGGGATGTCGCGCGGAACGCAGACGGAAAACACGTGCTCGGTATTGTGGATGACCCCGGGCGCATAGCGGTGGCGCCAGGTTTCGTAGATTTCGTAGACGTTGGCGAGGTGCCAGTCGTGCAGGCGGATGGCCTCGCCGTCGGCCACGATGCCGGTTTCCTCGAACAGCTCGCGCGCGGCGGTGTCCGGCAGCGGCTCGTCGATGCGGTCCAGCGAGCCGGTGACCGATTGCCAGAAGCCGGGGCGGTCGGCGCGTTCGATCAGCAGGACGTCCAGGTCGGCGGTGTGGATGACCACCAGGACGGATTCGGGGATTTTGTGGGGCATGGCGTTATTGTAACGTTACCCGCGCCGAACATAGAAAAGCGTCGTCCCCGCCTGCGCGGGGACGACGTGGGGTGGTGCTTACGCCACCTTCGGCTGCTCGTTACGCAGACGGATATGCAGCTCTTTCAGCTGCTTCTCGTCCACTTCCGACGGCGCATTGGTCAAGAGGTCCTGCGCGCGCTGGGTTTTCGGGAAGGCGATCACGTCGCGGATCGAAGTCGAGCCGGTCATCAGGGTGATCAGGCGGTCCAGGCCGAAGGCCAGGCCACCGTGCGGCGGCGCGCCGTACTGCAGGGCGTCGAGCAGGAAGCCGAACTTCAGCTGGGCTTCCTCGGCATCGATCTTCAGGGCGCGGAACACCTTGCTCTGGACTTCTTCGCGGTGGATACGGATCGAGCCGCCGCCCAGTTCCCAGCCGTTCAGGACCATGTCGTAGGCCTTGGCGATGCAGGCGCCCGGGTTGGACTCGAGCATGTCCTCGTGACCATCCTTCGGCGCGGTGAACGGGTGGTGGGTCGCGGTCCAGCGGTTGGCTTCGTCGTCGTACTCGAACATCGGGAAGTCGATGACCCACAGCGGCGACCAGACGTCGTCGAACAGGCCGGCCTTCTTGCCGAATTCCGAGTGGCCGATCTTCACGCGCAGCGCGCCCATGGCGTCGTTGACGACCTTGGCCTTGTCCGCACCGAAGAAGATCAGGTCGCCGTCTTCGGCGCCGGTCAGGGACAGGACTTGCGCCAGCACGTCGTCCGACAGGTTCTTGACGATCGGGGACTGCAGGCCGTCACGGCCTTTCGCCTTCTCGTTGACCTTGATGTAGGCCAGGCCCTTGGCGCCGTAGATGGCGACGAACTGGGTGTACGCGTCGATTTCCGAACGCGGCATCGAACCGCCCTGCGGCACGCGCAGGCCGACCACGCGGCCGTTCGGCATGTTGGCGGCGCTGTTGAAGACCTTGAATTCGACGGTCTTCATCAGGTCGGTCAGTTCGGTGAACTGCAGCTTGACGCGCATGTCCGGCTTGTCCGAACCATAGGAACCCATGGCGGTGGCGAAGTCCATCACCGGGAACGGGTTCGGCAGGTCGATGCCGGCCGCGTTCTTGAACACGGTGCGCATCATGTCTTCGAACAGGTCACGGATTTCCTGTTCGGTCAGGAACGAGGTTTCGCAGTCGATCTGGGTGAATTCCGGCTGGCGGTCGGCGCGCAGGTCTTCGTCGCGGAAGCACTTGGTGATCTGGTAGTAGCGGTCGAAGTTGGCGACCATCAGCAGCTGCTTGAACAGCTGCGGCGACTGCGGCAGCGCAAAGAAGGTGCCCGGGTTGACGCGCGACGGCACCAGGTAGTCGCGTGCGCCTTCCGGCGTCGACTTGCCCAGCATCGGGGTCTCGATGTCGATGAAGCCCAGGTTGTCCAGGTACTTGCGCACTTCCATCGAGACCTTGTAACGCAGGCGCAGGTTGTGCTGCATCTGGTCGCGGCGCAGGTCCAGCACGCGGTGCGTCAGGCGAGTGGTTTCCGACAGGTTGTCGTCGTCCAGCTGGAAAGGCACCGGCACCGAAGCGTTCAGCACTTCCAGTTGCGTGGTGTTGATCTCGATCTTGCCCGACTTCAGGTTGGCGTTGGCGGTGCCCTCCAGGCGGTTCACCACGGTGCCGGTGATGCGCAGGCAGTACTCGTTGCGCACATGCTCGGCGCCCTTGAAGACGTCCGCATTGTCGGGGTGGCAGACCACCTGCACCAGGCCTTCACGGTCGCGCAGGTCGATGAAGATCACGCCGCCGTGGTCGCGGCGACGGTGCACCCAGCCGCACAGGCTGACGGTTTGGCCCAGCAGTTCCTCGGTGACGAGGCCGCAGTAGTGAGTACGCATGGAAGACATGGTTTTTCGATCCAGGTTGGTTATTCGGTCGCCTGCACGGCAGGCGTTTGATTCGTACTATCTTGTTTTAATTCTAGGATGTCCGGTGGCGCCACGACGCCCATCGACACGATGTACTTCAGCGCCGCGTCGACGCTCATGTCCAGTTCGACCACCCGGCTGCGTTCCATCATCAGGAAGAAGCCGGAGGTCGGGTTGGGGGTGGTCGGCACGTACACGCTGACGTAGTCGCCCACCAGGTGGTTCTTCACGTCGCCGCCCGGCACGCCGGTGAGGAAGGCGATCGTGTACGAGTTCGCGTGCGGATACGGGATCAGCACGGCCTTGCGGAACGCGTTGCCCGAGGACGAGAACAGCGTGTCCGACACCTGCTTGACGCTGCCGTAGATCGAGTTCACGACCGGGATGCGGTGCAGCAGGCGCTCCCACAGGCGCACCACGTAGTTGCCGACCAGGTTGTTGGCCAGCAGGCCGGTCAGGAACACGACGAGCAAGGTGATGATCGCGCCCAGGCCCGGGAGGGGATTCTTCGGCCGCCACTGCTGCGGCACCAGCAGCAGCGACTGGTCCAGGGTGCCGATCACCAGGTTCAGCACCCACAGGGTAATCGCCAGCGGGACCAGGACCAGCAGGCCGGTGATGAAATATTTACGCATCGCTGTTCGTGTCGTCTCTCGAAGCACCGTCAGGTGCCGTCGCCGGCCTTGCTTGGCGCAGCCGCCGGCGCGGGCGTCGCGGCCGGGGTGTCCTGGGCGGCCGGCGCGCTACCGCTGTCGGCGCTCGCCGACGGTGCCGTACCGGTCGCCGGGGCGCTGCCACCGCGGAAGTCGGTCACGTACCAGCCGGTGCCCTTCAGTTGGAAACCGGCGGCGGTGACTTGCTTCTTGAACGATGACTTGCCGCAGTTCGGGCAAACGGTCAGAACCGGATCGGAAATCTTTTGCAGTACATCCTTGGCAAAACCGCATTCATCGCAGCGGTAGGCGTAAATCGGCATCTGAATACTCCGCAAAAATCATCAAAACCCTGAATTATAAAGCTTTTGCAGAGGATGTTGCCTTTTGCGGCAGCATGGAGGGCGCCGATGCGCTTTCGATAACGACTGCGTTCAGACAACAGTGTTGTTTTTCGTCACACTCATATACGGTTGCGTTTGCCTTTCATCAACTTACCTGTTTAAATGGCATGCCTCAGCTGACTCAGTTGAATCAAGAAACAGAAGTTTGCGCAGCCAGCCCATGCCGGTGCGCCGCAAAGCCATAAAAGAACGACTTCAAATCAGGCCCGCCATGCGGGCCTTTCTTTTGGCGCTGTTCGCATCAAGTGTTGAAAACGCCGATCGCCGCCCTGAGCAGCGCGCCCGGGGTGCCGATGCGTTGTCCGTCAAGTGCCCAGCGCCAGCCCAGGTAATTGCCGAGATAGCGGCTGGCCACGCCGCGAAAAGGGCGCAGCCAGTCGCGCAGCCGGCCGTGATAGGCGTTGACGTTTTGGACATGAATGGCGCCACGTGCCCTGATGCCGGCGGCAAGGTTCACGGCCTCGTGCGTGATGCCGGCGCCCCGGGCAAAGCTTCGGTAGGCGGCGTGCGCATCGGTCACCAATAGCACGTCGCGCTCCAGCCGCGGCAACAGATGCTGGTCGAGCTGGGGGCGCGTGACCGGGCCCTTGCCCGGGACCCAGTCGAGCGTCTGCCCGGTGCGGTCACGTGCGACCAGGATGCACATCTGTTCATTTGAAATCCCACGTTTTGTCGCTTTGCCGCCACGCTTGCGTGGTGGACGATCCAGTTTGCGCGAGCCCTTGTGGGATTCGAGCACATACATCTCGTCGGCTTCGGCGATGCCGGCCAAGCATTGCGGACGGTCCTCCTTGGTCAGTGTCGGGAAACGGTGGCGCCAGCGGAAGGTAGTGGTGCTGGCGACACCGAGATCGGCGGCGGTGCGGCGCACGCTGCGCGAGTCGAGCATGTGGGCGAGGTAGTCGAGCCAATGCCCCTTGTGGCGCAGCCGCGCGAGCGGGGTACCGGTCAGTGCGTTGCAGGTGCGGCCGCAGTCGCGGCAGCGATAGCGCTGCAGGCCGTGGGCGTGGCCATGGCGATAGAGCTTGCTTGACGAGCAGGCGGGACAGGTAAGCCGGCCGGCCATCGCTTGCTCGATCAGTGCGATAGTCTGGTCGATTTTCGCGGCCGGTCGCAGCAGGGCGAGCAGGCGGTCGCGCTGGCGCCGGGTCAGCGTATCGAGATGCTTGAGGAAGTGCTCGAACTTGCTCGCATGCATGACGACTCCGGACGGTGGTTCAGGTCGTCGTTGGACCCCAGCCGTTCAAGAAGTTCAACACGTAATGCGAACAG
>CAJYQM010000022.1 GCA_913777025.1 uncultured Massilia sp. | reverse complement strand
CGGTTCGGCTCGCGCTCGCCCTGCATGACGTGGCTTAGCGCCGCCAGTTGGTCGCCGTCGTGCAGCACCAGATCGAAATGCGTGACGCCGCCGCCATTCTCGTCCCAGGCATTCCCGAAGTGGAAGACCATGCGCGGCGGCAGTTCGAACACCTGGCGGATGCTCAGGGTGTCCTTGGCCACCACCACGACCCGGGTCGGGCGCGCCGCCGGGCCGTCGCCGGCCCAGGCGTGGCGCTCGGCCAGGCTCAGGCCGGCATCGGCGGCGATGTCGTAGGGCGGCACGACGAAGATGAGGTGGCGCTCGCTGACCGCGAAATCGTGCAGCAGCGCCAGCTTCGGCACCTGGACCATGCCGGCCTGCAGCACATTGCCATCGCGCCCGATGCGGTATAGCGCCAGCCGGTCGGTGCCGGGCAGGGCGCCGAAGTTCCACAGCGTGCCCGTGGCGTCGATTTTCGGGTGGGCCGAGAACGGCATCGCCTTCAGGTCCGGCCGCCAGGTCTTGATGCCGCGCGTGGCCAGCGTGCCCGGATCGACTTCGGTGGCGGAGCCGCCTTCCCACAGGGCGTACAGCTTGCCGTTGAAGGGCAGCAGGTTGGTGTTGGCGGCGTTCATGGTGTCGTTGTCGCGCACGCCCCGCCGGTTGATGCGGGTGCCGAAGGCCGGGTACAGGAACTGGCCGGCGCTGGACTCGTCGAGGAATTTGCGGGTTTCGACGAAGCGCCCCTGGTGCGCGACCTTGCCGCCTTCGATCGTCCAGCGCTGGGCGAAGCCGTCGCCGTCGAACCAGTGGTGGTAACGCTCGCCGTCCAGTTCGAAGCGGCCCGGGCCGTTGCGGAAGAAGCTGCCCTGCAGCCCGGCCGGCAGGCGGCCTTCGACCACGGCTGCGCCCTGCTGGCTGCCTTCCACGCTGGCGTAGACGGACAAGCCGGGATCGCGCTCGAGGGCGGCGTGGAACAGGCGGAAGGTGTCGGCATCGGCGCGGGCGCTGGTACCGAGGGCGGTGGCGGCCAGGCCCAGGCCGGCCTGCAGGAATTGGCGGCGTTGCATGGCGCTCTCCTCAACGCAGGGTGACGGTGGCGCTACGGCCGGCGGCCGGGACGGTCACTTTGGTGGCGTCGAAGCTGGGCGGCCCCATCTCGCCCTGCGCGTCGTTGCCGAAGCCGAAGGGTTCCGTCGGGATGCCGAACGGGTTGCGTTCCAGCTGGCCGTTGCCATTGACGTCGTGATAGACCGTGATGGCGTAGTCGCCCGGCGCCAGGCCGGGGATCACCACCGTGGTCGCGCCTTCGCTGGCCGGGACTTGCGCCACGCGCGCCGGGCGCTTGAAGTAGGTGTCGGCGCTGTCGTACAGGGAGACCATGACGGTGCCGGTACCGGCCTGGACCTTGTCGACGTGGAGGGTGAGGTCGCCGGCGTGGGCCAGCGGGGCGCTGATCGCCAGGGCCAGCAGGGCAGTGCGGATCGTGTTCTTCATGGTGTGCTCCGGTGTAGGTGGTCGGGATGGGGACACTGTAGGGAGGGAAGGACCGCGCCGGGGCGGCATGCGACGAAACGGCGCCGGGCGGCGCCAGCTGCGCCAGGCGCGTGCGAAATGCGGCGCGCCGGCGCTGTCTGCCTTGCTTCAGGGGAAGAGCGGGATGCCTTCGGCGCGCGCCAGGCGCTCGAGCGCCGTTTCCAGGATGGCCCGGGCCTGGCCTGCGGCAACGCCAAGTTCCCGGTGCAATTGCGCGTCTGTGATGTCGCGTGACGCGCATTGCGCACTGTAACGCTCGAAACTGCCGAGCATCAGCAAGAGTTCCGACATATGGCGCGGGCATTCGCAGGCCAGCCTGCTGCTTGCCGTCGTGAGCCTGGCGAGGGTTTCCTCGTCGAAGCGGGGGCTGGGCGGATCTTGCAGGACCGGGCTGGGCGACAAGTGCTGCCCGGCCAGCGCCTGCCGGCACAAGGGCACGAGTTCACCCATGTTCGACGGCAGGCGCGCGATCAGCCATCCTTGTGCGCGGACCGCGCGGATCGTCGCGCTCGAGCAGAAACGGTAGAGCACGACAGTCGCCGCCGCCTGCGCGCCGGCCGCGGCCGCGGCGATTGCGGGGATGGCCGCCTCATCGAACTCCGGCAGGGCGACCAGCAGCACGTCGGCCTGCGTGCCGGGACGCGGAAAGCTTGGCGTCGCCAGCTGCGCGCAACTGTCCAGGATCTTCAGCGGTAGGGTCTCGTAGGGGCTGGCGGCGATCCTGCAAGCCAGGCCGGGACCGATCGCGACCACGCCGATCGACCTTGGCGGCGCGCTGGTGTCGGCCAGGTGGCCGCCGCCGAGCGTACGCAGTTCGTCCATCGACAGGCGCGCCAGCTGGCCGATCGGATGGCCCTGGTCGACCAGCTGTTTCAGCAACCCCAGGCGTTGTACCTGCAGGGCTGTGTAGAGGCGCTGTCCATGTGCCGAGCGGCGCGTTTCCGACAAGTCGTAACGGCGTTCCCACACGCGCAGGGTTTCCACTGCCAGGCCGGCAAGGCGCGCCGCCGCGCCGCTGCGGTAGCTCATTTCACCCGGATCAATGGTGGCGCTTTCCTGATCGGAATTAAGATTGCTGGGCATTATGAACCGCTCTTGAACCGTTGATGATGGCTTTTTAGCCGATTATAGCGGTGCAAAACATGGACGTCCCGCGTGTTCGATCGTATATTTTGCGTATCCCTGCGTTATCGACTTCATGGCAACTTCATTGCCCTTCGCGCCACCTCACGGTGGCGCTTTTTTTTGCTTCTCGCGTGCAATGTCAAAAAAAATGCCGCCACGGAAACCGGGCGGCATGTTGTCGGGTGCTCGGCGTTCAGCTGTAGCTGGTCCAGCGCTGCGGGATCTCGATCTGGCCGGACTGGGCAGCCTGGGCATAGGCGCGCATTTCAGCGACGACCGCTTCCATTTGCTCGTTGCCGGGATTGGCGATGAAGCCTTTCATGCGTTCCTGGAGCGCAGCCTGCTGGTCTCGCCATTCGTAACGGGATGACTTGCTCATGCACCCTCCTTGCGGCGAACAGCCGTGTTTTTAATTATGTTCATGACATCCTCCTTCAAAGACCACATCATGCCTGTCGGGTAGCGGCGGGTCCGTACGATGGCGCACATTGACCCGGCCGTTATCAGGAGATTAACACGCTTCGGTAGAAAAGGTCGAGCCGGGCCTCGAGTTCGCGCAGCGGGTCATCGTCGGGGCTTTTCGGGCGCCGGCAAATCAGGCTCTTCAGCTGTTCCCCGCCGACACAGCTCATCAGGAAGCCGGGCAGCACGTCGAGCGGCACATCGGGCCGCATCTGGGCGCGGATGTCGGGACGGGCGAAGAAGCGCGCCAGCATCTCGCGGGTCTGGCGCGGCCCGCCGTTCCAGAACGCTTCGGCCAGTTCCGGCGCGGTAGGCGCTTCGGCCAGCACGACGCGCTGCATCTCGGCCGCTTCCGGCGACACCAGCAGCTCATGCATCTGGTGCGCGAAGTCGTCCACGATCTCGCGGAAAGGGCGGGTGTCCGTGTCCATGGGCTGACTGCGGAAGAAGCGGTCGCGCTTGGCAGCCAGGACCGCGCGCAACAAGCCTTCCTTGCCGCCGAACTTCACGTAGATGGTGCGCACGGCCACGTGGGCGGCGCGCGCGATCGATTCCAGGCTGGTCTTGGTATAGCCGTTCTTCAGGAACAGTGCGCCGGCAATTTCCAGCAATTCCTGCGTACGCGCCTCGATGTCGGCGGCCTTGGGGCGGCCCGCGCCCTTGCCGGGACAGCCGCAGTCGGTGATGTCTTGCTTGGGTTTGTCCATGGCTCCACTCTAGTCGACTTCAAAATGAAATGCAACCGTTTCATTTCTTGACTTCGGATAGTCTTTGTCGAATAATGCGATGAACCCATTTCATTTTTTATTCCTTCGGAGTCATCTTCATGGCAGATTCGCAAACCACGGTTCAGCAGAAACCGGCCGGCGCACCTGGTGCACCCAGCGCTCCTGGCTCAGCAGGCGTTCCCGCCGCCGCGGGCAAGAGTGGGCCGCCGAAGCGCGTGCTGATCGTGGTCGGCATCATCGCCGCCGCCGCACTCGCAGCCGGCGGCCGCATGTGGTACCGCAGCGCCAACTTCGTCGATACCGAAAACGCCTACGTCACCGGCCACGTGCATCCGGTGTCCTCGCGCATCCCGGGCGTCGTGACCAAGGTCATGTTCGACGACAACCAGGTGGTGCAGGCCGGCAGCGTGCTGGCCGAGCTGGACCCGGCCGACCAGGGCGTCAAGGTCGAGCAGATCCAGGCCCAGATCGCCAGCGTGCAGCAGCAGATCGTGCAGGCCGACGCCGCCGTCGAGCAGGCGAAGGCCCAGGCCTCGGCCGCCAAGGCCCAGGTGGCGCAGTCGCAGGCCAACCTGGTGCGCGCCAACCAGGACGCCGAGCGCTTCGGCCAGCTGTACAACACGCAGATGAAAGCCGTGTCGAAGGCCGAGCTGGACGCCGCCACCGCCGCGCGCGCCGGCGCCAACGCCGACGTCACCGCGCGCCGCGACAATGCCAGCGCCGCCCAGGCCCAGATCGCCGCCGCCCAATCGGCACGCGGCGTGCTCGAGGCGCAAGTCAAGGTGCTGCAGGCCCAGCTGAAGGACGCCAAGCAGCAGCTCGGCTACAACCAGATCGTGGCACCGGTCACCGGCCGCGTCGGCAAGAAGAACATCGAAGTCGGCGCGCGCATCCAGCCGGGCCAGCAGCTGGCCGCCATCGTGCAGGACGACGTGTGGGTGACCGCCAACTTCAAGGAAACCCAGCTGCCGGGCCTGCAGGTCGGCCAGGCCGTGAAGGTCGAAGTCGACGCGCTGCCGGACCACGAGCTGATCGGCCGCGTGGACAGCTTCTCGCCGGCCTCGGGCAACCAGTTCGCGCTGCTGCCGGCCGATAACGCGACCGGCAACTTCACCAAGATCGTCCAGCGCGTGCCGGTGAAGATCACCTTCAAGCCGGAAGACCTCAAGAAGTACGCCGGCCGCCTGGCACCGGGCATGTCGACCGTGGTCGAGATCGACCTGCGCCAGAAGACCCAGGGCACCCAGACCGCCGCTGCGAAATAAGTAAAAGGGGATAGTCCATGACGAGTTCCACCCAGGCGATGGGCAAG
>CAJYQM010000021.1 GCA_913777025.1 uncultured Massilia sp. | reverse complement strand
TTGCGCCGTCAGCTTGGTCTTCACATAGCGTCCGCCGAGGTTGCCGCGCAGCGGAATCCCGCCCACCTCGCTGTCGAAGTCGGCTTGCAGGAACAGGCCCTTGTCGTCTTCCTTGATGTCGCGGTTGTTGCCGCGCGCGTTGCCGTTGGTGGTCGAGGTCAGCGTGAAATCGCCGGGGCCGCCCGCCGGGCCGCTCTTGAGGCAATTGCAGTAGGCGTCGTACAGCTTGGTGATGGCCTGCACGTCCGGGATCAGCCAGCTGGTGGCGGTGCCGGCGGGCAGGTCGAGGCCCGAACCGAAGCCGGAGAGCACGCGCGTCACGCTGGACAGGCTGGTGCCGGCCGGCAGGCTGTAGATCGCTTCCCCGGAGCTGGTGGGGCGGCGCGCTTCGTAGGTCTTGAACTTGTAGGTCTTCAGGTCGGCGCCGCCCTTGAAGGTCCAGGTGTCGGTGGCGCGCCAGGCCAGGTCGAGGTGCAGCACGTCGTTCTGGTTGGTCGATCCCTGCGGGCGGATCCGGATCTCGCTCGGAGTGACCGTGGTCACGCTGGCGGCGCCCGCCGGCACGCCGTAGACGCCCAGTACGCCGCTGGCGGCG
The DNA here is from genome assembly GCA_913777025.1 of uncultured Massilia sp. Lineage (GTDB taxonomy): Bacteria > Pseudomonadota > Gammaproteobacteria > Burkholderiales > Burkholderiaceae_D > Telluria. Next base: position 2,100 of record CAJYQM010000021.1, on the reverse strand, counting down.
GCCGGGTCGAACGGGTACGAGATGATTGGCAGCCGGTCGCTGTTGCGGAAGTCGATCGTGTAGCCGTTCACGTTCGGCGCATCCAGCGTCACCGTGGTCTGCTGCGGGTTCTCGAACTTCGACTTGGCGCGCCCCAGGCGCAGGTTCATGTCGACCGTGTCGCTGATGCGGTGCGCCACCGTCAGGGTCGGCTGGGTGAATTTGGTGGACAGGTCGTCGAAGCGGGTCTCGGAGCGGATGTCGACGCCATTGAAGACGCCGTACAGCAGGCGGCCCTTGTCGTCGTACTGCGCCTGCACCACCGAGGTCTGCGGCTTGCCGCCTTGGGAGGCCGAGCGGCTGAACGAGATCGCTTCCAGGTAGCTTTCCTCGCGCGTGGCCGACAGGTCGGCATACAGCATGTCCAGCGAGATGCGGGTGCCGCGCATCGGCTTCCACTCGAACGAGGCGGTCAGGCCGACGCGGTCCTGGTCGTGGGTCAGGCGGCCGTAGCGTGGCAGGCGCGGGTGGAAATTGGCGGCATTCGAGGCGGTGTTGTACGCGCTGGCGGCGGCGGCGCTGGCCGGCAGACGGGTGGCGGTGGGGAAGCCGGCCACCGGTGCCGAGCAGTTCGCGGAGGTGACGCCGGCGCCGAGCGGGGCGCACCAGCCGCCGGAGGAGGGGCCGTTATCCCAGCGCACGGTCGAGAAGCCTTCCTCGAGCACGTTACGCTTCGAGAAGGCGCCCGAGATCAGGAAGCCCATCGTGTTGTCGTTGAAGGTGTTCGACAGCATGAAAGCGGCGCGCGGGTCGGTCTTCTTCGCGATGTCGTTGTAGCGGGCCTTGGCCATGACGGTGGCGTTGAAACCGCGCTTGGGCGCGTCGAAGGGACGCATGGTCTGCAGGTCGACGGTGGCGCCGAGCGAGCCTTCCTCGATCTCGGCCGAGGAACTCTTGCGCACCGTGAGGGAGTTGAACAGCTCGGAAGCGAACACGTTGAAGTCGAAGCCGCGGCCGCGGTTGTTGCCGCCCGAGCTGTCGGTGCCGCCGGTGGTCGCCAGGCCCTCGATGCCGTTGATGCGCACGCGCGTGAAGTCGGCGCCGAGGCCGCGCACGGTGATGCTCCGGCCCTCGCCGGCATCGCGGTCGATCGCCACGCCGGGCACGCGCTGCAGCGATTCAGCCAGGTTCGTGTCCGGGAACTTGCCGATGTCCTCGGCCTTGACCACGTCGACGATGCTGTTTTCGGTGCGCTTGGCGTTGAGGGCGCTTTCGAGCGAAGCGCGCAGGCCGGTCACGACCACGGTCTGGGCGCTGCCCGGCGTGTCCTGTGCGTGGCTTGTGGCGCCGATGGCCAGCAGGGCCGACGCGAGGATGGTGTGCTTGAGCGGAAGCTTGTGGCGGTGCATGCGGGGTCTCCTGTTTGTTTTACGTTGGTTTTGTTTTACAGCAATGCAAATAAGCCAATGACATATTGCTGTAATCCAAGGTAAATACAAATAACTTTCTCGCGTGTGCGCACAAGACCAGTTTCATGCGTGGTGCATGTTCGTCCAACGCCGGCGTTCGTGATGGCATCTCATCCGTAACTCGTTTTCTGTTAGCGCGAACACCGGTAATCTGGTCCAGCCAGTTAACCGTTGTATTCAGGCCACTTTCTGAAGTGGCCAGTGCTCCTTAGCGGAACAGCGCGTCCCACCCGGTCTTCGGCGACATGTCGGCCAGGTTCCACGCGGCCGGATCGAAGGCGCGGCGAGTCGGCGCATATGCGGGGTAGCCGCTCGATTGCGCTTCCGAGTCGACGATATGGCCGCGTCCTTCGGCGACGTCGGAAATGATCTTGAAGTCGATCGGATCGCGTGCCCAGGGCCGCATGCCGGCGCTCATGTAGATCGCGTTCTCCAGGCGCGCGGCCGGCAGCGGCTCCAAAGCGGGCGGCAGGTAGGGCGCCGCCGCCTCGAGGATGCGCGCCCCGGACGCGGTATAGCTGCCCGTCTGCGGCAAGGGCTGGCCATTGGCGTCGATGGCGACGTTATCCCGCAGGTACAGGCTGACGTCACCCGCGCCGCCCAGGCTGAACAGCGGCACGCCGGGCAGCGTGTCGGCACCGCCGCGCGCCAC
>CAJYQM010000020.1 GCA_913777025.1 uncultured Massilia sp. | reverse complement strand
GACCACTTCAAGCACATCAACGACACCTGGGGCCACGGCGCCGGCGACGCGGTGCTGCGCGAGATCGCCGGCGCCCTGCGCGACATCCTGCGCGAGACCGACATGATCGTGCGCTGGGGCGGCGAGGAATTCCTGGCCTTCCTGCCGGCGGTCCCGCGCGGCGGCCTGGACGAGGTCGCGCGCCGCCTGCTCGCCGGCATCCCGGCGCGCACCGTCGACTACCAGGGCACGTCCCTGTCGGCCAGGGTCTCGATCGGCTTCGCGCCCTTCCCGCTGGTGCGCGGCGACGTCTCGTGGGAGCGCGCCGTCAACGTCGTCGACATGGCCCTGTACCTGGCCAAGGGCCACGGCCGCGACCGCGCCTACGGCGTGCGCGGCTTCAAGCGCACCGACGATGCGGCAATACAGGAAATCGAGCAGGACATCGAGACGGCCTGGCGCGCCGGGCATGTCGACATGTCGATCGTGCTGGGCAACGTGCCGGAGTTGCGCGCGGTTTCCTGAAGTCCGGGATCAGGGCGTCAGTGCGCCGCCTGCTGGATCTTCTCGCCGGCCTCTTCCACTTTCTTGCCCACCGCCTCGGTCGCCTTGTCGAGGTTTCCTCTGGCCTGCTCGGTCGCTTCCTTCGCGTGCTCGCGCGCCTGCTGCGCGGCGGCGTCGGCCTTCTCCACCTGCTCCTGCACCTTGCCGGCGACTTTTGCGCCGGCGTCGTCGATGGCCTTGCCGGCCTGCTGGGCCGGGCCGACGCCGGTCTCGCTGGATTGTTTGCAGCCGGCCAGCAGGGTGGCGGCCAGCAAGGCGATCGCTATGCTTGTACGGTTCATGGCATGTCCTCCTCCTTTTGTTGTCAAATATACACCTTATTTGGCATGGGAGGAGGACAGGTGCCGCTTACTTCATGGTGTAGCTCTGCTGGGCGGTGTCGACGGCGAAGTTGCGCGCCGCATCCCAGTAGGTGAAGCTGTAGCGCACCACGTCACCGATCTTCAGGCCGCCGGCGCTGTAGGTGCTGGTGCCGCCGTCGAGCCGCATGCGCACGTTCTGCTGGGCGCCGTTGTCGACCGTGTAGTGCACATCGGCCCAGCTGCCGGTGGCCGCGGTGAACTGCAGCGTCGTGCTCGAGGTCTGGGTGACGGAGGTCGTGCTGGACGGCGGCGGCGTGGTGCTGCCGGTACCGGAGTCGAACACGATGTCGTCGATCGCGAACTGGAAGGCCGACGCCGGCAGCCGGTTGGCGTCGCTCGAGATCATGAAGACGTCGAGCAGCGATTGCAGCGCCACCTTCGGCCCGATCAGGGTCGAGACCGGGATCGTCGCCGTGGCCCAGTCACCGTTGCGTACCAGGCCATAGGCGGTGGTGCTGGCCGGGAAGTTGACCCAGTTCTGGTTGGTGTAGGTGTCGCCGACGCCGATATTGAAGGACACGTTGGCCGGGATCTTGATGCGGAACTTCAGGCTCCCGTTGCGGTAGTTGGTGAGGTCGCGCGCCTGGCGCGCCTGCACGCCGCCGCCGAACCACTGGCCGGGCGCCGTGTAGTTCCAGGCGATCACGTTGCTGCCCTCGGCCGGCGCGGTGTTGCCGGCGCCGCTGGAAGCGCTGTTCCACAGGAAGATGTCGGACGAGGTGCCGGCCACCAGCTTGGCATTGACGGGCGTGTTGTCGGTGAACACGCCAAACTTGCCGGCCACCTCGGGCACCGTCTGGTTGCCCAGCTTGACCGTGCCCTTGCCGTCCAGCTGGTACACGCGCACGTAGTCGACGTACATCGTGGCCGGCAACGGCGCTGTGACCTGGTCGGCCGTCGCGGCGTCGGTGAAGTTGCCGCCCACGGCCAGGTTCAGCAGGAAGTAGAACGGCGCCTGCAGGGCCGTCGAATTGACCGGCAGCGGCGCGTCGTACATGTTGCGCTCGACGCCGTTGTCGACGACCGAGAAGCGCATTTCGTTATCGAGCCAGTACAGGCGGTAGGTGACGAAGCGGTTGGCCAGCGAGGTCGGCGCCACGTACCAGCTCTTGGTCTGCCAGGCGGTCGAGGCGGCGCAGCTCTCGTTGCCGGGCACGCAGGCGGCCTGCTGCCAGGTGATCACGTTCGAGCCCACGTAGTTGTTCGCGCCGGGCGAACCGGCCGCCGTGCGCGAGGAGGCCTTGTGCCCCATCTCCATGATGTCGATCTCGCCGTTGCGCGGCCAGGTCTGCGCGCTCGTGCCCAGCAGCCAGGCGGCCGGCCACAGCCCGGTGGCGACGTTCGGGGTGGCCATGCGCACCTCGATCATCCCGTACTGCACCTGCACCTTGCCCCTGGTGTCGATCTTCCCGGACGTGAACAGGTTGCTGCCCACGGTCTGGCGCTGCGCGCGGATCGCCAGCGCCCGCGTGCCCGGCTCGAAGGGCACGTCGGCGATCGACAGGTTGTTCGGGCTGTAGTACTCCAGCTCGGCGTTGCCGAAGCCGCACAGGTTGATCGAACAGCCGTTGCCGTCGGTGGGCGTCCAAGTGCCCGTGTTCAGGCTGGCGCCATTGAATTCTTCCGACCAGATCAGCTGGCCGATGGCCGGGCTGGTGACGCTGCTCGATGCATGGCCCGCGCAGGCCAGCAGCAGGCCGGCGGCCAGCGACGGGATCGGTTTCCACTTTGCCTGACGCATTTCGTTATGGTTATTCACTGCGACTCCTCTTCTCCATTTCAAAAATATGGCGGCGCCCCTGGCGTCGCCATGCCTTGCCAACTCGGGTTGGTCTTGAATGATGTCGGGAAGCTGGCGTGGAAAGTGGAAACGTTTCCAAACTTGAGCGGAAAATATAGTCCGATTTCATACATACGTCAAACCGAATCGTGCGGCTGGGTTCGACTTCGTCTGACGACAATGATCAGGGTGTCACAGACGGAGCACGTTTGAGGCAGCGCAATGTGAACGTCGAGCGTGTATGCCTGACGCCAGGCAGCTTGTACAGCTTCTGGCGCAGGAAGCGTTCATAACCCTCGGTCCCGGCCACCGCCACCTTGATCAGGTAATCGTATTCGCCCGACAGCAGATAGGCTTCCATCACTTCCGGCAACTCGGCCAGCGCATCCGAAAACGCCTTGAAGATCTCGTCGTCGTGACGGTCGACCGTGACTTCGATGATGACGGTGTCGGGCACGCCCAGCGCGCGCTGGTCGAGCATCGCCGCATAGCCGGTAATGTAGCCGGCTTCCTCGAGCGCCTTGACGCGGTGCCAGCACGGCGTGGGCGACAGGTTGACGGTCTCGGCCAGCTTCTGGTTGCTGATGCGGCCGTCCTGGCTCAGGGTGCGCAGGATCTTGCGGTCGGTGTCGTCGAGGTGGCCATCTTTCATGGCAGCACTTCCTTATCGGTTCAGAGAAAAATATTTAAGGATTATCTTCATTTTAGCATTTTCGAAGACATTCCTTTCAAAAACGGTGCTGTTACCGCTATCGAAAACAAGCACATTCCAGCCGCGTTCGCTTAACATGCCCGGGCGTTGATGCAGCGCACCATGACGCGGCGCGCATGTCCCTATCCGGGACTGCGGCGCCGGGATTCTCAGCCATCCATTGAGGAGTTTTCGTGTCTGAAGCAGTTTCACGGGCCGGTTTGGGCTACCAGGGCAATGCCCAGTCCACCGAGTTGCCGCTCATGTTCGCCGCCCCCGCCCTGTTCGCCGCCAACCTGGTCGTCGCGCGCTGGGCCGAAAGTGCCGCCATCCCGCCGGTCTTCCTGGCCTTCGGCCGCTGGGCGCTGGCATTCCTGGTCCTGCTTCCGACCGTCGGCCCGCGCATGTGGGCACTGCGCCAGACCCTGCGCGCCAACTGGACCCGCATCCTGCTGCTCGCCAGCCTGGGCATGGGCGTGGCCGTTGCACCGCAATACATCGGCGCGCGCCACACCAGCGCGGCCAACATCGGCATCATCTTTGCCGCCTGCCCGGCGCTGGTCACCCTGATCGAGACCCTGGTCTGGAAAGCGCCGCTGTCGCGCAAGCAGGCCGGCGGCATGCTGCTGGCCATCTTCGGCGTGCTGATCGTGCTCTCCAAGGGCAACCCGGCCAGCCTCGGCCAGCTCGAATTCGGCCGCGGCGACCTGTGGGTGGTGCTGGCCGGCTGCGGCTGGGCGCTGTACACCGTCTTCAACAAGCGCGTCCCGCTGCCGCCGCTGCCGAGCACCGTCAAGCTGGCCTCGCTGATCGCCGGCGGCGCGCTGGTGCTGGCGCCGTTCGCCGCGCTGGAAGCCGCCAGCGGCACGGTGCCCAATTTCGGCGACGGCCGCCTGTACGTCGCACTGGGCTTCCTGGCCATCGTGCCGAGCCTGGGCGCCTACTTCTGCTTCGACCGCCTGGTGTCCCTGGCCGGCCCGGCACGCGCCAGCATGAGCCTGTACCTGATTCCGCTGTTCGCGACGCTGGCCGCCTGGCCGCTCCTGAAAGAGGCGCCGCACCTGTACCACGGGCTGGGCTTCGCCGTGATCCTGGCCGGCGTGGCCTTGTCCAGCATGCGCCGCCGCTGAACCCTGTTTTAGCTGATCTCTCCGATCATCCTTTGCGTCCCGGCTTCCGGGACGCTTTTTTTTTGCCCGCCCGGCGCGCTGTTGTATCCTTCCCGGCATCTCATTCAAGAAGGATCAGCATGAACCCGATCGCCCGGCCGCTGCGCGCCGCCGTCCTGGCCGCCTCCCTCCTCGCCGCACAAGCGCCTGCCGCATTCGCGCAAGCGCCGGCCGCGGCCACCGCCCAGGGCGCTGAACAACAGGTCGACCAGGTCGCCGCGCGCTTCTACGACCTGCGCGCCCGCTTCGACCCGATGCTGTATGCGACGGCCAATGGCGACAGCCGCTACGACGACCAGCTCGGCATGGCGATCGCGCCCAAGGTGCGTGCCCAATACCTGGCCGACAACCACGCGATGCTGCGCCAGCTCCAGGCGATCGACACCGGCAAGCTGTCGCCCAAGGCGCGCCTGAACCACGACATCCTCGTGTTCGAGATTGGCGCCCAGCTCGACCTCGAGAAATTCCCCGAGCACCTGCTGCCGCTGAACCAGTTCGACAACATGCCGAGCAACCTGGCGAACTACGCCGGCGGCACCGGTTCCCAGCCGCTGGAGACACCCGCCCAATACCGCGCCTACCTGCGCCGCCTGGACCAGTTGCCGGCCTGGATCGACCAGGCGATCGCCAACATGAAGGAAGGCATCCGCACGGGCGTGGTGCAGCCGAAGATCATCACCACGCGCATGCTGCCGCAGTTCCGTCAGCTGCGCCAGCGCGATCCGGAAGCCAGCGTCTTCTACTCGCCGGCCAAGCGCCTGCCGGCCGGCTTCCCGGAGCAGGACAAGCGCGAACTCGCCGCCGGCTACCGCAAGGCCGCCGTGGACATCGACGCGGCTTTGGCGCGCCTGTGCGCCTTCCTCGAGACCGATTACCTGAAGGCCGGCCGCAGTACCGCCGGCTACGGCGCGCTGCCGAACGGCGCCGCCTGGTACCAGGCGCGCATCCGCAACAACACGAACCTGGACCTGGCACCCGCCGAGATCCACGCGCTGGGCCTGAAGGAAGTGGCGCGCATCCGCCAGCAGATGACGGCGCTGGCGCCGCGCATGGGCTATGAAGGCCCGTTGGCGCGCTTCCCGCACTGGGTCGAGGAGCAAGCGAAGTACAAGCCCTTCAAGACCGACCAGGAAGTGCTGGCGCGCTACCGCGAGATCTATGCCACGGTCGAAGGCAAGCTGCCCGCCTATTTCAGCCTGCTGCCCAAGGCCAGGCTGAGCATCCAGCTCGAGCCGGAACTGACGCGCGCCACCGCCTCCGACCATTACACCCCGGTCGCCGCCGACGGTTCGCACCCGGGCGTGTTCTGGGCCGTGGTCAACGACCCGCGCCAGTACAGCACCGTCGGCATGTCGACGCTGCTGCTGCACGAAGGCGTGCCGGGCCACCACCTGCACGCGGCGCTGCTGAAGGAATTGCCGCTGCCGGACTTCCGCAAGTTCTTCACCGAGCACCCGAGCGCGGCGGCCTATGGCGAAGGCTGGGCCCTGTACTGCGAAACCCTGGGCCGCGACTTCGGCCTGTACGACGACCCGGCCGCCTGGTTCGGCCACCTGAACGACGAACTGCTGCGCGCCGTGCGCCTGGTGGTCGACACCGGCATGCACGCCCAGGGCTGGTCGCGCGAAAAGGCGATCGCCTACGCGCGCGAGAACCTGGGGTACGGTGAAGCGGAAGCGTCCAACCAGATCGAGCGCTACATGGTGTGGCCGGGCCAGGCGCTGGCCTACAAGATCGGCGCGCTGAAGATCCTGGAACTGCGCGCCAGGGCGCAGAAGGAACTGGGGCCGAAGTTCAGCTTCCCGCAATTCCACGCGGTGGTGCTGGGCGATGGCACCCTGCCGCTGCCGATCCTGCAGGCGCAGGTGGACAAGTGGATCGCCGCCGGCAAATCAGGAAAATAAGGCACTGAGGCAGTGAAGGGGGCGCGCCGCTAGGCCTGCCCCGGCGGCACCGCCAGCGGATGCTGGCGGTCCGCCGCCTCGTCGATTTTCTCCTTCAACGCGCGCGTCTTGCCATCCTCGCCCCAGCGGCGGATGAAACCCTGCAGGCGCGTGCGCGCCTTGTCCACGCTGCCCGTGACCAGCGCCGCCTCGGCCGCGGCGCTGGCTTCGCTCCAGGCCTTGTTGCGCTGGCGCCGCCGGGTGCAGGTGGCGGCTTCCTCGTTCAAGGACTTCTGCAGCTTTTCCAGCTGCGCCGGCGTGGCGCGGCTCGAACGCAGCGCGATCAGTTCGGCCTGGGCCTCGTTGCCCTTGCACTCGCGCGCCAGCGCCACCGCGCGGTCGATGCGCTGGTCGATCTTCTTCGACGACGGCTTGGCCCACAGCCATACGGCCCACAGGATGGCCAGCGCCAGGATCCACCAGCGCAGCTGCACGGGCTTGCGCTGCTTCGGGCGGGCCGGGATCGGCGGCAGCGGCACTTCCTGGCCTTGCGGTGCGCTGTTCTTTCCCCGGCCCCAGGCGTGGCCGAAACCGCTGGCGCCTGGCGGCGCCGGGTCGCGTGCGCCAGCCTGGTCCGGGTCCGTGCGGGCGGCGAAGGTGCCCGGCGTGGCCGAGGGATTGGCTGTGCCGGCTGTATTGGCTGCACTGGCTGCACCGGCTGTATTGGCTGCACCGGCTGTATTGGCGGCACTGGCTGGATTGACTGGGTTTGCGGCCGGGGTGCGGCCGGTGGAGGTGCCCGGCGCCGTGGCCGCCGTGTCGCCGGCACGCGCCGGCGGTGCCTGCACTTCCGGCGGCAGCGGCACCTCGGTCCAGCCCGACATGGCGGCGGCGGCTTCCGCACCGGCACCGGCGGCCGCGGCCACGGCGGCTTCGCGCCCTGGCGACGGCGCCGGGCCGGGACGCGGCACCGCCTGCCCCTGCGCGGTGCCGCACCACGGGCAGAAGTTCACCCGGCGCGGCATCGGACGCGCGCAAGCCGGGTTGATGCAGCGGTAGATCACGTCTTCTTGCACAATGCTCCCTTGTTCCTCATTCCTTTATTCCGGATCCGGGATCTCGTCCTCCGGGTCGGGGATCGCGCTGTCGAGCGCACCCGCCAGTTCCGGGATCTCGCCCACCGTCTTCCACTTGTCCTGGCGCGGATTCCACTGCATGTTCCAGACGCGCGTACCCAGGTCGATCTCGCCGCGCAGCAGCAGCTGCACCACCTCTTCCTGCGCATACGGGCCGCGCTGGGCACCGCCGACGAACAGCTTGTAGCGCGCGCCGTTCGGCGTGGCGCCGACCACGAAGGCATTCGCACCCGGTGCCGCCGCGGTCCCGGCCGGGATCCCAGCCGTGGCGCCTGCCAGTGGCGTCGGGCTCACCACGAAGGCGGCAGGAGCGCCATTGCCGCCGCCGATGCTCGGATCGAGCGGCGTTCCGGCGGCTGGCGCTCCAGCGGCGGGCGACCCCGCGGCCGTGGGTGCACCTGCCGCCACCGCACGCCGCTCCAGCACCTGCGCCGCGCGCGCGTCCGCCGCCAGGAAATCCGGCTTGATCACGCGCTTGTCGACGGCGCGCTCGACTTCCCAGTTGTAGGCGTCGCTGGCGGAATCGGGCACGGTCTCGCTCCAGTTGTCGATCTGGGCCAGCGCGGCCTCGACCTGGGCCGGCGACAGCGTCGGGTCGAGCGTGACGGCGCGCCGGAACCACTGGTCGTACAGGCGCCGCGCCGTGATGTTCGGCAGCGACGGCGACGGCAGCTGGGCGCCGGTCTCGTCGACTTCGAGCTTGGGCTCGTACACGCGCAGCTGGTAGTGGCGCATCAGCGCCGCCAGCAGCGCCAGCTGGTGCGGTCCCATCGCGGCCAAGCGCTTGCGCACGGCGGCGATCACCTGCTCGCGGTAGTATGGCGGCAGGCCGTTCGAGCGGATCGCATACTCGTTGCCGATCTGGAGCCATTCGCCGCTGCCCGGCTCGACCTCGAACAGGTATTGCCCGCGCGGCTGGAAGCTGGCTTCGCGGTCGCCGGCGTCGTGCTTGCGCCGTACCACGCCCAGGGCGACGGCCTGCAAGAACCATTCGTAGTCGTCGGCCAGGCGGTTCAATTCGTCCATCGACGGCGAGATCGGATGGCGGTAGCGCGTGGCGTCGAAGTGCAGGTGGGTCGGGATCTTCGGGTTCTCGATCTGGTAGGACGCGCGCCAGGTCGGCAGGCCGCGCAGCACCGTCATCGGGTAGCCGGACAATTCGATGTAGCACACGGCCCTGCCCGCCACGCCCGTGTTGACGATCGAGACCAGGTCGCCGTGGAAGAAGCCGGTGGGCACGGCGGCGCGGATCTCGGCTTCCATGCGGCGCCAGGCGACCGGGTCGCCGACGCCGATGAAGCACTTGAACTGGTCGGCGCTGGGCGTGAACTCGGCCGAGAAGCGCGCGTTAATCCAGGGCATGGCGCTGCGGATCCATTCGCTGAACACGCGGTGGCGCTCCTGCGGCGACATCGCGCCCAGGCGTTCCAGCAGCGGATCGACCGGCTCGGCGCCCGCCACCTGTTCGGCCGACAGGTGGGTCTGGGCGCGGCGGAACAGTTTCAGCAGCAGGTCAGCGCGCAGGCGTTCGTCGCCAAGCTGGGGGAACAGGCGCGCAGAGCCGCCGAATTCCATCAGGACTTCCTCGCTCCAGCCGTCGACGTCCCCAGTCAGGCGCACCGGTTCCGGCAGGATGTCGCTGGCCAGCTTGATGTAGGTGGCGTGGTCGTGGCGGGCGTCGGCGCGCAGCTGGCCGATGCGCTGGTCGACGGCGCTCAGCATCGCCTGCACCGCGCGCCGGCCTTCCTGGAATTCGCCGGCGACGCCGCTCCACTGCACCTGGCCGTGCTCGTCCGGCGCCTGCGGGTTGCCGAGCCAGGCCGACATGCTGTGCATGACCTCGACCGCCTGCCCGGCGGCCACTGCCAACAGGTGGAAGCGCAGGAAGTCGGAAATATCGCGCTTCAGGTGGTTCATCACCTCGCGCGCCTGGGCATCCTTGCCGAACAGGCGGTTCGCGGCCTGGGTCAGGTTGTTCAGCGACTCCTCGACCTGGCGCGTGCGCAGCGCGTCGCGGATGTCGCGGTAGCGCTTGCCGTTGCGCTGGACTTGCGCCAGGTCGCGCTGGGCCAGGCGTGCCTTGACCTGTTCCAGCAGCGACAGCACGAATTCCAGGCCGCCCTGCTTGCGGTCGTCGAGCAGCATGTACAGGCGCCCGCGCACGTTCAGGCGCAGGTTGGCCAGCAACTCACCCGTGTGGCGCTTGATGCGGTCTTCGCTGGTCTCGGCGGTGGCGCCGGCTTCGCGGATGGCGTCGCGCTCCAGGTTAGGCAGCAGCTCGACCACCTTCTCGCGCCACAGCTTGAGGTCGTAGGACGCCATGATGCGGTCGATCTCGAGCTGCACCTTGCTCTCGACCCGCTCCAGCAGCGAGCGCTGGTCGCGGTCGAGCAGGAGCATGTCGGTCAGCGCGTATTCCTGGAAAGGCGTGACGTCGACGGTGCCCTTGCGGAAGTCCGGGAACTCCGAGAACGGATGCTCGCTCATCCCCATCTGCTCGCGCATGAAGGCATCGCGCTCGGCGTCCGCGGCGCGGCGCGCCTGGCCGCCATCGCTGCCGGCCAGGCCGAAAAAGGCCTTCACCATCAGCCCCGCCAGTTCGTAGGCGCGGATGTCGTCGCGCAGGCTTTGCTGGGTATCGAGCACGGACTGCCCAAAGGCCGAATACACCTTCGAATAGGACAGGCGCATGTCTCCGAAACGCGTTTCCGGCACGCGCGGGTTGTAGGGACCGAGCTTGTGCTGCTGCTGGTTGACCGCGACCGAGCGCTTGCGGTTGGCGAAGTCGGCCGAGGCGAAATCCTCGAACAGGGTGTCGGCCACCATCTGGTAGACGTCCTTCACGTCCTGGGTCGCCTTGTTGGCCAGGTTGGCGGTGTCGACGAAATACACGTCATCAAAAGGCGTACCGCGCCCGACCACGCTGTCCGGGTCCATCCAGCGCACTTGCGCGTTCATGTCGCGCATCGTGGTTTCCAGCTCCATCAGGGTCGCGTAGGCATTCGCCTCGGTACGTTCCTTGTTGGCCTTGGCATAGCCCGAGGGCAGGAACATCACCAGGTCGACCTGGCTGTCCGATACCTCCTGGCGCGCGATGGCCTTGGCGATCCAGCCCAGGTCGATCGCGCTGCCGGCCCCGGTGCCGCCCGCGTTGGAGGCGATGACGACGATGCGGAATTTGCTGGTATCCACCTGCAGGCCCAGGCGCTGGTAATTCTCCTTGCGCTCGATGCCCGCGTTACTGCTCAGGAAATTCAGCGCACCCTTGATGCGTCCCCTCAGCTTGGGGTACTTGTCGAACAGATAGAGCCGCGCCAGCGCGCGGATCTGGCCCGCCCCTTTCGACGGGTCGATGCCCAGAGAACGCAGCTTCTTGGGACGCAGCGGCATCCAATTCTCAATCAACGGAAAGCGCGCCAGGCTGTCGTCGGACTCGTGGTACTGAGGCAGGTCGAGCGGCTCCACCAGCCGTTCCTCGTCCGACAGCTTGACCAGCTCGAACCACGGGTCGGTGCGCTGCGACTTGCCCTCGTCGATGATGGCGTTGTTGTCGAGGTCGAAGTGCAGGAAGCGCGCCACCGGGAAGTCGGCGATCGATTCGACGCGGGTCGGATGCTGGCGGTTCCACACCGCCGACAGGATGCGGCGGCGGATGCGCATCATGACTTCCATGCCGGTGCCGCCGGCGCCGATGAACAGCGTCGGCCGCAGGTCGACTTTTAACTCGGTCTTCCGATTGAGGGCCGAGGGATCGGGAAAATCTGCCATATCGTTCAGTCCTATCGAAATCAGCGCCGGCCGACGAACAAGGCCGCGATCAAGGTCACCACACCGACCGCGACCAGCGGCCCGGTGATCGCCAGTGTCAGGTATTTGCTGGCGTTGATGATCGCCAGCACCGCGGCCAGCGACAGGAAGCCCAGCCCCACGAACAGCAGCCAACCCGCGCTGCCCGCCGACGACGGCGACACGCGCCGCACCACCAGGTGGTGCACGTAGGCGTTACGCACGAAAAAATAGATGACCAGCAGGACCAGGAACACCGCCCCGCCGATCGCCAGGTCGCGCCCGGACGTGTCGCGCAGCGGCGCCGCCGACGGGTTGGTGGCGCCCCCGGGCGCGATCTCGACCGGCTGCTGGGCCGTCTCGGGCGTGGTCTTCGGCAGGCCTTCGTCCGGGGTCTGGCCCGGCAGCTTGAATCCCGGGTCGGCGGCGCCTGGCGGCGTGGTGGGCTGGGTCTTTTGATCTTGCATGGGAATCCTTTTTATTTATCGTCCCAGCCTGACCTGCGCGCCTTCGCGCAAGTCGATCAGCCGGGTACCGAACAACGTCGTCTTCAAGCGCGCCACCTGCTGGCCCGCCTTGTCGTAGACCGGTTGCGTGGCGCCGGCGCGGGTGTGCACGGTGCGCAGCTCGTCTTCCACCGTCAGCACCACGCGGCGCGGCCTGCCGTAGGCGTAGGCAGCGCCGGCCGCGGCGGCCAGCAGGGCCAGCGCCGCGCCGATCACCGCCACCAGCGGCCCCGAACCGTAATGCACGCGCACCTCGATCGGCAGCGTGGCGGTCGAGGCCTGGATGTCGGCCGGCGGCGTGAAGATGTCCGGCAGCGGGTCGCCCGGGAACAGCGCCGCCATGCGCTCGCGGAAGGCTTGCGACAGCTCCAGGCGCTGGCCCTGCAGATGCACCTCGATCCGCCCCGGCAGCACGTAGGCCGAGCCGGCCGACTGCAGCGCCGCCAGCGACCATTTGCCTGGCAGGCGCGCCACCGGCAGCTGCAGCGTCGAGGCCAGCGGTTCGGCCTGGCCCGGCGCCAGGCGGCCGACTTCATTCTTTCCCAGCTGGATCGGGCGCTCCTCGCCACCCAGCGTCGAGCGCGCGCTCAGCGTGCCGCCGGCGATGGTGTAGGGGTAGATCGTGTTCTGCAGCTGCCAGCGCACCGAGGCCGACGGGCTGCGCGCCTCGGGCGCGACGTCGGCGCGCAGCAGGCCGTTCGCATCCATCGAAAAGTCGACGCCGGGCGCGTTCTCGACCTTGCGCGGCACCAGGCGCACGGTGTCGCGGTCCAGCGGTTTCAGGCGCGCCGGCGGCTCGGTGATCACGCGCTGGACGCGGCCCGCGGCCAGCAGCCGGTCCAGCTCGCGCGCACCTTCGCGCCCGACCGCGAACACGTACACCATCAGGCCATTGGCACGGTAATGCCGGCCCTGGACCGGCATGCGCAGCGGCCAGGCCAGCGCCTTTTCGATGGCGGCGCCACGGTGGATCAGCGCATAGAATTCGCGGTTGCGCGCGCTCGTCGCCTGGTCGTTGTTCGGGCTGTTGCGATTGTTCGTGACCAGCCAGACCAGACCCGGCTTGTTGCCCAGCACCTGGGTGACGGCGGCGTTCACGGCCTCTCCCAGGTC
>CAJYQM010000019.1 GCA_913777025.1 uncultured Massilia sp. | reverse complement strand
ACCGCCGAATTTCTTCGACAGAACGGTTGCGATTGCAGCCGTCAGGGTGGTTTTGCCGTGGTCAACGTGACCAATGGTGCCGACGTTGACGTGCGGCTTGGTCCGTTCGAATTTTTCCTTTGCCATTCTTGACTCCTAAGATCCTAACGATATATGAAATTACCAGGCACGCCTGACGGTCGAGTACTGCGACTGCCGTTTTAAATTCTGGTGCCCTTGACGTGGATTGAACACGTGGCCTCTCCCTTACCAAGGGAGTGCTCTACCACTGAGCTACAAGGGCTTATTTGAAACTGGAGCGGGTGAAGGGAATCGAACCCTCGTCATAAGCTTGGAAGGCTTCAGCTCTACCATTGAGCTACACCCGCACGAGGTACCGCTTCAACTCTACAACTATTCGATTCACTACACGATCAACGCATTTGGTGGTGGGGGCTGGATTCGAACCAGCGTACTCAGAGAGGGCAGATTTACAGTCTGCTGCCTTTAACCACTCGGCCACCCCACCGCGAAGAACCGCAGAGTATGAAGAACAAACAAGCTTCTGTCAACTAAATCTACTTCTTCTGATTCAGCTCACATAGTTGCTGTTGCTTCGGGGCGTGATTGTAGCGACCCAACTGCAAGTCCGCAAGGGCTGTTTGGTGAGAAGTAAAAGAAAGTTGAATAAGACGCTCGTCAGCCCCGCGAAGCCGGGGGTCCGGGTTCTGCCCGAACTGCCGACATACCGGCAAACTTGGGTCCCCGCCTGCGCGGGGACGACGGTGGTGGCGTGGACGACGGTGGTACTTCAGGCGCCGCCGGCCAGCGCAGCCAGCACCTGTCCTTTCAAGGCCTTGATCAGGGCGGTCTCATCCGGCGGCACACCCTCCGGCGCGGGTACGGTGCGGTCGGCATAGAACAGGCCGAGCTGCACCTTGCCCAGCACCAGCGGCAGCACGATGAAGCTCTTGGCATCCGGCAGCAGGTCCTTGTGCCAGCCCGGCAGCAGGTCGCGGATCTTGGGGCTGCCCGCATCCGAGATCATCAGGTCGGCATCGTTTTCCATGGCGAGATGGAAGATGTCGCGGCTGGACCCCAGCGGGAAGGCAAAGCCGGACTGCTGGCGCGCCTCGGTCGCGCCGAAAACCACGCGGGCGCGGTACTGGCCGGCCTTCGGATCCTTCAGCACCACGGTCGCGAAGCGAAAGCCCATCGCCGTGTAGAGCGTCTCGAGCACGGCGCGCACCACGTCGTTGACCTTGCCCTGGCCGGAGGCGCGCATCTGCGTCACGTCCTGCACGCCGGCCAGCAGCAGGTCGCGCGCATGCTTCGGCTTGCCGCTCGGCCAGGCGCCACCCTCTTCCCCGGCGGCGCCGAGCGTGGCCAGCACCAGCACGTTCGGCAGGCCGCCCGCCTCGTCCTGCGGCGCGGGCGCCTGGCGCGGCACCGGCTCCATGTTCATGCTCTGCAGCAGCGTGGTCATCTCGCGCGCCACGTTGCCGAACAAGTCGTCCAGCTGGCCCGCGTCCAGGTTCAGGGCGCTGCCGTAGCGCGCCAGCAGGCTGCGCGCCTGGGGCGTGCCGGCCGGGTCGGCGCCGTGCGCCAGCATGCGCGCCACCTCCAGGCTGAACGAGGCGACCTGGCGCATCCATTCGCCGCGGTTGACGGCCAGCTTCAGCGTGCCTTCGCCCAGCGGACGCTGGGCGCGCAGGATCACGTCCGGGATCTTCCACTCGCCCAGCACCGCCTCCGACAGCGCGTCGTAGCTGCAGCCGAGGATCATCTGCGCGGCCTGGGCCATCGTGTGCTTGCCGGTGGCGGCCAGGGCCGCGATCTCGCGGTAGCGCTCGTGCGCGTGCGAGGCCACCAGCAGCGGGCCCAGGTTCTTGAACAGCGCGCCGATCGAGGCTTCCTCGGCGCCCTGGTAAAAGCTGTGGCGCGCCATCTCGCGCCCGACCAGGCTGGCGCACAGCGAGGCTTCCAGTTCCACGCGCACGCTGTAGACGTGATCGCTGCTGCCGAGCGCGTCGACCAGCAGCATGGCCAGCGCGGTCGTCTTGACGTTGTCGAAGCCGAGCAGGGCGATGGCGCGCGAGATCGTCGTCACCGAGGTCCCGGACGCGGTGCGGTACTTGACCGTGTTCGCCAGGCGCAGGATGCGCTGGGTCAGGGCGACGTCGGACAGCACGTAATACGCCAGGTCGTGCGTGCCTTGGTCGTCCGACGAGGCCATCTGCACCACGCGCGCGACCGAGCTGCCGAGCGCAAACATGTCTTCGTCGCCGCACACCTTGTTCAAGAGCGCGGCGCGCACGCGGCGAGGGTCGGTCGCGACGGCGTCCGGAGCGTTCATCATCGATTACCCGGCTTTCTTGAGGCGCGGGCCTTTGTCGTATTTCTTGAGGATCTGCTGGTGCAGCTTGGCCAGGGCCGGCAATTTCGGGTTGACCGGATCGAGCCGGCGCACCGCACCGATGTAGCCGAGCGCCTGCTGGCCGAGACGCTCGTCCCAGCCACTGTTGTCCAGGCACTTGAGCGCCGCCAATGCGGCGTTGAACGCGACTTGCGGGTTGTCCGGCAACTTCCTGACCGCTTCCTGCATCAGCGCCACCGCGCCCTTGAAGTCGCCCTCCTTCGCGCACGCGGCGCCGGCGGCGACCAGGTCGACCACCTGCTGGCGGCTTTCCATGGCCAGTTGCTGGGCCAGTTCGCCCTGCCCGGCCTTTTCGAACACGGCCATCGCGCGCGCCACCGCGGCGCCGTCCCGGGCATTGCGCATCACGTCGCGCACCACCTCGGCCGCGCCCTCTTCCATCCGGTTCTCGATGGCGACCCGGGCCAGCTCCAGCTTCAGCTCGGGCCGCAGCTCGGGCGCATCGCGGCTGGCGGCCAGGGCGCTGGTGAGGGCTTCGTTCAGTCGGGTGTCGTTGCCGGTGTACTCGTGCACCATGCTGGAAGCGATCGCGCTGCACAGCCCGGTATGCTTCTGGAAGGCCATCGATTTGTCGAGGTCGCGGATCACGGCCGCGGCCTGCACCGGATCGCCCTTGCGCACCAGGGCCTGCACCAGGCGCACGTGGTCTTGCGGATCGCGGAATTCCGAATACTTGGCCTTGCTCACGACCTGTTTGAGGATCTTTTCGGCGGTGTCGTGGTCGCCGGCTTCGAACGCGGTCTCGCCCAGCTTGCGCAGGCGCCGCACCGCATGCGGAGAGACGCCGACGGCATCCAGCAGCACGGCCTGTGCCTTGTCCAGCTCGCCGACCGCCTCGTGGGTGCGCGCCAGCCAGTCATAGGCATCGACGAAGTTCTTGTTGCTGTCGACCAGGTTTTCCAGGATGTCCTGGGCTTCGCCATAGCGCTCGCGCAGGAACAGGGTCTTGGCCAGGCCCAGGCGCGCCCAGGCGATTGCCTTGGTCTCGATCAGCTTGCGGTACAGCGGCTCGGCCTCGTCCGGCTCGCCCAGGAACATGTGCAGCTCGGCACGCAGGCGCATGAAGTCGACCAGGTAGCGCGGATGCCTGGCCTCGCCTTCCAGGCAGGCGTCGATGGCGTCGCGCTGGTTGCCGGCCTCCATCATCTGGTAGACCGGCAAGAAGATGTTGCGCTTTTCCAGGGCCCGGGCGATGCGGTCGAGCAGGCGGTCGGCGGTAAAGGGTTTCAGGATGTAGTCGGTCGGACCGAGCTCGGCGGCGCTGACGACCTTGCCGTAGTCGCCCTCGGCGGTGACCATGAAGAACATGGTCGACAGCGGCATCAGCTTGTGGTGGCGGATGTCCTCGAGCAGTTGCTGGCCATCCTGGCCGCCCTCGAGCGCGTATTCGCACAAGATCAGGTCGTAAGCCTTGGTACCGAGGTGCTTGACCGCCTGGTTGGAGCTGCCGGCGTGGTCGACCTTGCTCAAACCGCACAGGGTCAGCATGTTGTGGATGGTCGCGCGCATCCCGGCATGCGGCTCGATGATCAGCGCATTGAGGCCGTCAAGTTCATTCATATCCCGGTGTTCCGCTGTTTTTCTGTGTGCCTGCGATGGGCCGGCGGGCTGCATGGGCCCGCGGAGGTCTGACGAGTATATTACGTCCAGGGAACAAATTTCTTGAATTCAACAGTCCCCGGCGCGACAAAATGTCGCGAAAAACCACATATTTTGCGCAAATTAAGGATGTGGCTCTGCGTCCGGCTGGCGCGCGGCGGCCTGGCGCAATGCGCCGCGGCGGCCGGTGGCGCATTCGGCGCGGGTGCCGCCGACCAGGATGTTCTGGTAGCGCACCTCGTACTTGCCGGCCGAGAGCTTGTCGATCACGAACTTGGTACGGCCGAGCACGTAGGCATGGCGCACGTTGGAATGGCGGTCGAGATCGTAGATCTTGACCAGCACCGGCGCCGGGTTGTCGCTGTTGTCGATCAGGACCTGCATCTCCTCGCCCTGGTTGCCGACCGGGTAGCCGTCGATGTAGCCGGACTGGGCCGGCCATGGGTCGCCGTTTGGGGAGACCTGGCTCTGCAGGTCGGTATCGCAGTCCGGGGCGCGTTCCGGCACCACCAGCTGGGTCACGGCAAGGGCCTTGATATCGGCCGGCGCATCGGGCCGGCCGGCGGGACGCGCCCAGCTGTCGTTGCCGGCGTCAGGGCCGGGCGCCTCGGGCGGTGTGGCCGGGACCGGTGCGGCCACCGGCGGCTTGCCGCTCCAGGCCAGCGCGCTCGGCAAGACCTTGGGCGGATCGGTCAGCATGAAGGTCAGCGCCGCGCCGCCGGCGAAGAACACCAGCATCGCGCCCCACCAGCGCGGATCGCTCAGCACGCGCAGGCGCTTGGGCGCCTCGACCTGGCGCGGTTCCCACGGGCCGTCGCCGCGCGCCTTGTCGCGGCCTTCTTCGCCATGGGTGCTTTCCAGCCACTCGACTTCCCACTCTTCCGATGCGATCCACTCGTCATGCTCCTTGCGGCGCACGGGATCGGACAGGATGTTGTAGGCCGTATTGACGATGGCCATGATGCGGGCAGCGCGTTCGTCGCCCAGGTTCTTGTCGGGGTGGTATTTCTGGCTCAACGCCTTGTAGGCCGCGCGAATGACTTCCTGCGGTGCATGGCGCGACACCTTCAGGTTGTCATAATGGGTATGGATCTTGGCCATGGGTCGAGGTCGTTGGGTTGCGCCATTACAGCATAGCCGGGTTTGTGTCCAGCGCGCAAGATGTCGAAAAGTCTACAGCTTGTGCGAGCGGTCCGCGCGCACGATCGCTGGATCGAGTTCGACGTCGCGTCCCACCACCAATACCTTGAACAATTCGCCCATCTCGGCCGGCGACACCAGCTTCTGCACCGCCTTCGACTGCGGCAGGTAGCGCAGCGCATCCTCGGGATCGGTACGCAGCAGCAAATCGCCGATGCCGGCCGCGAGCAGGAAGCTGGCCTGGCTCATGTAGCCCAGCACCTCGAGCCCGGCGCCTTGCGCGGCCAGCGCCATCGCCGTGAAATCGACGTGGGCGGTGATGTCCTGCAGGCCCGGCAGGAAGAAGGGGTCCGTGTGCGCATGGTGGCGGTAATGACACATCAGCGTGCCGCCGCTACGTTCATCGAAATAGTATTCGTGGGCCGGGAAACCGTAGTCGACCAGGATCGCCGCCCCGCGGCCCGCCTCGAACATCGTCGCCAGCGAGCGCATGAAGCCGCAGGCAACCGGGTGCACTTCGGTGAGATAACCATCCTGCAACCCGTCCGCGTCCGGGATCTGGCGCCCGATCTGCTCCAGCAGCGCCGCATCCGGTTCCGCCTGCACGAAGGCGAAGGCGCCATCCCTGACGGTGACCAGCTGGCGCCGCCACTGCCCGCCTTCCAGGACCACCAGCTCGACCGGCATCGCGTCGAGCACTTCGTTGGCCAGCACCACGCCGCGGAAGGCGTCGGGGAAGGCGCTCAGCCAGCGCACCTGGGGCAAATCCTTCAGCGCATCCTGCTGGCGCGCGCGCAGTTCGCCCGACAGTTCGATGATGGTGTAGCTGTCGACAGTCACGCCCATCTCGGCCAGCGCAGTCAGGACGTCATGGGCCAGCTTGCCGGTGCCGGCCCCGAATTCGATGATGTTGGGGCCACTTTGCGCCATAATAGCGGCGGCCGCGCGCGCCAGCGTGGCGCCGTACAGCGGGCTGATCTCGGGCGCGGTGGTGAAATCGCCGTCCTGGCCCAGCTTGGCCGCCCCGCCGCTGTAATACCCCAGCCTGGGGGCGTACAGTGCCAGCTCCATGAAACGGGAGAATGGGATGGCGCCGCCTTGTTCGGCGATTTCGGCAGCGATGCTCCGCTGCAGGGCTTGGGACGCGGCCAGCGCGTCGCTATTCGGTGCGGGTAGGGACATCCGGCCATTGTAGCCAGAATCACCACGGATCAACAACGATGTGCCAGAGGTGCGTCGCCAATGACATGATAGATACGAATTCGACAGATCACGCGGCACGCGCCGGCGTGGCGCTCGTGACCGGTGCCGGACGCCGCATCGGGCGCGCCATCGCGCTCGGCATGGCGCAGGCCGGCTGGGACGTGGCCGTCCACTACCGCCACTCGGCCGCCGAGGCCGAGGACGTGGTCGCGGCGATCCGCGCGCTGGGCCGGCGCGCCGTCGCCCTGCACGCCGACCTGGCGAATGAAGCCGCCGTGCGCGCCCTGCCCGGCCAGGTCATCCACCTGCTGGGCGGCCTGGATTGCATCGTGAACAACGCCTCGTTGTTCGAATACGACAAGCCCGACGATTTTTCGGCAGCCCTGCTGGCAACCCACATGCAGTGCAACGTGGCCGCGCCGCTGCTGCTGGCGCAATCCCTGCACGCGCTGGTGCCGGATGGCGGACAAGCCGTGGTCATCAACCTGCTGGACCAGAAACTGTACAATCTCAACCCGGATTTTTTGTCGTACACGCTGTCCAAAGCGGCACTGCATACGGCGACCACGCTGCTGGCCCAGGCGCTGGCGCCCAAGCTGCGCGTGGTCGGCGTCGCCCCCGGCATCACGATGGTGTCGGGCGAGCAGACCGAGGATGGCTTCGAGCGCGCCCACACGGTGACGCCGCTGGGCCGCTCGTCGACGCCGCAAGACATCGTCGAGGCCGTGTGCTACGCGGCCCGTGCCCGCGCCCTGACCGGTACCACCCTGCTCGTCGACGGCGGCCAGCACCTGCTGCCCCTGCAGCGCGACGTGATGTTTTTAACTGAATAAAGGTAAGTCCTATGTTGTCCGCCCTGTCCCACCCGCAGCTGCGCGATTGCCGCCGGCTGTTCCTGCGCAATTACGAAGTCATGATCAACATCGGCGTGCATGACTTCGAGAAGAAGGGCGAGCAGCGCGTCCTGATCAATGTCGACCTGTACATCCCGCTGGCCGAATCGACGCCGAAAGACGATCAACTGGACGAAGTCGTCGACTACGACTTCATGCGCGAAACCATCGCCAAACGCATGGCGCAAGGCCACGTGCACCTGCAGGAAACCCTGTGCGACGACGTGGTCAAGGCCATGCTGGCCCATCCGCGCGTGCGCGCGGTGCAGGTGTCGACCATGAAACCTGACGTGTATCCCGACTGCGAAGGCGTCGGCGTCGAAGTATTCCAGATCAAGGATCAAGCATGAGTGAAGTGATTGAGCAGCAACCGGTCGACAAGCAGGCCGAAAAGCAGGCTTACGAAAACAACAAGCTGCACAAGCGCCTGTGCCGCCTGGTCGGCCAGGCGATCGGCGATTTCAACATGATCGAGGATGGCGACAAGGTCATGGTCTGCCTGTCCGGCGGCAAGGACAGCTATGCGCTGCTCGACATCCTGATGACGCTGCGCGAGCGCGCGCCGATCAAGTTCGAGCTCGTCGCCGTCAACCTCGACCAGAAACAGCCGAACTTCCCGGCCGAGGTACTGCCGGCCTACCTGGACAAGCTGGGCATCCCGTACCACATCGAGAACCAGGACACCTACAGCATCGTCAAGCGCCTGATCCCCGAGGGCAAGACCACCTGCTCGCTGTGCTCGCGCCTGCGCCGCGGCATCCTGTACCGCGTCGCCGATGAACTCGGCTGCAACAAGATCGCCCTCGGCCACCACCGCGACGACATCCTCGAAACCTTCTTCCTGAACATGTTCTTCGGCGCGAAGATCAAGGGCATGCCGGCCAAGCTGGTGTCGGATGACGGCAAGCACATGGTGATCCGCCCGCTGGCCTACGTGAAGGAAGCCGACACCGAACGCTACGCCGAGGTGAAGGGCTTCCCGATCATCCCCTGCGATTTGTGCGGTTCCCAGGAAAACCTGCAGCGCAAGCAGATCAAGGCGATGCTTCGCGACTGGGAAAAGAAACATCCGGGCCGCGTCGAAAACATCTTCTCGTCGCTGTCGACCGTGGTGCCGTCGCACCTGATGGACCGCGATGCCTTCGGTTTCGTCGATCTGAAAACCGATGGCGTGGCCAATCCGGATGGCGACATCGCCTTCGACGAGGAGCCGTGCGCGACGCCGGCACCCTCGACGATCTCGCTGCAGCGCATCGATTCCTGAAGCCTCGTTTCAGCCAGGCGCCCGCGCATCCAGGCTATCGGTTGCCGGCGCCGGCACAGGCAAGTCCCCGCCCTGCTCCGGCGCGTCCCCGTCTTCCTGTGCCGCGGTCACGGGGTAGGGCACATCGTAATAGATGTTGTCGACCACGCTGACGTTCGACGACGTGCTGTCCACGTAAACCCCGCCACGGGTCGTCCCCAGGAAGATATTGTTGGAAACGGTGGTGGGGCTGCCATACGTGTAGGCCAGCTGGATGTGCGCATAGAACCGGCTCGGCGTCGTGCCGCCGCTGCGCCGGTTCAGCACGGCAAACGTGCAGTTCGAATCCATCAAATTCGCCGTGATCGTATGGCCGCCCGTATCCGTGAACCTGGTCCGGTCGCCGCCGCCGTACAACTGGATGCCGTTGCCCTCGTTGTTCGCGATGAAATTGCCATAGACCGAGCAATTGCTGGTGCCGTTATCGAGCCCGATGCCGACGCCTTCCAAACCGTTGTCCAGCGTACCGCCATAGTTATAGTTGAACCGGCAGATGTTGCGCCGTATCGTGTGCCCGGATACGGCGCCCTGCCCTGCCAGCGACGAGAGTTCGATGCCCCGGCCGTAAAAGTTCGGACTCATGGGGCCGCCGTTGTAGTTGCAGGTATTGCTTTCGATGAGGAAGGACTGCGCGACGCCGGCGATATGAATGCCGAAATTCAGGTTCCTGCTGCAGTCGTTATTCCCCACGTAATTCGCCGTACCGCCGTTGATGAAGATCCCCGACAGCATGCCGCTCACGGTATTGCGATCCAGCGTGGCGCCCGTACCCTGGACCAGGTAGATGCCGTTGGCGCCGAGGTTGCGGCTGTAGGCGGTGCCCGGTGGCGGCGACACCCGGTTGCCGCTGATGGCCAGGCGCGTCAGGAAGGTCGTGGCACTGTAGGTTTCGCAGCGGATGCCGAAGGATGCCGGCGAGCC
>CAJYQM010000018.1 GCA_913777025.1 uncultured Massilia sp. | reverse complement strand
CATCGACGGCACCGACGCAAGCGGCGGCGCCATCCCGAGTTCGCGCGGCGTCGATCCGCGCGTGCGCCTGCGCATGGGAAGCTTAGGCGGCCTGTTTCAGGGCCGCCGCCGACCTGGCCAGGTCGGTGATCAGGTTCCAGTCGCCGGCCTTCATCGCGTCCGCCGGGGTCAGCCAGGAGCCGCCCACGCAGGCCACGTTCTTCAGGGCCAGGAACTGCGGCGCGGTCTCGATCGAGATGCCGCCGGTCGGGCAGAAGGTCACGTCCGGCAGCGGGCCGCCGATCGCCTTGAGCATGCCGACGCCGCCCGCCGGCACCGCCGGGAACAGCTTCAGCTGCTTGAAGCCGGCTTCGCGCGCCACCATCACTTCGGATGGGGTCATGCAGCCCGGCAGCAGCGGCAGGCCGCTCGATTTCGCTGCCTCGATCAGCGCCGGGGTCAGGCCCGGCGAGACGCCGAACACCGCGCCGGCATCGCGCGCGGCGGCGAATTCTTCCGGCTGGGTCAGGGTGCCGACACCGACGATCGCGCCTTCGACCTGGGCCATCGCGCGGATCGCATCCAGGCCGTGCTTCGTGCGCAGGGTCACTTCGAGCACATTGATGCCGCCGGCGACCAGGGCCTTGGCCAGGGGCACGGCGTGGTCGGGATCGTCGATCGCGATGACCGGGATCACGCCGGCCGATTTCATGATGTCGAGCAGGGTCATATTGGTAGGCATCTTGTTGTTCACTTGTTTTTACGGAACAGGAAATCTTCATCGGAACCCGGCATGATCTCACCGCTGTCGGTGCCCTCATGCAGGGGAACGGTCGTCTCGCGCGGCGACGGCAAAGGGAAGTGGGCGGCGCCCTCCTCCGCTGCGCTCACCGACTTGCGGAACACGTCGAACAGTTCGCGGCCCATGCCGATGTGGCTCGAGCTCAGGTCGGCGGTGGCCATCTTGCGCGACGCCCAGACGTCGGCCGGCACCAGCGCTTCGAGCGTGCCCTGGGTGGCGTCGACACGGATGATATCACCATCGCGCACCAGGCCGAGCGGACCGCCGGCCAGGATTTCCGGCGACACGTGGATCGCGGCCGGCACCTTGCCCGAGGCGCCCGACATGCGGCCGTCGGTGACCATCGCGACGTGGTGACCGGCGTCCTGCAGGTTCGACAGCGCCGGCGTCAGCGCGTGCAGCTCCGGCATGCCGTTGGCGCGCGGGCCCTGGAAGCGGATCACGGCGACGAAGTCGCGGTTCAGCTGGCCGGCCTTGTACGCGTGCATGAAGTCTTCCTGCGAATCGAAGGTCAGGGCCGGCGCTTCGACGATGTGGTGTTCCTTCTTGACCGCCGAGATCTTCATCACGGCGCGGCCCAGGTTGCCCTGCACCAGGATCAGGCCGCCGTTGTCGCTGAAAGGGTTGGTGTATTTGCGCAGCACCGCCTCGTCGCCGCTTTGTTCCGGCAGGTCTTTCCAGACCACCTTGTCGTTCTCGTCCAGGAAGGGTTCCATGCAGTGCTTGCGCAGGCCGTGGCCGAGGATGGTGTTGACGTCGTCATGGGCGAAGCCGCCGTCCAGCAGTTCGCGGATGACGAAGGCCGGACCGCCGGCGGCCTGGAAGTGGTTCACGTCGGCGTCGCCGTTCGGGTAGACGCGCGCCAGCAGCGGCACCACTTTCGACAGCTCGTCGAAGTCGTTCCAGTCGATCACGATGCCGGCCGCGCGCGCGATGGCGATCAGGTGCATCGTGTGATTGGTCGAGCCGCCGGTCGCGTGCAGCGCGGCGATCGCGTTGACGATGGCCTTCTCGTCGACGATGTGGCCGATCGGCATGTACTCGCCGCCCTGCTGGGAAATCTTGACCGCATGCTGGGCCGCGGCGCGGGTCAGCGCATCGCGCAGCGCGGTGCCCGGGGTGACGAAGGCGGCGTTCGGCAGGTGCAGGCCCATCATTTCCATCAGCATCTGGTTGCTGTTGGCGGTGCCGTAGAAGGTACAGGTGCCGGCGCCGTGGTAAGCCTGGGCTTCGCCCTCGAGCAGCTCCTCGCGCGTGGCCAGGCCTTTCGCGTAGCGCTGGCGCACGGCGGCCTTTTCCTTGTTCGAGATACCGGTGGTCATCGGGCCGCCCGGCACGAAGATGCCCGGGATATGGCCGAAGTGCAGTGCACCGATGAGCAGGCCCGGCACGATCTTGTCGCAGATGCCGAGGTAGAGGCTGGCGTCGAACATGTTGTGCGACAGCGCGATCGCGGTCGACATGGCGATGGTGTCGCGCGAGAACAGCGACAGTTCCATGCCCGGCTGGCCTTGCGTGATGCCGTCGCACATGGCGGGCACGCCACCGGCGAACTGGGCCACGGCGCCGATCTCGCGCACCGCGTCCTTGATCACCTTCGGGAAGTATTCGAAGGGCTGGTGCGCCGACAGCATGTCGTTGTACGACGACACGATGGCCACCGACGGCGCTTTCTGTTCGCGCAGCTTGAGTTTGTCGTTGGCGGGGAATGCGGCAAAGCCGTGCGCCAGGTTCGTGCAGGCCAGCGTGCCACGCTGGACGCCTTGCACGCGCGCGGCGTCGAGATGCGCGAGATAGGCCTGGCGCGACGGCCGGCTGCGCTGGATGATGCGTTGGGTCACCTTCTCTACGACGGGATGCACCATGATCGTTCCTTATGAATTAGATTTCTGAAATTTTACTACAAAATGGAAGTGGACGCATCGCAGACGGTGGTTTCCAGACCGAGCGCTCGCGTCGTGCGAGCGTCATGGGTAGGGTGGACGGCTATGCCGTCCACGCGCTCAGGCAGCCCACGCCCTGTCGAAACACGCGAACGGCCAAGGTGCGCTCATTTTTATGTAGTGAATTTACGCCCGCTTCCTGTATTATTCGATAATCTGCACAAAATGACATCATACCGTCCAACACCATGCGCCAACCATCCCTGACCAGCACCCATTCGTACCAGGCCCTTGCCAACCACGCCGCCAAAGCCAAGGAATGGCAGATGCGCGATCTGTTCGCGCAAGACCCGCAGCGCTTCGAACGGCTGTCCGTTGAAGCCGCCGGGCTGTTCCTAGACTATTCAAAAAACCGCCTGGACGGGCGCACGCTTGAACTGCTGAAAGCACTGGCGCAGGAGCGCGGCGTCGAGCGCCTGCGCGATGCGATGTTCAATGGCGACAAGATCAACCTGACCGAAAACCGCGCCGTGCTCCACACTGCCCTGCGCGCGCCGCGTGACAAGCAGATCACGGTGGATGGCCAGGACGTCACGGCCGACGTGCACGCCGTGCTGGACCACATGAAAACCTTCACCGACTCGGTGCGCAGCGGCGAGTGGCGCGGCCACACCGGCAAGGAAATCACCGACGTCATCAACATCGGCATCGGCGGCTCCGACCTGGGCCCGAAGATGGTCTGCCTGGCGCTGCGCCAGTTCGCGCACCCGCGCCTGACCATGCACTTCGTCTCCAACGTCGACGGCCACGACATGGATGCGGCACTGTCGCGCGTGAATCCGGAAACGACCCTCTTCATCATCGCGTCCAAGACCTTCACCACGGCCGAGACGATGATGAACGCGAACACGGCCCGCGCCTGGTTCCTGCAGCAGGCACCCGAGGATGCGCTGGCGAAGCACTTCGTTGCCGTCTCGACCAACGTCGAAGCGATCAAGACCTTCGGCATCGATCCGCAGAACATGTTCCCGTTCTGGGACTGGGTCGGCGGCCGTTATTCGGTCTGGTCGGCGATCGGCCTGCCGGTCGCGCTGTGCGTCGGCTTCGGTTACTTCTCGGACTTCCTGGCCGGCGCCCACGCGCTGGACGAGCACTTCCGCACGGCGCCCATCGAACAGAACCTGCCGATCATCCTGGCACTGGTCGGCTTCTGGAACCGCGACTTCCTGGAGTGCGGCTCGGTCTCGATCGCACCCTACCACCAGGACCTGAGCCGTTTCGCGGCCTATCTGCAGCAGCTCGACATGGAAAGCAACGGCAAGCGCGTCACGCGCGCCGGCGACCCGATCGACTACGCGACCGGCCCGGTGATCTGGGGCGACGTCGGCACCAACGGCCAGCACGCCTACTTCCAGCTGCTGCACCAGGGCACCGACGTCACGCCGATCGACTTCATCGCCGCGCTGCGCCCGGCCCACGAGTTCCACAACCACCACGCAGCCCTGCTGGCCAACTGCTTCGCCCAGTCGGAAGCCTTCATGAAGGGCAAGACTGCGGACGAGGTGCGGCAAGACCTGCAAGGCATGGATGCGGCCGAGATCGAGCGCCTGGTCCCGCACAAGACTTTCCCGGGCAACCGCCCCAGCAACACCATCCTGATGGATTACCTGAACCCGGCCACGCTGGGCGCGTTGATCGCGCTGTACGAGCACAAGGTCTTCGTGCAGGGCGTGCTGTGGGACGTGAACAGCTTCGACCAGTGGGGCGTCGAGCTGGGCAAGGTGCTGGCCAAGAAGATCGAGGCCGAACTGAATGGCGAGGCCAACCCGGGCGCGCACGACAGCTCGACCAATGGCCTGATCGCGCGCGCCAAGGCCGCCGTCTGAAGGAAAGGTCTCCTCTCATGAAAACCGAACAATTCGTAGTGGTCCACGACGAGCCAATGAAGACCGGCGAATGCCCGGTCTGGCACGCGGTCGAATCGGCGCTGTACTGGGTCGACATCCCCGGCTTCATGGTGCACCGCCTGCACCCGGCCAGCGGCAAGTACTCGTCCTGGAAGATGCCGACCGAACCCTCGGCCATCGCCGTCGACGTCGACAACAACCTGGTGGTCGCGACCCGCGCCGGCTTCGTCTACCTGAACACCAGCAGCGGCGAACTGGAAGACATCGCGCCGGCGCCCTACGACACCAGGATCATGCGCTTCAACGACGGCCGCGTCGACCCGGCCGGCCGCTTCTGGGTCGGCACCCTGTACGAACCGCGCGACCAGGCCAAGGCCGAGATGCACGTGCTGGAAGCCGGCACCCTGCGCGAAGCCTGGCGCGGCGGCATGACCAACTCGAACGGCCTGGCATGGACGCCGGACGGCAAGACCATGTTCCACGCCGACACCACGACCCACCGCGTCGACGTCTACGACTACGACGTCGCCAGCGGCACGCCGTCGAACAAGCGTAACCTGGTCACCTTCGAGATCGACAAGACCTCGGGCACCTACGGCGGCCGTCCGGACGGCGCCGCGATGGACAGCGAAGGCAACTACTGGGTCGCGATGTACGAAGGCGGCCGCATCCTCAAGTTGTCGCCCACCGGCGAACTGCTGCAGCAGATCGACCTGCCGCTGCGCTGCCCGACCGCGGTCGCCTTTGGCGGCCCGGACCTGCGCACGCTGTACGTGACCAGCGCCAGCGAGGGCCGCTCGAAGGAAGAGCTGGCGCAGTATCCGCACAGCGGCAAGGTCTTGGCCTTCCCGGTGGACGTGGCGGGGCTGGCGCAGCCCGAGTACCGCGGCTGATCAACCGCCTGCGGCGAGCGGCGGGTAATCGATGTAGCCGCGCGCCCCGCCGCCGAAATAGCTGGACGGATCCCCGCCGTTCAGCGCCGTCCCGGACCGCAGCCGCAGCGGCAGGTCCGGGTTGGCGATGAAGGGCCGCCCGAACCCGACCAGGTCGGCCCATCCCTTCCCGATGGCTTCCTCGGCCCGCGCACGGTCGTAGTGGCCCGCATAGATCATCGCGCCCGAATACACGAGCCGCAGCGCTTCCTTGAACGCGGCCGGCATCGGCGGCGCATCGTCCCAGTCGGCTTGCGCGATGTGCAGGTAGGCCACGCCGATTCCGTCCATCATGCGCGCGGCGGCCAGGTAGGTCGACTGCGGCGTGGCGTCCGAAGTGCCCTGCTGGGTCGTCAGCGGCGAGAAGCGCACCCCGGTACGGCCAGGCCCCGCCACCGCCGCGACCGCGCGCGCGACCTCGTCGAGGAAACGCAGCCGGTTGGCGAGCGAGCCGCCATAGCGGTCGGTACGCAGGTTGGTGCCGGCGTCGATGAACTGGTGGATCAGGTAGCCGTTCGCCGCATGCAGCTCGACGCCGTCGAAGCCGGCCGCCATCGCATTCCCGGCGGCGCGCGCGAACGCGTCGACGATGCCCTTCACCTCGTCCGTGCCGAGCGCGCGCGGCGCCGAATGCTGCACCTTTTGCCCTGCCCCCGCCGCCGCACCCAGCCGGTCCGGATCGATGAATACCTGCACCCCGTCCGCCACCAGCGCCGAGGGCGCGACCGGCGCCGCCCCGCCCGGCTGCAGCGACACGTGGGACAGCCGCCCCACATGCCACAGCTGCGCGAAGATGCGCCCGCCAGCCGCGTGCACGGCCGCGGTGACGGCGCGCCAGCCCGCTACCTGCGCCTGGGTGTGGAGACCCGGCGTCCAGGCGTAGCCCTGCCCATCCGGGCTGACCTGGATGCCTTCGGTGACGATCAACCCCGCCGAGGCGCGCTGGGCATAGTAGTCGGCCATCATCCGGGTCGGCACCTCGCCATCCCCGGCGCGGGCGCGCGTCATCGGCGGCATCACGACACGGTTCGGCAGGCGCAGGCCGCCGAGGTCGAAGGGCTCGAACAGCGCGGCGCTCATCGCACGCCCGCCTTGCCGGAAACCGCCGGCGCCATGGCCTCGACCAGCGGCGCGATGTCGATCGCGGCGGCCATCGCGCGGTAGCCGGCGTCGCCCGGATGCAGGTGGTCGCCCGAATCGTAGCCGGCGCGCAGGCGGCGCGGATGGGCCGGGTCGCGCAGGACCGCGTCGAAGTCGGCCACGGCGTCGAAGATGCCGGCGCCGCGGATCCAGTCGTTCAGGCGCACGCGCAGGCGCTCCTTGGCGGGACTGTAGTGGCCCGCATACGGCGTGCCCTCGAGCGCGCCCTCGAACGGCGGCAAGGTGCCGGCGGTCACGCGCACGCCCCTGACATGGGCGGCGGAGGCCAGCTGGCGGTAGCCGGCAGCGAGTTCCTCGAGCGCGGCCGGCGCTTCCCCGGGTGCGAACGGACTGCCCGGCCAGCCGATGTCGTTGATGCCCAGCAGGACGATGACGTCCGTGACGCCGGGCTGGGCCAGCACGTCGCGCTCGAAGCGCGCCAGCGCGTTCTGCCCCATGCCGTCGCGCAGCAGGCGCGCGCCCGAGATGCCCGCATTGGCCACCCCGACGCCATGCGGCGCCAGCCGCGCCGCCAGGGCATCCGGCCAGCGCTGGTCGGTGTCCGGGGTCGAGCCGTTGCCGTCCGTGATCGAATCGCCGAGCGTCACCACCGTGCGGCTGCCGGCGGCTGCCTCGACCAGCACGCCGGCCGTGAACAGGCGCCCGCCGATGCGCTCAGGGCGCGCCGCGGCCGGCGCCGCCAGCGTATCCCCTGCTTCGAGAGCGACCGTCTGCTGCGCGCCCCAGTGAAAGCCCGTCACGGGCGTGTGCGCCGGCAGGTAGCTCGTCACCTCCAGCCGCGCCAGCGGCGGCACCGCCAGCGCCAGCGGCGGCACCGCCAGCGCCAGCGGGTCGCTCGTCACGTCCGCGCCGGGCGGGATCATGACTGCGGCCTGGCCGGAAAACGTGAGCGGCAGCGCTTGCCGGCCAGCCTCCGCCAGGCCGACGCGCACGCCGCCGACCCGCAGCGGCTGCCGGCCGTAGCGGTTCGACAGCACGATCCGGATGCGCTGCCCGCCGGCGCTCAGGCGCAGGCGTTCGCGCACCGATTGCGTGTCGAGGCTGGCGGGCACGTTCATCGGCAAGACAAAACCGCTGTCCCAGCCGGGCTGCGGCGCCGCGTACCACGAGGTGATCCAGTGCCCGGCATCGGAAGGCGGCGCGCCGGCCAGTGCATCGCCGCCCAGCACCAGTGCCAGCCCTAGCGCCGCGATCGAACTCTTGTTTGAAGCCATCGTTTTCTCCTTGTTCAAAGGTGACGACGATAGGTCATTCAAAACAAGCGAGGAAGCCGCTAAAATTGAAGATCACTCATTCCAAATCAGAATGGATCACGATGGACACCTTGCGCGCCATGCAGGTCTTCGTACGCACCCTCGAGCTCGGCAGCCTGACGGCGGCGGCGCGCGAATTCGACATGACCCAGCCGACCGTGAGCAAGCTGCTGTCCCAGTTGGAACGGCAGCTGGGCGTGCGCCTGTTCGAACGCAGCACGCGCGGCCTGTCGCCGACCGAACAGGGGCAGCGCTTCCATGCCGATGCCAGGCTGGTGCTGGAACAGTACGATGCCGCGGTGAGCGCCGTGCAGGGCATGAACGGGCAGCCCGCCGGGCAGTTGCGCATCAACGCGCCGGTGGCGCTGGGCCAATACCGCATCAACGCCATGGTGCAGCGCTTCCTGGCCGACCATCCGGGCATCGACATCGAGCTGATCCTGAACGACCGCTTCGTCGACCTGGTCGAGGAAGGCGTCGACATCGCCTTCCGGCTCGGCGGCACGCTGCCGCCGGACGCAGTCGGGCGCCACCTGGCCACGGTCGAGCGCTTCCTGGTGGCGGCCCCGGCCTATTGCCGCCGGCGCGGCACACCCGCCCGGCCCGCCGACCTGGCCGCGCACGACTTCGTCCGTTTCGCCTGGACACCCGGCAACAGCATCGAACTGTTCCGTGGCGCCGAACGGGTCAAGCTTGCGGTGACCGGCCGCTTTCGCGCGAACAATGCGCTGGCGATACGCGAGGCGCTGGCGATGGGCAGCGGCATGGGGATGTGTCCGGACTGGCTGGTGCGCGACCTGCTGGACAGCGGCGAACTGGTGCGCATCCTGCCCGCGTGGTCGGCGCCATCCCAGGACCTGACCCTGCTCTATCCTTCGCGCCGCTACCAGCCCTTGCGCACCCGGCTGTTCATCGACTTCGCGGCGAGCCAGTTCGCCGCACTGCCCGGCTTCGAACCGCCGGAACGCCGCGCGGGGCCGCCCTTGCCTGCGACCGCCGCCTGATGAATATGGCACCATATTCTCCAAGCATCACCAATTACGTAGTATATTTTCTTGCGTAATCAATAATCGTGTAGTAAATTTACATCATTCCACCATCCCCATTCTCCGACCATGGCTCTTTCCGATTTCGATCTCGTTTTCTTCGGCGGCAGCGGCGACCTCGCAATGCGCAAGCTGCTGCCTGCGATGTACGCCCGCGACGTGGCCAACGACCTCCCCGCCAGCGCCCGCATCATCTGCGTCGGCCGCGAGGACATGTCGCAGGACGCCTTCCTGCGCATGGTCGAGACGAATTCGAAGCCGCACATCAAGGAGGCCGTGGATGAAGCCGCATGGCAGAGCTTCCTGCAGCGCATCACCTACGTCGAAATCGATGCCGGCAACGTCAAGAGCTATGCCGGCCTGGTCGACGCGCTGCGCAAGGATGACGCGCTGACCCGCGTCTACTACCTGGCCACGCCGCCCTCGCTGTTCGCCCGCATCTGCGACAACCTGGCCGCCAATGGCCTGGCCACGCCGAATTCGCGCGTGGTGCTGGAAAAGCCGCTGGGCCGCGACCTGGCGTCGGCCAAGCAGATCAACGCCGACGTCGGCAAGGTCTTCGCCGAATCGCAGATCTACCGGATCGACCACTACCTGGGCAAGGAAACCGTGCAGAACCTGCTGGCCCTGCGCTTCGGTAACATCCTGTTCGAGCCGCTGTGGCGCCGCGAGTGGATCTCGGACGTGCAGATCACGATCGCCGAAAAGATCGGCGTCGGCAACCGCCTCGGCTACTACGACAACTCGGGCGCGCTGCGCGACATGCTGCAGAACCACCTGCTGCAGCTGCTGTGCATCGTGGCGATGGAGCCGCCGACCTCGATCGCGCCGGACGCCGTGCGCGACGCCAAGCTGCAGGTGCTGCGCTCGCTGAAGCGCTTCACGCCGACCACGCTGGCACAGAACATCATCCGCGGCCAGTACCGCGCCGGCTACGTCGACGGCCAGCCGGTGCCGGGCTACCGCGACGAACCGGACGCGCCGAAGCAGTCGAAGACCGAGACTTTCGTGGCCATGAAGGCCGAGATCGATAC
>CAJYQM010000017.1 GCA_913777025.1 uncultured Massilia sp. | reverse complement strand
GTCATCGGGTCCAGCACTTCCGGCCCATCCCACAGCGTCAGCACCGCGGACGGCAGGGTCACGTGGCTGATGGCCTGTTCGCGCAGCGTCGCCAGCAGGGGCTCGCCCGGCTGGATCGCGGCGCGCGGCGCGAGATGCAGGGCGGCGCCGCTGCCGAGGGCCATCATGATCTCCGAGATGCTGGCGTCGAAGCTGAACGAGGCGAACTGCAGCACCCGGCTGGCCGGCGTCACGCCGAACAGCTCGATCTGTGCCCTTGCCAGGTTGGCCAGGCCCGCATGCCGGTTCATCACGCCTTTCGGCTTGCCGGTCGAGCCGGAGGTATAGATCACGTAGGCCGCGCCGTCTGGCGTCAGCCCGGGCACCTGCGGATTGAACGCCGGGGCATCGGTTTCCCGCTCGATCGGCAGCACCGGCAGCGCCAGCCCGGCCAGCCCGGCCGGCGCGCCGGCCTGCTGCGGTCCGGTCAACAGGGCCACCGGGGCACTGTCTTCCAGCATGTGGGCCAGGCGCTCGCGCGGATAGGCCGGGTCGAGCGGCAGGTAGACGCCGCCCGCCTTGAGCACACCCAGCATGCCGACGACCATGTCGATGCCGCGTTCGCTGCACACGGCGACACGCTGCTGCGGCGCCACCCCGAGTGCCAGAAGGCGATGCGCCACCTGGTTGGCGCGGGCGTCGAGCTGGGCATAAGTCAGCCGGCAGGTGTCGTCGACCAGCGCCGGGGCATCCGGATGGCGCCGCACCTGCTCCTCGAACAGATGATGCGCGAGGCATGGGGCGGCAGCATGCACAGGTCCGCGGGCCGATGCCAGCAGCGCCGCGCTCTCCTGCGAAGGCAGCACCGCCAGCCTGCTCATCGCCGTTAGCTCCGCTTGTTCCAGCGCCTGCACCATCTCCCGCAGGACCTGGGTCAGGTAGCCCGCCATGCGCGCCGGCTCGACGCCTCCGGCGCATTGGGCCGTCAGCGTGAAATGCGGGCCATGGTCGTCGACCGACATGCCGATCGGATAATTGGTCCGTTCTTCGCTGGACAGCAGCGTCATGCCTTCCCAATCGCGCGCGGCGGCCTGGCTGCCCTGGCCTTCGTGGCGGTAGCGGCAATTGAGCAGGGTCGTGAACAGGGGTTGCGGCGGCGCGATGCCGCTGCACGCCTGGGCCAGGGTCAGCGGGGCCTGCTCATGCGCCAGCAGGGCGCCCAGGCGACGATGTGTTTCCATCACCACTTCGTGCACGCTCGCCCCCGCGAGCGACACGCGCAGCGGCAAGGTATTGATGAACATCCCGACCGCGCGATCGGCGCCCTCCACGCCTTGCGAACGCCCGGACAGCACGGTGCCGAACACCACTTCCTCGACGCCGCCGCACTGGCCGAGCACCTTGCCCCAGGCCACGTGGAACAGCACGCTGGTGCCGACGCCGTGGCGCCGCGCCGCCGCATGTAGCCGCGCGCTCAAATCGGGCGCGAGGTCGATCCGGGCTTCTTTCACGGCGGCGCCATCGCCGTACAGGTCGAGCTGTCCGAACGGTGCCGTCGGCGCATCGATGGCGCCCAGCTCCGTGCGGAAATACGCTTCGTGCTCGGCAGCCGGTACGGCACGCGCACGGGCGATAAAGTCACGGTACGGCAGCGGGGCCGGCAGCGCGTCCGCCTCGCCCTTCAGGAACGCCTGGACTTCGCCCAGGACGATCTGCATCGAGTAGTTGTCGTCGATCAGATGGTGGTTGAGCAAGACCAGGTTCCATGCTTCCGACGACGGATCCGGCGCGGCGCACACCGACATCAGCGGCGCCTGCCGCAGGTCGATCCGGACCGTGCGCGGGTCGGTCGTGGCCATCAAGGTATCCAGCGCGCTGGCGCCATCCTCGGGCGACAGGATCCGCAGCGGAAGTGCTGCCGTACGCTGCACCACCTGCACCGGATAAGGCAGGCCATCCCAGTGGAACGCGGTGCGCAGGATGTCGTGGCGCGCG
The DNA here is from genome assembly GCA_913777025.1 of uncultured Massilia sp. Classification (GTDB taxonomy): domain Bacteria; phylum Pseudomonadota; class Gammaproteobacteria; order Burkholderiales; family Burkholderiaceae_D; genus Telluria. Next base: position 622 of record CAJYQM010000017.1, on the reverse strand, counting down.
ATGACGCGATCCAGTGCGCCGAGGAAGGCATCCATGCGCGCGCGGGTGTCGAAGCGCATGACGCCGCGCATCAGGTAGGCGTCGCCCTGGTTCTCCAGCAGGTGGTGGAACAGGATGCCTTCCTGCAGCGGCGACAGCGGATAGATGTCCTGGACATTCGACGCCCCGCCCGGCACCGCCGCGGCGACGGCATCGACCTGTGCCGGCACCAGGTCGAGCAGCGGCGGCTCCGCCGGCACCTGCGCGGCGGGGTCCGCAACGCGTCCGATCCGCGCCGCCAGCTCGGACAGCAGCGGCCTGTCGAACACCGTACGCACATCGGCCGCCAGTCCTTTCTGGCGCAGGCGTTCGATCAGGCGCACCACCAGCAGCGAGTGGCCGCCCGACTCGAAGAAGTGGTCGTGGCGGCCGACCCGTTCCACGCCCAGCAGTTCCTGCCAGATCGCGGCCACCGCGCACTCGGCCTCGCCCTGCGGCGCCTCGTAGGCACGCGCCGCCAGCGCCGCCGCGTCCGGTTCCGGCAGCGCTCGCACGTCCAGCTTGCCGTTCGGCGTCAGCGGCAACGCAGCGATCGATACGAACGCCGACGGCACCATATGCTCGGCCAGGCTCGCGCCCAGCT
>CAJYQM010000016.1 GCA_913777025.1 uncultured Massilia sp. | reverse complement strand
CCGAAGGATGCCGGCGAGCCGCCGCCGCGGTGATACACGGTGTTGTCGATCAACCTGATGCTGTCCATATTGACGTTTCCCGCCACCAGGATGCAATGGTTTGCATAAGCCGTGCTGTTGTTGATGGCATCGATCACGCAGCCCGACACGGTCACGCGGTTCTTCTCGTAGATGTACACCCCGGCGCAATTCGAAGTCACGTTATTGTTCTCGAAGATGCAGTCGTTGCCGAGCCAGATGATCGCGGTATCGCTCGCTTGCGGCAGGGCCGTGTTCCGGATGTCCAGGTTACGGTAGGTGATGAAGTCGCGCTCCTGCCGATACACCGCAATCGACGCGCCGTTCGCGGGCGTCGTCGGCGCGCCCGGCAGGATGATGATCGGTTTCGGCCTGGATGGGTCGTCGCTGCCGTTGGTCCCGTAATAAGCAGCAATCGTGATGCGCGCGGTTGCGGTACCGCTGACCGGCAACCGGAACACGCCGCTATAGGTGGTGCCGCGCTTTTGCAGATAGGTATTGCCAGGAGCCCAGGTCACGCTGGTCCATGACCGGAAAGGACTGGCAAGGGTGCCGTTGCCGGTCACGGTGACGGAAGGATCGATGTAATAGGTTGCCATGTTGTTCCCCATCTGGAGTCGATAAGAGCCAGCCGCCCGGCACAGTATCGTCCGGCATGCCGCGAGGCCGGTGATGCCAGACTAGGGCGTATGCGCGCTGGGTTCCTTATCGGGGATCAAGTAAGCGTAGAGTTCGCCGTCACCATGTTCCGGATGTAGTTTCACTAATATCCTCAAGCGGGCAATGGGATCTCTCGTACTGTCCAAGATTTCCAGGACACCACTATCCGGACGAATAGATGTACTATTCCTACTTAGCTCGGCAACAACGTTCGCCGGGCGGACTCCTGCATCAATTACCGGACCTTCCCATGCAAATCGGCCATCCTGCCGGCGCTGCCCAGACCCGCAGCGCCTCCACGCCCGTCAATACCCAGATGGGCAGCCTGCGCGTCTTCGTGTTCGCGCTGTTCTTCATCTTCGGCGGCATCACCAGCCTGAACGACGTCATCATCCCCAAGCTGAAAGACCTGTTCACCCTGAGCTATGCCCAGGCGATGCTGGTGCAGTCCGCCTTCTTCGCCGCCTACTTCGTCGTCTCGCTGCCGGCCGCCGCCATCGTGCGCCGCCTCGGCTACATGCGCACTGCCGTGGTCGGCCTGCTGACCATGACCGCCGGCTGCCTGCTGTTCATCCCGGCCGCATCGTCCGGCCTGTTCATCACCTTCCTGGGCGCGCTGTTCGTGCTGGCAGCCGGCATCACCATCGTGCAGGTGGTGGCCAATCCCCTGATCTCGATGCTGGGCGCGCCGGCCACGGCGTCCAGCCGCCTGACCTTCGCCCAGGCTTTCAATTCGCTCGGCACCACGGTGTTCCCGTATGTGGGCTCGATCCTGATCCTGGGTTCGCTGGCCCAGGTCGACCAGGCAACCCTGTCGGCCACCGCGCTGGCCGCCTACCGCGCAGCCGAGAGCCAGGTGGTCGTGCATACCTATCTCGGCCTGGCGATCGCGCTGGCGGTGGTCGCAGCGCTGGTCTGGATCAACCGCGGCAAGCTGGTCGAGCACACCAGCCCGGAAGGCAGCATCCTCAAGGCCTTCGGCCTGCTCAAGCAGCCGCGCTTCGCCTTCGGTGCCCTGTGCATCTTCCTGTACGTGGGCGCGGAAGTCGCGGTCGGCTCGCTGATCGTGAATTACCTGATGCAAGCCGATGTGCTGGGCCTGGGCGACGAAGCCGCCGGCAAGCACGTGTCGCTGTACTGGGGCGGCGCCATGGTCGGCCGTTTCTTGGGTGCTTATGTCCTGCGTATCTGCTCACCGGGCAAGGTGCTGGCGTCAAGCGGCGCCATCGCCGCCGTGCTGCTGCTGGTCTCGGCCACCAGCACCGGCGCCGTGTCGGGCTGGTCGCTGCTGGCCATCGGCCTGGTCAACTCGATCATGTTCCCGACCATCTTCACGCTGGCCTCGGAAGGCCTGGGCGAGCGCGCGGCCGAAGGTTCGGGCCTGATCTGCATGGCCATCGTCGGCGGCGCCATCGTGCCGCTGATTACCGGCTATGCGGCCGACGTGTCGAGCCTGCGCATGGCCCTGGGCGTGCCGGCAGTCTGCTACCTGGTGATCCTGGCGTTCGGCTGGTTTGCGCGCAAGCCGCTGCAACGCTGCTGATTCTTCCTTCCAAAAGCGCATTCAGGGCCGCAGGTCGGTTTCGGCCGGACTCGGTCCCGCCGCGCGGCCCGGCGCCAGTCCGGCCGCGCGCAGCGCCCGCGCATTGATGCGGTCGCGTTCCTCGTCGCGCAACCATCCCCACTTGTTGAAATAGCGCGCCGCCGATACCAGGTGGTGCCACAGCAGCCGTCCGTTGCGGTAGGAACCACGCGCGTAATCGTGGACGATGCTCACGTGCGGCACGAACACCGTGCGCGCGATGCGCCCCACCCGGCGCGACAAATCGACGTCCTCGAAATACAGGAAGAAGCGTTCGTCGAACAGGCCGGCGCGCAGCACGGTCTCGACCCGCATCAACAGGAAGCAGCCGGACAGCGCCGGCACCTCCATCACCCGGTTGTAGCCGCTGCCGTGTAATTCGTAGCGTGCCAGCCGTCCGCTCGAACGGTGCAGCAGCGGGAAGAAGCGCCGCACCGCGAGTTCGAACGGGTGCGGCAACAGCTTGCACAGCGGCTGCAGGCGGCCATCCGGATAATGCACGCGCGGCGCCAGCAGGCCGACGTCCGGATGCTGGGCCATGTAGGCCAGCATCTTGTGGATGCCGTCCAGCGGCAGCTGGATGTCCGGGTTCAGCACGAAGTGATAGGGACTGCCGGCGGCCGCCGCCGCCGCCAGCGCCCAGTTGTGCGAGCGCGCATAACCGGGGTTGTCCGGCTGGTGGCGGTAATGCGCGCCGAAGCGTCCGGCCAGGCCGCACAGGGCATCGGTGCGCGAATTGTCGACGACGTAGACCAGAACGCGCGGCCGCGCGGTGGTGACGCTGGCCAGCAGGCGCTCGACCTGGTCCGGCCTGCTGTGGTAGCAGACGATGCAACAACTCGCCGCCACCGCTGCCGCGTTCATTTTTTCGGCTCGCGCAGGTGGAAGAAGGCCATGTGCGTAAACCAGGCATCGTTCCATCCATGGCAGTTCGGGTGCACCTCGGGCAGGACCCGCGGCCGCGTGTTCCCGCGCGGTTCGGGACGGCCGATCGAGATGTCGTGGAACCAGACCTCGACCGAACCGAACCAGCGCCCGAAATCGCCGACCACCTCGGGAATGTCCTGGGTACCGAAGGCCACGTCGCACATGCTGTTGGTGCCCACGGCGTCCCAGCGGTTCTCGAACCAGCGCGCGTGCAGGCGATCGACGTGGTGCACGTCGACCAGGAAGGATTCGTTGGCCGGCGGCGCCGCGGTGCGGCAATATGGGTAGTACTTCGAGAAGAAGAACTGCAGGGTGGCGCAGCCATCCGGGCGCAGGATGCGCACCATGTCGTCCAGGATGCTGGCGCGGGTGTCGTGCACGCAGATGTGCTGCAGCGAGATCGCGCAGTAGGCGAAGTCGTAGCTCGAGGACGGCGCGGCGCCGCAATCGGTGCCGGCGCTGAGGAAGATCTCGGCGCCGGGCGTGCGGGCGCGCGCGGCGCGCACCATCTTGTCCGAGATGTCGGCGCCATCGACCTGGCGCAGCAGGCGCGCCATGCGCCGGATCATGCGGCCCTCGCCGCAGCCGATCTCGAAGCCGCGCGCGCGCGCCGGATCGGCCAGCACCGGCTTGCGGATGTCGCCATAGCGGTGCAGCAGGTGGGTCTCGTAGGGGAAGTTCTCGTGGTAGTCGTAGTTGCCGACGATTTCCTCGACCGAAGCCGGCGTCTCGTCGTAGAACACCTTTTGCATGTTCGCGTACTGCTTCAGGAAATCGGTCATCGTCCCCTCCTCGACATCGGCCGCCAGGGCCGTACCTGAGCTCAGAGCGATTCGCGGCTGGACGGTTGCAGCGGAATCGAGCCGGATTGCGCAAGATCAGTCGGCGCCGGGTCGGCTGCCGGAAAATCGGCGCTTCCAGCCACCCGATCCGCATTCCCATGACCGCAAGCGCACACGACATTGCCACGCCCCCGCCGGTCGCTTCGGCCACGCCCCCGGCCCTGGCCGACCTCGGGCGCGCCATGCGCCTGCTGCACGTGATCGCCTTCATGGCCGCCGGCGACCTGCGCGCGCGCTACCGGCGCAGCGTGCTGGGCCCGTTCTGGATGACGCTCGGCACCGCCGCCGGCTCGCTCGGCCTGGGCCTGGTGTGGAGCGAGCTGCTGCACATGGACCGCGCCGCCTTCGTCCCCTCGCTCACCTGCGGCCTGGTCATGTGGTACCTGCTCAGCGGCTGCATCACGGAAGCCACCAGCACCTACTGGCGCCAGAGCGCGATCCTGCGCAACCTCAGCGTGCCGCTGTCGATGCCGCCGATCCAGATGCTGCTCAAGCACCTGATCAATTTCCTGCACAACGTGCCGGTGCTGGTCGCCGTGCTCCTGATCTTCCACCTGCCGGTCGGCGCCGCCACGCTGCTGGTCGTCCCCTGCCTGGCGCTGGTGGCCATCAACCTGCTCTGGATCACGCTGCTGCTGTCGATGCTGGGGGCGCGCTTCCGCGACCTCGAATACGTGATCGGCGCGGCGATGCCCCTGCTGATGTTCCTGAGTCCCGTGTTCTACCGGCCCAGCTACCTGCCGTTCAACGAGCGCTTCGTCTGGTTCAACCCCTTGAGCCACCTGATCGAGATCGTGCGCTATCCGCTGCTGGGCAGCCCGCCGCCCGGCTTCGTGGTGCTGACGACCGGCCTGCTCGCCGCCGCCGGCTGGGTCGTCACGCTGTGGCTGTTCAACGCCAAGCGCAACCGCATCGCGTACTGGCTCTAGGAAACCGGTCGATGGCCCGGCTCGAATTCCATGGCGTGACCGTCCAGTACCCGGTGTACGACGTGCGCGCGAAATCGCTGCGATCGCGCCTGGTGAGCATCTCGACCGGCGGCCGGATCGAGCGCGAAGCCTCGGGCGTGCAGATCGTGACCGCGCTGCGCGACGTCAGCTTCACGCTGGCGGACGGCGATACGGTCGGCCTCGTCGGCCACAACGGTGCCGGCAAGAGCACCATGTTGCGCACCATGGCCGGGGTCTACCACCCGGCCTGGGGCGAGGTGCTGCGCGAGGGCCGGATCGCCACCGTGTTCGAACTCGGCGCCGGCATGGACAGCGAACTGTCCGGCTACGAAAACATCCAGCGCATGGGCCTGCTGCTGGGCCTGCGCCAGCACGAGATCCGCGCCCGCATGGACGACATCGAGGCCTTCACCCAGCTCGGCCCCTTCCTCGGCCTGCCGGTGCGCACCTATTCGGCCGGCATGGCCACGCGCCTGATGTTCGCGGTGGCCACCTCCACGCGCCCCGACATCCTGCTGGTCGACGAAGTGTTCGGCGCCGGCGACGCCGAATTCCAGGAAAAGGCGGCCCGGCGCATGCACGAACTGATCTCCAGCGTCAGCATCTTCGTGTTCGCCTCGCACGACATCGCGGCCATGAAGCGCTACTGCCGCCGGTTCCTGCGGCTCGAACACGGCCAGGTCACGGAAATCGAGGCCGGCGAATTGTAGGCACGACAGGCGCAGGCGCTTCGAAGACCGTAGCGAGCGGCGGCAGGTGGGCTCGAGAAGCCCACCTGCAACGCGCAGTAGGTCTTCGACGCGCCCGATAGACGTGGATCAGCAATGGCGCAAATCGTGCGGGCTATGCTGGGTGCATGAAACGCTTGATCATCGACCTCGACGACACCCTCACGCTGGCCGCACCGGAAGGCGCCATGCCCGCGGACTATGCGAACGCGCTGCCCAACCTGGCGCTGATCGCCCGCCTGCGCGACTACAAGGCCGGGGGTTTCGACATCGTCATCAACACCAGCCGCAGCATGCGCACCTTCGACGGCAACATCGGCAAGATCAACGCGCACACGCTGCCCGTCATCCTCGACTGGCTCGACCGGCACGCCGTCCCCTTCGACGAAGTCCATGTCGGCAAGCCCTGGTGCGGCCTGGAGGGATTCTACGTGGACGACAAATCGATCCGGCCTTCGGAGTTCCTGCGCTATTCGCTGCCGGCCATCCATGCCCTGCTCGCCGCCGAAAAGGCCGGTGCCTGAATGCTGCTCATCACTTCGGGCGCCTACGTCGAAAGCGAACTCGCCGCCGAGTTCGGGCGCATCCCGCCCGCCTTCCTGCCGGTCGGGAACCGGCGCCTGTACACCTACCAGGTGACGCAGTTCGGACGGGCGCACGGGCGCGTCTGCCTGACCCTGCCGGTCGATTTCCAGCTCGACGAAGCGGATGCCCTGTGGCTGCGCGAGCACGGGGTCGAGGTATTGCGCACCGCGCCCGGCGCGCCTCTGGGGGCGGCGGTGCGCGAGGTCCTCGACATGGCCGATGGCGCCGGCACGGCAGGCCCGCTCGACCTGCTGTACGGCGATACGCTCATCGCCGACCCGCTGCGCGAGGGCAGCGACTGGCTGGCCGTGGGCCACACCGACGAATACTACGACTGGTACCAGGCCGCGCCGCGCGCCGGCCAGCCGGGCGGCACCTGGACCGGCCTGTTCTCGTTTTCCGATGCGCTCCTGCTGCGTGACCAGCTCGACGGCAACGACGACTTCATCGATGGCGTGAACGCCTACGACCGCGCGGTCGGCGGCATGGCGCACTGGCCGGTGGCGCGCTGGCTCGATTTCGGCCACGTGCACACCTATTTCGACTCCAAGCGCGTGATGACGACCCAGCGCCACTTCAACCAGCTGCGCGTGGCGGACGGCGTGGTCACCAAGTCCGGCAGCGACAGCGCCAAGATCCTGGCCGAGGCCAGCTGGTTCGAACAGGCACCACCCCGCATCAAGCCCTTCCTGGCACCCTACATCTGCCGCACCGATGGCAGCACCGGCGATGGCAATACTGGCAATGGCACGACCGGCAATGGCACGACCGGCAACGGCGACACCGGCGACGGCGCCGGCTGCGGCTACCAGCTGGAATACCTCCACCTGGCCGCCTTGAACGAGCTGTACGTGTTCGGCCGCCTGCCCGAGCGCGTGTGGCGGCGCATCTTCCGCGCCTGCGACGCCTACCTGCGCACTGCGAGCAGCCTGCAGGCCGCGCCGCTGGAAGCCGAGGCCATCCGCCAGACCTACCTGGACAAGACCCTGCAACGCCTGGAAACCTATGCCGCCCGGGCCGACGTCGACCTCGACGCGCCCTGGACCCTGAACACTCGTCCGGCGCCGCCGCTGCGCGTCATTGCCCGGGAAGCGGCCCAGGCACTGCTGGCGGCGCCGGCGGTGCCGGCCTTCCTGCATGGTGACTTTTGCTTCAGCAATATCTTGTTCGACTTCCGCGCCGGCCGCGTCAAGATGGTCGACCCGCGCGGCACCGACGCGCTGGGCCGCCCCAGCCGCTTCGGCGACCTGCGCTACGACCTGGCCAAGCTCGCGCACTCGGTGCTCGGGCTGTACGACTTCATCATCGCTGGCTTCTACCTGCTGCGCCGCGAAGGCCAGGCGCTGGACTTCCGCGTGCTGGCCAAGCGCTGCCTGCCGGTACAGCGCCTGTTCGCCGCGACCCCGTTCGCCGGCCGCCTGCCCGTCGAGTGGCAGTGTCATCCGGGCATGGTGCTGCTGTTCCTGTCGATGCTTCCCCTGCATGCGGACGACCCGCGGCGCCAGCAGGCGCTGATGGCGAACGGCATCAGGCTCTACCTGGAGTGGATTTCCGATGATCGTCATCCCGATGGCGGGCCAGAGCCGGCGCTTTCGTGAGGCCGGCTACGAGCGTCCCAAATACGAATTGCCCTTGCACGGGGCATCGCTGTTCGCCGGCTGCCTGCGCTCCTTCGAACGCTATTTCGACAGCGAGCGCTTCCTGTTCGTGGTGCGCGGCGGCTGCGGCGCCGAGACCTTCGTGCTCGACGAATGCGCGCGCCTGGGCATCGCCGACCGCCGCATCGTCACGCTCGACGCGCCCACGCGCGGCCAGGCCGAGACCGTGCTGCTGGGCCTGCGCGAAGCCGGCTGTCCAGGCAATGACGCGATCCTGGTCTTCAACATCGACACCATCCGCCCCGGCTACGGCTTCCCGCCCGAGGCGGCGCACAGCGACGGCTACCTGGAAGTCGTGCGTGCGGCGGGCGAACACTGGTCCTTCGTGCGCCCCACGGCCTCGTTCACCCGGCGCGTGGCGGAAACCTCGGAAAAGCGCCGCATCTCGGGACTGTGCTGCACCGGCCTGTATTACTTTGCGCGCGCGGCCGACTTCACGGCGGCCTGCGAGACGGCCTTGCAAGCGGCCGGCGACTACCTCGAATGCTGGGGCGAGCTGTACGTGGCGCCGCTGTACAACACGCTGATCGGCGCCGGCAAGCACATCGTCTACGACGAAGCGCCGGCCAGCCGCGTGCACTTCGCCGGCACCCCGGCCGAATATGGCGCGCTGGTGGCCTCGCACCGGAGCCTGCCTTGATCTACGTTTCGCTGCCCGTGCACACGCGCCCCGCCGTCATCGCCGGGCAGCTGGCCAATTTCGCCGCCTTCCTGCCCGGTGCCAAGGTGGTGCTGCACCTGTCGGCCAATGCGCGCTTCACGCTGGCCCAGCTGGAAGACGCACTGGACGCGCGCGACTGCGGCAACGCGATCCTGAATCCGCAGCGCCTGTCCACGGGCTGGGGCAATATCCTGGCGGCGCACCTGGCGAACGCGGCCTGGATCCGGCGCAATGCGCCAGGCTGCACGCGCATCTGCCTGCACGCATCGAACGACATGCTGGTGCGCGCCGGCCTCGCGCGCCATCTCGCGCGCGGCGGCAACTTCCTGCACCATCGCCCGATCCTGCCGGGCAGCCGCTGGCGCTTCGCCCACGCGGCCCTGAGCGACATGACCCTGCACGCGGTGCGCAAGCGCCTGGGCGAGGTACCGATCGTCGGTTCCCAGGTCGAAGGCTCGAGCTACGAACCGGCGCTGCTGTTCGAAATCGCCGACATCATCAAGCATGCGGTACGCCAGCCGACGCTGCTGTCCTACCCGCGCGAGGAAGTCTGGCTGTCGACGGTGGCCCACGCGCGCGCGGCGCCCGTCGTCGGCACGCCCTATGTGTTCTCGGAAGTGCACCGCTTCGACCGCGCCTTCTGGCGCTTGCTGCGTTTCGTCGACCCTTTGCTCGGGCGCCCGGGCGATGCGCGCTGGCTGCCGCGCCGGGCGCTCGAATTCATCATGATCCGCTCCGGCTTCCACCGCATCGACCAGGCCTGGGTCGAACGCATCGCCGCCGACCGCGCAGACGAGCTGGCGCCCTACGAAAGCCTGTCCGACGGCAACAGCAAATGGCGCGTGTTCGAGCGCCACGGCCTGTTCGGTGTCAAGCGCGTGCCGCGGCGGGTGGAAGCCCCGCTGCGCCGGTACATCGACCAACTCGGGGAGCAACTCAGGGAACAACTCAGGGCGCAAGACCGGGACCAGGCGATTGAGCAACCCGATGCGCGCCTGGACGCGCAGCCGGACTCGCAGCTGGCCGCGCATCTGTCCGCGCATCTGTCAGCGCATCTGACAGATCAACTGAGCGAGCAATCTGCTCAATCGAGCACGCAAGCCGGCAAGCACGCGCATGACGCCGTGGAAACTGGTCCGCCGCCCGGCGCACCGGCGCAGGCGCCGCCATCGAACACCGCGCCCGTGCCCGTGCCCAAACGGCCGCGCGCCCATCCGCCTCATGAAAACCGCTGACATCACGCTGGTGTTCCAGGGTGCCTTCAAACCCTATATCACGCGCGAGCGCGAGGACTTCGCGCGCAACATCAAGCTGACGCGCAAGGTCTTGCCGGGCGCGCGCGTGATCCTCTCCACCTGGGCCGGCGCCGAGCTGCCGCCCGGCATGGCGCTGGATGCGCTGGTCGAGAGCGAGGACCCGGGCAGCCTGGCGCCGCTCAAGCTCGACAACCCGCATGCCAACAACATCAACCGCCAGCTGGTCAGCGCCCGCGCCGGCCTGGCGGCCGTCGGCACGCCCTATGCCGTCAAGCTGCGCACCGATTGCTTCCTCGAACACGCGGGCTTCCTCGATTACTACCGCGAGCAGCTGCTGCTTGACGGCGGGCACGAGCGCCTGCTGGCCTGCTCCTTCTTCACGCTCGATCCCACCATGTTCGAGCGCCTGCCCTACCACCTGAGCGACTGGTTCCAGTTCGGGCCGACGGCGCTGCTGCAGGACTACTGGTCGGCCCCGCCGATGTCGGCCAAGGATGCGCGCCTGCACGAAACCCAGGGGCATGCGGCCGGCTCGACCGTCTTCGAACGCAAGTTCCGCGCGCGCTTTGCAGTGGAACAGTATCTGTGCATGCACTTCGCCCGCGCGCGCGGCTACGCCTGCCCACGCTTCCTGAACGACACCGCGGACACCGTGCTAGCCGACTTCGAGCGCTTCCTGGTCCGGGACGTGATGCTGCTCGACCCCTGGCAGATCGGCCTGCGCTTCATGAAATACGACTGGGTCGGCGCCTCGTCCTTCCAGCGCCTGAACAACCTGATGCACCTGGACTGGCTGGCGCTGGCCAATCCGCAACTGGCCGGGGTCGCCGATCCGGCGCCGCTGCGGCGGCTGATCGAACGGCGCCGGCGCCAGAAGGCACTGGCGCGCCTGGCCTTCCAGCGCAGCAGCGCATTGCACGCGATGCTGTTCGATCCGCAGCGGCCGCACCACCCGATGCGCCGGCTGGCGGCGCGCATCGTGCGGCGCCTGGCGCAGAGCTGAACCGAGCTGAACTGAACTGAGCCGAACATGCAGATCGCGGCCGTCCTCGTCACCAACAACCGTCCGGCCCTGCTGCTGCAGGCCCTGGCGGCGCTGCGTGCCCAGAGCCGGCGGCTGGACGCGATCTACGTGGTCGACAACGGGGGCGATGCCGCGGCGCCGGGCGCGCCGGGAGCCAACCTGGACGGCGTGACGCTGCTGCGGCCGGGCAGCAACCTCGGCGGCGCCGGCGGCTTCGCGTTCGGCATGACCCGGGCCTTCTCGGCCGGGCACGACTGGATCTGGCTGCTGGACGACGATGCGCTGGTCCGGCCGGACGCGCTGGCCCGTCTGCTCGATGCACTGGACGGCCCGGCCGCGGATGCCGGCGCCGTGTGCGGCACGGTGCGCGAATTCGGCGACGTCGCGCGCCGGCACCGGCGCCGCTACCACCTGCCGACCGGCCTCGAGCGCGCATTGCCGCAGGCCGCCTACGACGGCCCGCCCTGCCGCGTCGACACCGCCTCCTTTGTCGGCTTCCTGGTGTCGGCGGCGGCCATCGCGCGCGCCGGCCTGCCCGAACCGGGCTTCTTCCTGGGCTACGACGACACCGAATATTCGCTGCGCCTGGGCCGCGCCGGCCTGGCGCTGTGGCTGGTACCGGACAGCGTGGTCGAGCACTTGCGCGAACGCCGCGCCCGCCTGCGCGCCGGGCCATTCGGGCGCAAGCATTACTTCGTCATCCGCAACCGCATCGCCGTGGCGCGTGCCTATGCCACCCTACCCGCCGTGCCGACTGCGCTTGCGCTGCTGTTCGGCACCTCCCTGTGGCTGGCCTGCGCAGGCCGCCTGCGCCGGGGCAGCCTGCGCATCCTGTGGCGGGCGCTCGCCGATGGTTGCAGCGGCCGGCTGGGGCCGTTTCCGGCGGCGCTGGAACGCTTGCAGCAGGCGCGCGCGGACAGCCGGCTGCGGGCGGGGCACCGTCCATGACGCCTCGTCGGCCAGGCACCAGCCCATCAGCAGGGCCACCATCAGCGCATAGAAGACGCTGGCCTTCATCGACCAGAAGATGACTTCGCTCAGGCCGAAGGCGGCGTAGGCCAGCACCATCAGCAGGCCGGCCAGCGCGGCCGCGCGCCGCGTTCCCCTGGCTTGCATCAGCTGCGCGCGGAAAAAGGCAAGCGGGGCCAGCAGGATGCCGAGCCAGGCCAGCAAACCGGGGATGCCGCGCGTGACCAGCGCCTGCAGCGCGTCGTTGTGCAGGTGCGGCGGTTCGGGCGGTGCGAACACGGCCGGGCCGAGCTCGCCGGCCGCGACCCATTCGCGCATGCGGCGTTTATAGGCTGGCGTGTCCTGGCCGCGCCACGGATGTTCGGCGGCCAGGCGCAGGCCGGCGCGCCACAGGTCCAGGCGCACGCCGACCGAGGTCGGCAGCGGGCTGCCGGCCAAATAAAGCCGGACGTCGCGCACGCCCTCGGCCACGCGCGTGCGCACCCCGGTCTGCGGCAAGGCCCAGGCGGCGCCGGCCAGCGCGCAGGCCAGCAGCGGCACGCCCAACGCCAGCCGGCGCGGCAGCAGGTCGCGTCTCCAGGCCGGCAGCAAGAAAGCTGCGGCCAGCGCCAGCCAGCCGCCGCGGCTGCCGGTCAGCAGCGAGGCCGCCAGCCCCGCCGCGATACCGCCTCCTGCGATCCAGCGCCGCGGCGCCGTGCGCGCCTCGGCCAGGCCGACCAGCGCCAGCAGGGCGAGACACAGCGACAAGTCGCCGAAGGTGATGGGGTTCAGCAATCCCCCGGGGCGGTCCAGGCCCAGCATCCAGCGCTGCCAGGCGACGAAGCCGGCGCCCAGCAGCGCACCACCGGCCGCACCCAGCCACAACGCCGCCGGCGGCGGCCCGGCCACCCGCACCACCAGCAGCGCGGACAGCACCAGCACCATGCGTCCCGGCGCGTCCAGCGTATTGGCACCGCGCCCCTGGCCCAGGACCAGCCAGGCTTGATAGAGGAAGTGCAGCAGGAAGGCGAACAGCACCCAGCGCAGTTGCGGCCATTGGGCAGACAGGGCGTCGCGGCAGGCACGCCACCAGCAGCAGGCGGTGAACAGGAACAGGAAGCCGGCCAGGCCGATGCCGAAACCTGTGACCAGGCTCGTCAATGGAAAGCCCAGCACCAGGGCCGAGGCCCAGGCTTGCCGGACGCCCTGCCTGGACAAGACGGAAGAGACCATGGAGATCGACGCCTGCTGTGGTGCCCGCAGTCTAGCGCCGCGGCGGCAGCGCATGCGCGTCGATGGTCCCCGTTTTGATCCGTGCCGAAGCCCATGCGCCGTCCCGTTGCGCAAAGCGCACGGGGACGGCGTTCATACGATTACACGATTACAGCGCGCTGTCGGTGCGCATCACCGGATACAGGTTCAGGCGCTCGTCCCAGGACGGGTGGCGGCGCGCGAAGAATTCGAGGCGCGCGTGCGGATTCTTGGCAAAGGCGGGGTCGCTCTCGACCCTGGCGCGGAAGGCGGCGGCCAGTGCCGGATCCTTCGCCATCTGCTCGCGCGCCACGTCTTCGGCGACGTACTCTTCCATGTATTCCTTGCGCTCGAAGGCGTTGTTGAACTCGCCCCAGGCCAGCAGCGAGTCCGGCGCCTGCGGCTCCAGCATCGCCATCACCAGGCGCGCCTTCGGCTGGGAAATCGGCACGAACAGCGCGCCCTTGCCCAGCGCGCGCGGTTCCGGCTTCCACGCGCCCTCGACCTTCAGGCGCTGGTGCGATTCCACCGAGCCGGCGGCGAAGCTCGCCTTGTCGGCGCGGAAGGTCTCGACCGGGGCGGCGGCGATCGCCTTGTCCAGCTTGCGGTAGCGGATGCCGTGCTGGTCGAGCTTGGCGGCCACCTGCCCGGCCCAGGCCGCCGGCACCACGTAGCCGGCGCCCGGCGCCCTGACCTGCAGGTCGTCGACGACCTCGTCGCGCAGCGGCACATGCCAGACTTGCGGTTTGCTTTCGTCGTAATGGGTCATCAGCATGCCGGACACGTCGGACATCGTGCGGGTGTAGGCGTAACCCTGGAAGTCGACCATGGTGGTCTTGTCGGTGGTCTTGTAGCTCAGCGCCACGGGCTGGCCGGCGAGGCGGGCCGCGCGCGCGTCCGCGTCCGCCGCGGCGCGCTGCCAGGCCTGGCCATGGTCGGCGACCTGCTGCAGGATCGAGACAATGGTGTTGTGCGTGATGCGCACGCGCGTCGGGTAATCCTTCCAGGAGTGTGTTTCGACCAGCACCGCGATGCGGTTGCGCAGCTGGAAATAGCCGGTCGAGAAGCGCGGCTCGTACACGGTGTTGACGAAGCCGGAGGCCGGGTCGTCGGTGTCCTTGAACGACATGTAATAGGACTGGGGCGAGGAGCCCTGCTTGCTGATGTCGCCGATGATGCCGTCGCGCAGCGCCACGCCGGCCTTGCGGAATGCCGGGTCGCCGGAATTGACCGGTTCGGCCTGGATCGAGACATCGTGCTGGAACATGGCGCCGTCGGTCACGTGCAGGTCGACATAGGTCAGCGGATCCCAGGCATTGACCAGGGCGAGCATCGCCTGCATCTCGAGGGCGTCGGCCTTGACGTAGTCGCGGTTCAAATTGAAATTCTGGGCGGTGGTGCGCCAGCCCATCTCGACCGGGCCGCGCTGGTTCGGGCGGTTCCACTTGGCGAAGCGCTCGTGGCCGTCGACGTTGAACACCGGGACGAACAGCAGCACCTGTTTATCCAGCGCGCCTTGCGCCAGCTTGCGGTCCAGGATCTCGCGCAAGGCCAGGAAACCGGCGTCCTTGCCATCGATCTCGCCGGCGTGGATGCCGCCCTGGATCAGCGTCACCGGCAAGCCCTTGGCGCGCGCCGCTGCCGGCGTGAACACGCCCTGGGCGTTGACGGCCAGGGCCAGCATCGGCCGGCCTTCGGGCGTGGTGCCGAACTGCAGGCATTTGACCTGCTTCGGATAAGCCTGCTGGAAGGCGGCGCACAACTGGATGACTTCGTCGTAGCGGCCGGTGGCGGTGAAGCCGGAACGTTCGGAGACGGTGACGAGACTGGGGGCGGCTTGCGCCAGGGGGAAGGCTGCCAGCAGGGCCAGCAGGAGGGCGGAACGCAGCATCGAGGGAACTCCGGCGAGGGTTGGGTTAGCCGGAAATTATAGACTGGCAACAGCCAAGGCTTCATGTCCAGTTGGTCAGGACACCGCCGCCCCGGGGCGGGGCGGCGGTCTTACGACTCAGCGTGTGCGGGGCAGTACCGCAATCTCCTTCGCCGCCGGCCGCACCAGCTTCATCTGCGCCTCGCTCACCTGCACACCGGTCAGCGCCGTCGCCGCCGGCGCGCAGGTGTTGGTGTTGCGGTAGTTCAGCGCCGCCGCCAGCATGGTCTCGGCCGTGTCGCCCAGCGCGTGCGACAGGTCGTCGCGCACGTTGCAGGTCGGGGCGAAGCCGTCGGCGTAGTCGCCGAAGTTCTTGGCGTTCACGCCCTGGAACTGGATCGCGAAATAAGTCGTGCCGCAATTGTCCTGTGGCGTGAAACCGAAGGGCTTGCCGCAGGTGCCGCCGCCGATGATGTCGACCTGCACGTCGATGCCGCGCAAGCCATTGATCACCGATTCGCTGGCCGAGCAGGTACCGGAGGTGGTCAACACCGTGACGCGCTTCAGGCCCAGGTAAGGCAGCGCCTGGCCCTGGCGCGCCGGGTTCGGCGAGTTGAAGCCGACGGCGGTGTCGTGGAAGGCGATCGTCTGGTCCGGCCCGGTCTTGCCGTTGTAAACCAGGCGCTCGAAGGTTTTGCCTTTCGAGGTGGGGCCGGCGATCATGTAGCCCAGCTCGCCAGCGATGTCGAGCAGGCCGCCGCCGTTGTAGCGCATGTCGATCACCAGGTCGCTCACGTTCTGGCTCTTGAGCATGGTAAAGGCGTCGATCAGCTGCTTCTCGGCCGTGGCGTTGAAGTCGTCGAAGATCAGGTAGCCGACGCGGCCGGAGGCCGTCTCGATCACTTTCGCGTTCTTCACCGATGCGCTGGTGACCACGCTCGCGGTCAGGGTCACGTCGATGTTGGCGCCGGCGCGCTGGACGGTCAGCCTGTGGCTTTCGCCGCTGCGTTCCGGGAACAGGCCGGCATTGATCGTGTCCACGCCGGACGCGCTGCTGGTATTGACGAAGTCGACGCCGTCGATGGTCAGCAAGCGGTCGCCGCGCTTCAGGCCGGCGATGGCGGCCGGCGAGCCGGGCTCGACGATCGACGCGTACCAGGCGCGCGGCGCGGTGGTCGAGTCGCGCGACCAGGTCAGGCCATAGCCGACTTCCTGGCCCGCGGTGTTGAGGGCGCTCCATTCCGCCGTCGTGTAGGTGAAGTGGAACTGGTCCTTCGGTTTGCCGGAGGCGGTGACCGCCGGGGTCTTGAGCTTGTCGAAATAATCCAGCGTGTTGCTGAAATCCGCCATGTAGAAATTGTTCGGGATTTCGTTGTACCAGAGGTAGCTGAGGTCGACCCAGCCGCGCAGGAATTTCAGCTCGTCGAGCAGCGTGCCCTGACGGTCCTGGTAGGTGACACCGGTGTAGGGGTCGGCGCCGCTGCGCGGCTTGACGCACAGGTTCGCATAGGTCTGGAAATTCGCCGGGATCGCGTCGGGCGTGCGCGTGCCCGGCGTGGTGGGCGTGGTGGGCGTGGTGCCGACGCTGGACGAGGAGCCGGTGGTCGCGCCGGGGCTGCCGCCGCCGCCGCCGCATGCGCTCAGCAAGACGGTGGCCGCGAGGGTGCAGGCGGCAAGACGAGGAAAGGTGGTCGAACGACCGGTGGAAATAAGGAGCGGGTTCATGCGCCCGATTATAGGACGCGTCTGCTTGCCAGAAACCATCCAACTGTAACAGTTGGGAGAAAGCGACAATGGCGCTGTGGCATGCATATGCCGCAGCGCCATTCCCCTACCAGATCGCGCTCAAGCCGCGCGCGGGGTCGCGCCGGGCGCATGGAAGGCGGCGACCAGCTCCGCTTCCTTGCGCTTGGCGGCAGCCAGGTTGCGCTCCTTGACGTGGCCGAAGCCGCGGATGTCTTCCGGGACGCTGGCGATCGCCACCGCCTGCGCCAGGTTCTCGGGCGTCAGCCTGGGCAGCAAGGCTTCGATCGTGCGGCGGTAGTCCTTGATCAGCGCACGTTCCATGCGCCGCTCCTCGGTGCGGCCAAATGGATCCAGCGCCGTGCCGCGCAAGCCTTTCAGCTTTGCCAGCACGCCGAAGGCCTTCATCATCCACGGACCGAATTCCTGCTTCACCAGGTGGCCCTGCTTGTCCTTCTTCGCCATGATCGGCGGCGCCAGGTGGAATTTCAGGGTGACGTCGCCTTCGAACATGCCTTCGATTTTCTGCATGAAGGCCGGGTCGGTGTAAAGCCGCGCGACTTCGTACTCGTCCTTGTAGGCCATCAGCTTGTGCAGGTAGCGCGCCACGGCTTCCGACAGGCGCGTGCCTTTGCCCAGCTTCTCTTCCGCCGCCCGCACCTGCGCCACGAAGTCCTGGTAGTCAAGCGCATACGCCACGTTCTGGTAGGCCGTGAGCAGCTCGGCACGGCGCTTGACCAGGTCGTCCAGGGTCTGGGCGCGCTTGAACTCGATCACCTTGGCGGGGGTCGTCAGGCGGGTGACCGACGCCAGGTCGTGGGCGGCCGTGCGGCCCCAGTCGAAGGCGGCCTTGTTGAACGGGATCGAGACGCCGTTCAATTCGATCGCCTTCATGATCGAGGCTTCCTTCAGCGGCACATGACCCTTCTGGAAGGCGTAGCCGAGCATGAACATGTTGGTGGCGATGGCGTCGCCCATCAGCGAAGTGGCGATCTGGCCGGCGTCGACGAAATCGACGTTGCTGGCGCCGCAAGCCTGCACGATGGCGCCGCGCGAACCCTCGGCCGGGAATTGCCAGTCCGGGTTCTTGATGAAGGCGGCGGTGGTGGCGCCGCTGGCGTTCACCGCGGCCCAGGTGCGCCCTTCCCCCATGCGCGACAGCGCGTCGCGGCTGGCGGTGACGATCTGGTCGCAGCCGATGACGAGGTCCGCGTTGCCGGTGCCGACGCGGGTCGAATGCAGGTCCGACTGGCGGTCGGCCAGGCGCACGTGCGACATCACCGGGCCGCCCTTCTGGGCCAGGCCGCTCATGTCCAGCACCAGCGCGCCCTTGTTCTCGACGTGGGCCGCCATCGCCAGGATCTGGCCGACGGTGACCACGCCGGTGCCGCCGATGCCGGTGACCAGGATGCCGAAGGGCGTGTCGGTCGACGGGATGCGCGGCATCGGCAGGGCCGGCGGGGCGGCTTCAGTCGTGGTCGCTTTCTTGGGCTTCTTCAAACCGCCGCCTTCGACGGTGACGAAACTCGGGCAGAAGCCGGTCACGCACGAGAAATCCTTGTTGCAGGACGACTGGTTGATCTGGCGTTTTCTCCCCAGTTCCGTCTCCAGCGGTTCGACCGACAGGCAGTTCGACTGCTTCGAGCAATCGCCGCAGCCTTCGCACACGGCTTCGTTGATCACGGCGCGCTTGGCCGGGTCGGGGTACTCGCCTTTTTTCCGGCGGCGGCGTTTTTCGGAGGCGCAGGTCTGGTCGTAGATCATCGCCGAGACGCCCGGCATCTCGCGCAATGCCTTCTGCACGTCCATCAGTTCCAGGCGGTGGCGCACGGTCACGCCTTCGGCCCACGGATAATCGGCCGGGTATTTTTCCGGCTCGTCGGTCACGACGATGATGGGTTTGACGCCTTCGGCGGCGAGCTGGCGGCTGATCTTGGCGGGATCGAGCGGACCGTCGTGGGTCTGGCCGCCGGTCATCGCGACCGCGTCGTTGTACAGGATTTTATAGGTGATGTTGACCTTGGCCGCCACCGCCGCGCGGATCGCCAGCACGCCCGAGTGGAAGTAGGTGCCGTCGCCCAGGTTGGCGAACACGTGCTTTTCGTCGGTGAACGGGGCCTGGCCGATCCAGGTCGTGCCTTCGGCACCCATGTGGGTGAAGGTGGAGGTTTCGCGGTCCATCCACAGCACCATGTAGTGGCAGCCGATGCCGGCCAGCGCGCGTGAGCCTTCCGGCACCTTGGTCGAACTGTTGTGCGGGCAGCCCGAGCAGAAATACGGGATGCGGTCGGTGTCCGGATTGGCCTTGGCCGGGATCGCCTTGAGCACCAGTTCCTTGGCTTCCAGGAAGGCGATGCGCTCGCGCACGCGTTCGGCGACCGGGTGGCCGGCACAGTAGTGCGAGATGCGCGACGCGATCGCGCGCGCGATCTGGGCCGGGTTCAGTTCATAGGTACCGGGCAGCAGCCAGTCGCCGCGGCCGGAGCGGCTCTTTTCGCTCCACTCGCCGCTGTCGTCGAATTTACCCACCACGCGCGGACGCTCGCCGTCGGGCAGGTTGTACAGTTCCTCCTTCAGCGCGTATTCCAGGACTTGCCGCTTTTCCTCGACCACCAGGATCTCGTCCAGGCCGCGCGCGAATTCGTGCACGCCGACCGAGTCGAGCGGCCAGGTCATGCCGATCTTGTAGACGCGCAGGCCGATGTCGCGCGCCGCCTGCTCGTCGATGCCGAGGTCGGCCAGCGCCTGGCGGGTGTCCAGGTAGCTCTTGCCGGCGGTGATGATGCCGATCTTCGGGTTCGGGCTGTCCCAGACGATCTGGTTCAGTTTATTCGCACGCGCATAGGCCAGGGCCGCGTACCATTTATAGTTGTTCATCCGCACTTCCTGGTCGAGCACAGCATCCGGCCAGCGGATGTTCAGGCCGCCCGGCGGCATTTCGAAATCGGTGGGGATGACGGGCTGGACGCGGTCCGGATCGAGGTCGACCACGGCGCCGGATTCGATGATGTCGGTCACGCACTTCATCGACACCCACAGGCCGCTGAAACGGCTCATCGCCCAGGCGTGCAGGCCGTAGTCGATGTATTCCTGCACCGACGACGGATAGAGCACCGGCATGCCGACGTGGTGCAGGATGTGGTCGGACTGGTGGGCGGTGGACGAGGATTTTGCCGCATGGTCGTCGCCGGCCAGCACGATCACGCCGCCATGCTTGGCGGACCCGGCGTTGTTGCCGTGCTTGAAGACGTCGCCGCAGCGGTCGACGCCCGGGCCCTTGCCGTACCACATGGCAAACACGCCGTCATACTTCGCATCCTTGAACAGGTTTGTCTGCTGGGTGCCCCAGACCGCGGTGGCGGCCAGGTCTTCGTTCATGCCCGGGTGGAAGTGCACGTGGTGCGCTTCCAGGTGTTTTTTTGCCTTCCAGGCGGTCTGGTCGACCTGGGTGACCGGGGAGCCGCGGTAGCCGGTGATGTAGCCTGCGGTGTTGAGGCCGGCCTTTTCGTCGCGCTCGCGCTGCAGCATCGGCAGGCGGATCAGCGCCTGGGTGCCGGTCATGAAAGCGCGGCCACGCTCGAGCGTCCATTTGTCGTCGAGCGTGATGTCATGCTGCGGCTGCGCCGGCTCCAGCTGGGAGCGGTCCAGGGGTGCGTTCATGCGTTTGTCTCCAGATTATGGGGGTGCGCGGTTCGGACCGCGTCGTTGTTCAAGTCAGTATAGACCTCTCCATCAAGCATTAAATTTCAATGAATTCCCCACGCAACGCAAATTGCGCAATAAAATTGCGACACACCTGACTGACGAGGGGCATTCATGTCAAAAATCGAGCTGGATAAAACCGACCGCAAGATCCTGGCCATCCTGCAGTCCGACGGGCGCCTGTCCAACCAGGACGTGGCCGAGCGCGTCAGCCTGTCGCCTTCGCCCTGCCTGCGCCGCATCAAGCGCCTGGAAGAGGCCGGCGTAATCCGCCAGTACGTCGCCCTGCTCGATCCCGACAAGCTGGGCCTGGGCCTGCTGGCCTATGTCAACGTGCGCCTGGAAAAGCATGCGGAGGGCGCGCCGAACGCGCGCGTGCCGGCCACCTCGCCGCGCTTCGAGTTCGCGCAAGCCGTGTCGTCCTGGCCGGAAGTGATCGCCTGCTATGCGATGACGGGCGAGATGGATTTCCTGCTGCGTGTGCACGTGGAAGACATGGAGCACTTCTCTCGCTTCATGATGGGCACGCTGCTGCGCCACCCGGCCGTGCTGGACGTGAAGTCGAGCTTTGCGCTGCAACGTATCAAGGAGACCACGGCGCTGCCGCTGGTATAAGCGGCGCCAATGCATTGCTGTCGATGCATTAGCTGGACTTATCTTGCGCCGGGCTTGCCGTCCAGTGCGTGCAGGCGGCGGGCTGCGTCCCCGATCAGCTTCAGCGACGCGGCGTCGCTGTCGAACACTGAATACAGGCCCTGCTCTTCCTGCGGCGGGTCGCCCACGAAATCGTTCCCCGGCTTCCACCAGTAGTCGGCATTCGCCGCGCGCCCTGCGCCGCCCCAGGCCCAGAAGTTCCAGCCGGCGACCGGGTCGCCGGCGCTGGCGCGCTGCTGCACCAGGTCGAACACGGCGCCGTAGAAGCGGTCGCGCACGGCGGTGGAAGACCGGATGTCGAAGGACCCGGCGTCACGGTTCAGGCCGAATTCCTCGAGCACGATGGGTTTACCCAGCTGCTTCGCGTAGTCGACGTGCTGGTTCAGGTAGCGCAGGCTCTTGTCCATCATGCCGTCCCAGGTCGTCGCCGGCTGCTTCGGATCGAACCAGCCCCAGTTGGTCGGCCACAGGTGATAGGTCAGATAGGCGATGTCCGGTGCGCGGTGCGCATCGATATACAGCTGGGCGTCCTGGGCGGATCCGGCCAGGCCCTCGCTACCGCTGCTGACCATGTGTTTCGCATCCAGCCCACGGATGTAGCGGGCGGTGTCCGCGATCCATTTGATATAAACGGTTTTCTCGGCCGGCGTGGCTTGACTGTTGCCGGGCCGCGGTTCGTTGGCCAGCTGCCAGGCCATGATGGCCGGGTCGTCGCCGTAGGCCTGGCCGGTAACGCTGTTCCTGCGCTTGACGATGCGCGCGATGACCTGCCGGTATTCAAGCTGCGCCTTGTCGTTCGTATAGAAGCGCGCATTCCCGGCCATGAAGCGCTCGTAATCCTTGCTGACGTTCGGGTCGTGCGCCGGGCTGCCGGTGAACCAGTTCAGGTACTGGGTCATGCCGCCCGACCACTGCCAGAAGTTGTTCAGGTAGAGCACGGCCGTCATGTCGCGCTTGCCCAGTTCGGCCAGCAGGAAGTCCAGCCCTTGCAGCAGCTGCTCGTCGTACTGGCCGGGTGCCGAGGTCGTCGCCGGACTGACCGCGCTCTTCATCGCCGTCTTTTCCGACACGGCCAGCACGCGCACGTTGTTGATGCCGAGGGCCTGCAAGCGGTCCAGTTCCTTCACCAGGCGCGCGCGCCGGCCGACAGCGCCGGGTGCGCCCAGGTAGCCGCCGTACCAGAGGTTGGTGCCGGCAATGTAATACGGCTGGCCGTGGCGCACGAACCGCGTGCCTTTCACGGCGACGAAGCCGGCATCCGCGGCGCTGGCGCCGCCGGCTGCCGATACGGAGGCCAATGCGGCCAGCGCGGCGGCGACGCCCAGGCGCTTGCGTTTCATGGCGGCTCCCGGTGGCGGATCAGCGGGCGGCCCGGGCGCGGCCGCGCACGTCCAGCGTGCTGGCCGGCAGGTCGACGGTCACGCTGCTGGCATTCGTGCCGGCGGCATCCTCGGCCAGCGTCACCTTGTATTTGCCCTTGGCCGTGCGCCAGGTGCGCGAGGTTTCGTCGAACATGGCGAGCACGCGCGGCTCCACTGTCACCTCGACCTCTTTCGATTCGCCCGGCTGCAGCGCGACCTTGTCCCAGCCGCCCAGGCGCTTCGGCGCTTCCCATTTCGCGCTCACCGGCGCCACGTACACCTGCGGCACGTCCTTGCCGGCGACGCTGCCCGTGTTCGTGACCTTGAAGCGCACGTGCAGGCGCCCGTCCTTCATCTGGCTGCTCAGGCCGGAATACGAGAAGGTGGTATACGACAGGCCGTGCCCGAACGGGAACAGCGGCTTGTGGCCCTTCAAGTCGAACCATTTGTAGCCGACCGCCGCGCCTTCCGTGTAGTCGACGGCGAACTGCATCTCCGGCTGCGCCGGATCGCCGTCCACCTTCGGGCGCGGCAGCTGTTGCTCGGCCGCCGGGAAGGTCGCCGGCAGGTGGCCGGACGGGTTCACGTTCCCGAACAGGACGTTGGCGATCGCCTCGCCGCCGCTGGTGCCCGGGTACCAGGTTTCCAGCACGGCCGGCACCTTGGCCAGCCAGGGCATGGCGACCGGGCCGCCGTTTTCCAGCACGACCACGGTACGCTGGTTCGCACCGGCCACCTGCGCGATCAGGTCGTCCTGGCGGTCCGGCAGCGCCAGCGAGGTGGCGTCCAGCGCTTCGCCGACCCACTGGGTGGCGAACACCAGCGCCACGTCGGCCTGGCTTGCAACGCGGGCGGCGCGCGCCGCATCTAGGCCGTCGTCGTACACCACCTTGGCGTTGGGCGCCTGCGCCCGGATCGCGCGCAGCGGCGACGAGTTGTGGTACATGACCGGGCCCGGCCAGGTGTCGGGCTTCAGGCCCTTGACCGCATTGCCGCCGACCGGATACACCAGCGAGGAACCGCCGCCCGCCAGCACGCCGGCATCGGCATGGCCGCCGATGACGGCGATGGTGCGCACCGTCTTCGCCAGCGGCAGCACGCGATTGTCGTTTTTCAGGAGCACCATGCCCTCTTCCGCCGTCGTGCGGCTGACCGCGCCGTTTTTGGCGAAGTCGATCGCGCCGCCTTCCTTGACCGGATTGTCGACTACGCCCTTGGCGAACATCGCGCGCAGGATGCGGGTCACCATGTCGTCCAGGCGGGCTTGCGGCACGGCGCCGGTCTTGATCGCTTCCTGCAGCGCGCCGCCAAAGTACGGCGACTTGTCGAACTCGTGGCCGGACTGCTGGTCCAGGCCATTGTTGGCGGCGGCCACCGTGCTGTGGGTCGCGCCCCAGTCGGACATGACGAAACCCTTGAAGCCCCAGTCGCGCTTGAGCACCTGGTTCAGCAGGTAGTCGTTCTCGCAGGCGTAGGGGCCGTTGACGCGGTTGTACGAGCACATGACGGAACCGGCGTCGGACTGTTCGAAGGCCAGCTGCATCGCCAGCAGGTCGGACATGCGGAAGGCCGCCTTGTCGATGCGCGCATCGAGTTCGTTGCGGCCGGTTTCCTGGTCGTTCAGCGCGTAGTGCTTGAGGGTCGAGATGATGTTGTTCGATTCGATGCCCTTGATCGCGTGGCCCACCATGATGCCGGCCAACAGCGGATCCTCGCCCGCGTATTCGAAGTTGCGGCCGTTACGCGGCTCGCGCATCAGGTTGACGCCGCCGGCCAGCATCACGTTGAAGCCGGAGGCGCGCGCTTCCGAACCGATCATCGCGCCGCCCGCGTAGGCCACCTTCGGATCCCAGGTCGAGGCCGTGGCCAGGCCCGAGGGCAGCGAGGTGCGCTCGCGCACGTTGGGTCCGGCCTGCGAAGCCACCCCCAGGCCGGCATCGGTCTCGAACAGGGCCGGCAGGCCGAGGCGCGGCGTGCCCGGCACGTAGCCGGCCGACTGCACCAGCGATTCCGGAATCCGCTTGCCCTTGCCGAAGTCATTGCCGAAATAGGCCATCACCCAGCGCAGCTTTTCTTCCTGGGTCATGGCCTTGACGGCCAGCTGGGCGCGCTGGTCGGCGCTCAGGGCGCGGTCGAGCCAGGGTTTCTGGGCCGGTTCGGGCGGCGTGCTGGCGGCGTTGGCAAACAGGGGGAAGGCCGTGGCGAGCGCGGCGGCAAGCAGGGTAGAACGGATGCGCATGGATTGTCTCTCTTTGTTCGAGTTCTTGGATGGTCCGGACGAGCATGACGCTGGGGATGGGTTCCCGCGGCGCCGGAAGATCGCTCTTATGAAATCGATTTCTTAGAACAGAATATAGCCGGGAACCGCCTGTTTAGTAAAGCCGGCAGTATTTGCCGGAACGACCCCAAGCGGGTTGACCATGTGATGATACTCATGCAAGACTGCGGCGCAAGTCCAGCTGCTGCGCACCAGGCACAAGCCCGCATGACTGCCGGACGTCGCCTGGCTACTTCTTGGAGCCGAACAGTTTAATGGCGGCGCGCGCATTCGCCTTGACCGTGTAGTCGATCTTGGCAAATTGCTCTTCCAGCGCCTCGGCCAGCACGCTCGAGGGGCTGGGCGGCGGCAAGTGCAGGTGGGCGTCGGCCTCGCCGTATTCGCGGTGGATTTCCATGCCCGCCTTTTTGGCGATGTGCATCATCGTGCGGTTCGAGGACAGGCACTGCATGTAGAGGGTGTCGACGTCCGAGTTGCGGCAGTGGATGGCGGCGCGCTCGAACAGGCGGGTGCCGACACCCTGCCCGCGCGCCGACTTCGACACCGAGACGCCGAACTCGGCCACCTTTTCCTTGTCGGTGTAGTGGATGGCGTCCGGGTGCGCTTCCTTCGAGGTGAAGGCCAGGTGGCCGACACCGACCAGCTGGAACACGCGGTTGTAGACGCCGAACACGATGTCGTTCACGAAATCCAGTTTGCCGACGTAATCGGCCACGCGCTCGTCCGGCAGCATGCTGCCGAAGCGCAGCAGGCGGTCGCTGCTGTCCAGCGCCATGAAGTGACGCAGTACCCGGCGGCGGTCGTGCTCGCCCAATGCCTTGACCAGCACGGGTTCACGGCCGTTCTTGCCGCGCAGGCTTTTCAGCCAGCGGCGTAAGGGGTTTTCCTGGGTCATTTTGCTCGGGCGTGGGATTTGTGCGGTGCACCAATACGCTTATTGTAGCGAATATCCCCGCATCGCACCGTTCGGTGTGGCGTCAATCCCGCACATCGCCCAGGGCCGCCTTGACCGCCGCCACCCGCGCCGCATGCACGGCTTCCGGGATCTTTTCGCGGTTTTCCGTGTAGCACGCCGCGATCTCGCCCGCATTCACGGCGCGCGCCGCCGCCAGCGCCTTCAACAGGTACGGCCCCTGCGGATAGTCGCGGGTACGCATTTCGTGCGTCTCATGCCCGCGTCCGCGCGCGTCGCATTCGGAAGCCAGCAGCATCTGCGCAAAGCGTTCGGGCTTCCTGAAACCGTCGCAGCGCTCGAACAGGGTGACGATGGTGTTCGGGCGCAGTTCCATTGCGCGGCTGACGTTGCCGTGTTCGCGCGCCGTCATCACCGCCAGGTCGCGGCACTCGGCCGGCACGCGCAGGCGTTTCGACAACTCCTGGATCAGGCGCGGCCCCATGCCTTCGTGGCCATGGTGTTTCGGCCAGTGTTCGGCTGGCGTCACGCCCTTGCCCAGGTCGTGCATCAGGGCGGCGAAGCGGACGGCCAGGTCGTAACCGCGCTCGGCCGCGTAATCGATGACCAGCATCATGTGTACGCCGGTGTCGACTTCCGGGTGGTGCAGCGGCGGTTGCGGCACGCCCCACAGCGCGTCCAGCTCGGGCAGGATGCGGGCCAGGGCGCCGCAGTCGCGCAAGACCTCGATCATGCGCGAGGGCTTTTGCTCCATCAGCCCGCGCGAAAATTCCTGCCAGACCCGCTCCGGCACCAGCGCATCGACTTCGCCCTCGTCGACCATCTTGCGCATCAGGGCCAGCGTGGTATCGGCCACGCGAAAGTCCGGCAGGCGCGCGGCGAAGCGCGCCAGGCGCAGGATGCGCACCGGATCTTCGGCAAAGGCGTCCGACACATGGCGGAACACGCGGTCTTGCAGATCCTGCTGGCCGCCGTAGGGGTCGACGATGCTGCCGTCCTCGGCGCGCGCCATCGCGTTGATGGTCAGGTCGCGCCGGATCAGGTCGTCTTCCAGCTTGACGTCGGGCGAGGTGTGGAACACGAAGCCGTGGTAACCCGGCGCGGTCTTGCGCTCGGTGCGCGCCAGCGCGTATTCCTCGTGCGTGTCCGGGTGCAGGAAGACCGGAAAATCCTTGCCGACAGGCCTGAAACCCTTGGCAACCATTTGTTCGGGCGTGGCGCCGACCACGACCCAGTCGTGGTCCTGCACCGGCAGACCCAGCAATGCATCGCGGACCGCGCCGCCCACCACATAGGCTTGCATCGGCATCAGTCCGGCAAGTCTTCTTCGTGATCGGCGGCGATGTCGGTTTCCTTCATCGCTTCCTCGACCCAGCGCGACACGGCCGGGTGCGCCTGCATGCGGTCGCAATAGGCTTGCAGGGCCGGGGCCAGTGCCACGCCATAGGTTTTGAAGCGCATCACGACAGGCGCATAGAAGGCGTCGGCGATCGAGAAGTCGCCGAACAGGAAGCGGTGGTGACCGAAACGCGCCAGGCACTCTTCCCAGATTTCGCAGATGCGGCCGATGTCGGCCTGGGCGCCGGGCGTGCGGCCGCGGCCCGGCAGTCTCGCCTTGATGTTCATCGACATCGCGCTGCGCAGGTCGGGGAAGCCCGAGTGCATCTCGGCCACGACCGCACGCGCCATCGCGCGCGCCGCCACGTCCTGCGGCCACAGGTGTTTGTCGGGAAATTGCTCGGCCAGGTATTCGCAGATGGCCAGGCTGTCCCAGATCGTCATCTCTCCCGCCAGCAGCACGGGCACGCGGCCGGCGGCCGAGTAGCGTGCGATATTGGCCGAGGTGTCCGGCTGGTCGAGCAGCACGCGCACCTCGGTGAACGGGATCCCGGCCGCCACCGCCGCCACCCACGGACGCATCGACCACGACGAGTAATTCTTGTTACCGATGACCAGGGTCAGGCCGGCCTGGCGGGCCTGGTCGAGGGTCTGGGAAAGGGTCGGGTCGAGTTCGATGGTCTGCATGGCGTGCTGTCTCTGTCTGGTCTGTCGGGTTAGCGTCCGGCGCGTTCGCGCAGGACGTCGATGCGGCCGGTCGGCGACAAATACTGCGGCGCGACGGCCTCGAGCGCCGTGAGCTTGATTCCCAGCGCTTCCGCTGTCAAGACCCGCGTGGATGAATCGATAACATTATCGACTTTCATCGAGTCCAGATTGTCGCGGCTGAGCATCGGTGTTCCAGGCAGCAACTCAAAGAAGGCGGCCTCCAGCCGCGCCAGCCCATCCGGCAGCGCCAGCACCCGCCGTTCATGGCCGCTGTAGCGACCCGCCAGGTGCGCCAGCTCGCCCAGCGTGTAGACCTGGGGCCCGGCCAGCGCGTAGATATTGCCATCGGTGTGGTGGTCGAGCAGCGCCCGGACAAAGGCTTCCGCGACGTCGCCGACGTACACCGGCTGGAAGCGCGCATGGGCGCCTGCCAGCGGCAGCACTGGATAGTGTTTCTGCAGGCACGCGAACAGATTCATGAAATTGTCTTCCGGGCCGAACACGACCGAAGGCCGGAAAATGGTGGCCGCGACCTGCGGCATGCTGCGCGCGGCGATCTCGCCATCGCCCTTCGAGCGCTGGTACATCGAAGGCCCGTGCGGATCGGCACCCAGCGCGCTCATGTGCAGGTAACGCCGCACGCCGACCGCCGCGCAGGCTTCGGCCAGGCGGCGCGGGAATTCGACGTGGGCTTGCCGGAACTCCGGGCCATACGGCGTACCGCGATGCGCGTACAGGATGCCGACCAGGTTGATGACGGCATCCCTGCCCTGCACCAGGCGCCGCAGCGCGGCATCGTCGTGCAAGTCGGCTTCATGGATGTCGACGCCCGGCAGCGGCATCAGGTGCATCGCATGCGCTTCGTGGCGCGTGACGGCGACGACGCCGACATCATGCTCGGACAGGCGCGCCGCCAGGTGGCTGCCGATGAATCCAGTTCCTCCGAACAAAACCACCGACAGCGGGTCCATGTCAGCTCCTCAAGGCAGGCCGAGTGTATTGCCCCGCGGCGTGATCGTGCCCAGGCGGGCCTTGAGCGATTGAGGACGTTTTTCGAACAACGCCGCGTAGTTCGTTGCGTTCGACATCACGTTGCGCACGTAGTTGCGCGTTTCCTCGAAAGGAATGCTCTCGACGAATACCGCGCCTTCCATCGGCGTATTCAGCAGGCCGCGCCAGGTGCGTGCGCGGCCCGGCCCGGCGTTGTAGGCGGCGGTGGCCAGCACCTGCGAGCCTTCGGCGTTCCCCAATACCATGTTCAGGTAATTGGTGCCGAGCAGGATGTTGGTGCGGATATCGTTCAGCATGCCGTGGCCGTAATCGTCCAGGCCGATCTTGCCCGCCACCCATTTCGCGGTCGCCGGCATCACCTGCATCAACCCGGACGCGCCGACGCCGGACTGGGCGTCCGAAATAAAGCGCGATTCCTGGCGAATCAGCCCATACACCCAGGCCTGGTCCAGGCCGAGGCCCTGGGCGGTGGGATGCAGGATGTCGTTGTGCGGTGCCGGGAAGCGCTGGCTGTAGTCGAACTCGGTACGTGTGCGTTCCGAGGTATTGACCATGCGGTCCAGGATGGCGTTCTGGCGCGCGAATTCGGCCGCGGCCAGCAACTGGCGCTCCGTGAAATTACTCAGCGTCCAGTTCCATTCGCGCGTGCCTTCGAAGCGCAGGCGCATGCCGAAAAATTTCAGGGCGCGCTTGAAACCGGGATTGGCCGCCACCTGCGCCAGTTCGGCGGGGGTCGGCGGCGTGGCGCTGGGCGGGATCGAGATCTGCATGCCCAGCTCTTCCATTGCCAGCTGGCCATAGAAACTGTTCTGGTCGGCAATACGGCGGAACAGCGCCTGCGCATCCTCGCTGCGGTTCTGGTTTTGCAGCGCCCGGCCCAGCCAGTAGGTCCAGGCCGACAAATTCTGCTGGTCGGCCGGCATGGCCTCGATGGTCGCGCGCACCGTCTTCCAGTCGCCGCGGCGCAGCGCGATGCGGGTCTTCCACTCGAGCTGGTATTCGGACAGCGGGGCGCCGGCCGCGCGCTGCCAGTAATCGTAGGCTTCCGGCGCCAGCGTCAGCGAGGCGGCCAGCGCGATGTTCGACCAGCCGATCGCGCGCTCGTCGGGCGCCAGTTTCGAGGCGTTCTTTTCCAGCGCCACCGTCGCCAGTTTCAGGCTGGTGCGCGCCATGCGGCCGACGGCCACCAGGTAGATCTCGTGCTCGGCACGGCTGTCGCCGATGCCGCGCGCCATCGCCACCGCTGGCACGTCGACCGCCTGGGCCGCCCGCGTGTCGGACGCGCCCAGCAGCAGCGCGGTGCGGCGCGAAGGACCGGTGGCGTGCATCTCGCCGGCCAGGCGCAGCTGGGCCAGCAAGTCATTGGCCGTGAATTGCCCGGACTGCGCCAGCTGGCCCACCAGCGCGGCACAGGCGTCGCCGTACAGCGGCGGATTGTCGAGCAGGGCGCGCGCTTCCTGGGCCACCTGCTGGCCCTTCACGGCGCGCGACAGCAAGGCGTAACACTTGACCTGGTAGTCGTCGTTCTTGACGAACAGCGGCAGTTCGCGATCGAAATTGGCCCAGTCGCGCTTGCGGCCGAGCTCGAGCAGCCAGTCGTTACGCAGGCGGTCGGCGATGGCGCTGCCCTCGTAGCGCTTCAGGAAATCCAGCACTTCCTCGTTCGATGCGTCGCGCAAACGCGGTTTCAACCGATAATAGTCGACATACCCGGGAATCGGGTAGTCCGGCAGCCGGGCCGCGAGCTGGGCCGCCTTGTCGGCATCGCCCTTGCGGGCGGCATCGCGCAGTTGCAGGAAGATGTCGTCCTGTTCGCGCGTGGCCTCGTTCGCGGCAGCGCCGGCGGGTGCGGCAGGTGCGGCTGCAATGGCGGACGCGGCACCGGGCGCGGCCAGGACCGCTGTCGGCGCGGCCGCAGGGGCCGGGGCGTTGGACTGGGCGGCAACGCAGGCCGCGGGGAGGAACACCAGGCTGGTGGCAACACCGGCGCCGGCTAACAGTTTCGACGGGAACATCAAACCAACTTTCAATGTACGCTTCATATCATCCATGACCGGCGAATCAAGAATACCATGCGGCTCTGACGGCTTGCCAGACTCCGGCGCAAGCGTGGCGGGCACAAGACAAGACGTCGAGAAACAGGCGGCGGAGCAGGCAAACAAGGCGGCGCTTCGTAAAGCGCTCAGGACAGCACGTGGGGCGCTTGAGCCGGCAATCAAGGTCCAGTGGGATGCGCAGATCGGCGCCCAAGTGGTCGCCTGGTGGCGGCTGCGCCAGGTCGGCAGCGTCGGCGTGTACTGGCCGCTGGCCGGCGAACCCGACCTGCGCGCCACCTATGCGGAACTGGCCAAGGCGGGCGTGCAGTTGTGCCTGCCTGTCGTGATGGAGCGCGACGCGCCCCTCTCCTTTGTCGAATGGACGCCGGGCGAACCGATGATTCCGGACGAGATGGGGGTGCAGGTGCCGGCCGAGCTGCGTTTCGTGGCCCGCCCGCCGGCGCTCCTGATTCCTTGCCTGGGTTTCAACGACGAAGGCTATCGCCTCGGCTATGGTGGCGGCTACTACGACCGCACGCTGGAACAAAGTCCGCGCCCCCACACGCTGGGCATTGCCTACAGTAACCAGCAAGCCGTGTTCCCGCATGCGCCGCACGACGTGGCGCTGGATGTGATCGTCACCGAGACAACGCGGATCACTTGAGGCATGCACCTGCCCGCGGACCGGCCTGGTCGCGCGGGCATCGTGCCTGTGGGCGGCCCGGGTCAGGCCGCTTTGACACGTTCCCAGATCGCGGCGGTCGCCGCTGCCTGGTTCATGCTGTAGAAATGCAGGCCGGGCGCGCCGCCGGCCAGCAGGCGCTCGCACAGACCGCTGACCACGTCCAGGCCAAAGGCCTTGATCGAGGCCGAATCGTCGCCGAAACTGGCCAGCTTGAGGCGGATCCAGCGCGGGATCTCGGCGCCGCACATTTCCGAAAAACGCATCAGCTGCGTGTAGTTCGTGATCGGCATGATGCCGGCCACGATCGGCACGTCCACGCCCAGCTTGCCGACGTTGTCGACGAACTGGAAATAAGCGTCCGGGTTGTAGAAATACTGGGTGATCG
The DNA here is from genome assembly GCA_913777025.1 of uncultured Massilia sp. Classification (GTDB taxonomy): domain Bacteria; phylum Pseudomonadota; class Gammaproteobacteria; order Burkholderiales; family Burkholderiaceae_D; genus Telluria. The sequence continues at coordinate 49,945 of CAJYQM010000016.1, read as the reverse complement.
CCGCGTCCGCGCCGGCCTGCACCTTGCGCGCGAAGTTCTGCAGGTCGTCCTGCGGCGACCTCGCCTGCGGGTGCATTTCCGGATAGGCCGCGACCTCGATGTGGAACCAGTCGCCGGTTTCAAGACGGATGAACTCGACCAGCTCGCTGGCGTAACGCAGTTCGCCGGCGCCGCCATAACCGCTCGGCAAGTCGCCGCGCAGGGCCACGATGCGGCGGATGCCCTTGGCCTTGAACTCGTTCAGGATGGCGCGGATCGATTCGCGTGTGGCGCCGACGCAGGACAGGTGGGGCGCCGCCTGGTGGCCTTCGGCCTGGATCTCGAGCACCGTCGACAGCGTGCCCTGCTGGGTGCTGCCGCCGGCGCCGAAGGTCACCGAAAAGTATTTGGGGTGCAGCGCCGCCAGCTTCTGGCGCGCCACCCGCAGCTTTTCCGCGCCCTCGGGGGTCTTGGGCGGGAAAAACTCGATACTGAGATTAGGGGTTTCCATCTTTTTTCAGGAGTAAGGTAGAAAGCGCCCACGAAATCACGCTGTACAGGATGGCGGCCAGGAAGGCCGACCAGAATCCGGCAACGTGGAAGCCCGCGACCAGGTGCGACACCAGCCAGAACAGCAACGCGTTGATGACCAGGATGAACAATCCGAGCGACAGGAAAGTCACGGGCAAGGTCAGGACGACCAGCACGGGACGGATCAGGGTATTGACCAGGCCCAGCACCAGCGCGGCCACGAGGGCGGTGCCGATGTTGGTGACGGTCACGGAGTGCATCAGGTAAGGCAGCGCCATCAGGGCTGCGGCATTGATCAACCAGGTCAGGAGCAAACGCATGTCGGTGTCTTTCGTGAGAATGATGGGCCACGGCCACACGGGCTCTGCCCTGGTGGCCGCGGCACTTTCTTTAACTATTCACGGAAGAGCTTACCAGATTACTAAATTAGTAACGGTAGTGGTCCGGCTTGTACGGACCTTCCTTGCTCACCGAAATATACGCAGCCTGCTCTTCGGTCAGCGTGGTCAGTTGGGCATTCAGCTTCTTGAGCTGCAGGCGCGCGACCTTCTCGTCCAGGTGCTTCGGCAGCGTGTAGACGCCGACCGGGTATTTGTCGGTGTTGGCGAACAGCTCGATCTGGGCGATGGTCTGGTTCGCGAACGACGAGCTCATCACGTAGGATGGGTGGCCGGTACCGCAGCCAAGGTTCACCAGGCGGCCTTCGGCCAGCAGAATGATGCGCTTACCGTCCGGGAAGATCACGTGATCGACCTGCGGCTTGATGTTTTCCCACTCATACTTCTTGAGTGCGGCAACTTCGATTTCGTTGTCGAAGTGGCCGATGTTGCAGACGATCGCCTGGTCCTTCATCTTGAGCATGTGCTGCTCGGTGATGACGTGGTAGTTGCCGGTGCAGGTGACGAAGATGTCGCCGTGTTCGGCGGCGTAATCCATGGTCACGACGCGGTAGCCTTCCATCGCGGCCTGCAGGGCGCAGATCGGGTCGATTTCGGTGACCCAGACCTGGGCCGACAGCGCGCGCATGGCCTGTGCCGAACCCTTGCCCACGTCGCCATAGCCGGCGATGACCGCCACCTTGCCGGCGACCATGACGTCGGTCGCGCGCTTGATGCCGTCCACCAGCGATTCGCGGCAGCCGTACAGGTTGTCGAACTTCGACTTGGTGACGGAATCGTTGACGTTGATCGCCGGGAAAGCCAGCTTGCCTTCCTGGTGCATCTGGTACAGGCGGTGCACGCCGGTGGTGGTTTCCTCGGTCACGCCCTTGATTTCCGGCAGGCGCTTCGAATACCACTGCGGATCACGTGCCAGGCGGCCCTTGATCGCGTTGAACAGGCAGATTTCTTCTTCCGAACCCGGCTTGTCCAGCACCGAGATGTCCTTTTCCGCGCGCACGCCCAGGTGCAGCAGCAGGGTGGCGTCGCCGCCGTCGTCGAGGATCATGTTGGCATAGGTCTGGCCAGATGCGTCACCCGGCCATTCGAAGATGCGGTGGGTGTATTCCCAGTACTCGTCCAGGGTTTCGCCCTTGATGGCGAACACCGGGGTGCCGACCGACGCGATGGCGGCGGCGGCGTGGTCCTGGGTCGAGTAGATGTTGCACGAGGCCCAGCGCACTTGCGCACCGAGGGCTTCCAGCGTGCGGATCAGCACGGCGGTCTGGATGGTCATGTGCAGCGAACCGGCAATGCGCGCGCCCTTCAGCGGCTGCGCGGCCGCGTATTCTTCGCGGATGGCCATCAGGCCCGGCATTTCGGTTTCGGCGATGCGGATTTCCTTTTCGCCCCACGAGGCGAGGCCGATGTCGGCGACGAGGTAATCCTGGGTGGTGTCTTTGAGTACGGCGCTCATCACGCCCTCCTTTCAAGTTAAGAAAAAAGTAACGTGAGCGCGGTGTTGATGATCCGAGCCTGGCGGATGGGGAATCCGTCGCAACGCTCCTCGGAATTCATAAGTTTAACACGGGTAGGCTGCTGTTGGGCCCTGGTGTTGTATTGCTGGTGGACTCGGTGTGCTTCGGTTGATGCTTCGGTTGGTGCCGCGGGCCTTGCACGCGTTACGCGTGGACGGCAGGGCGGCAGCGTGGATGCAAACGGTAGGGTGGAGCCGGCTGCGCGCCCGGGTCCACCCTACAGCGGCCCGGCTTACGCCAGGCCGGCCTCGGCGCGCAGCAGCGCCGCCTTGTCGGTGCGTTCCCAGCTGAACTCCGGCTCTTCGCGGCCGAAGTGGCCGTAGGCGGCGCTCTTCTGGTAGATCGGGCGCAGCAGGTCCAGCATCTGCACGATGCCTTTCGGGCGCAGGTCGAAGTGCTCCATCACCAGTTCGGCGATTTTTTCATCCGAGATGACGCCGGTGCCTTCGGTGTAGACCGTGATGTTGATCGGCCTGGCGACGCCGATCGCGTAGCTGACCTGTACCTGGCACTGGCGCGCCAGGCCGGCGGCCACCACGTTCTTGGCCACGTAGCGGGCGGCGTAGGCGGCCGAACGGTCGACCTTGGACGGGTCCTTGCCCGAGAACGCGCCACCGCCGTGCGGCGCGGCGCCGCCATAGGTGTCGACGCTGATCTTGCGGCCGGTCAGGCCGCAGTCGCCCTGCGGGCCGCCGATGACGAAGCGGCCGGTCGGGTTGACCAGGTAGCGGGTGTCCTGCAGCCATTCCTTCGGCAGCACCGGCTTGATGATCTCTTCGATCACGGCTTCTTCGATCTGGCTGTGGCTGATTTCCGGCGCATGCTGGGTCGACAGCACCACGGTGTTCACCGACACCGGACGGCCGTTGACGTAGCGCAGCGTGACCTGGGACTTGGCGTCCGGACGCAGCCAGGGCAGGCGGCCGTCCTTGCGCAGCTGCGACTGGCGCTCGACCAGGCGGTGGGCGTAATAGATGGCGGCCGGCATCAGTTCCGGGGTTTCGTCGCAGGCGTAGCCGAACATCAGGCCCTGGTCGCCCGCGCCCTGGTCGAGGTCGAGGCCGGCGCCTTCGTCCACGCCCTGGGCGATGTCCGGCGACTGCTTGTCGTAGGCGACCAGCACGGCGCAACCTTTGTAGTCGATGCCGAAGTCGGTATTGTCGTAACCGATGCGCTTGATGGTGTTGCGCGCAACTTGAATATAATCGACGTTCGCGTGCGTGGTGATTTCACCGGCCAGCACGACCAGGCCCGTGTTGCACAGGGTTTCGGCGGCCACACGGGCGCGCGGGTCCTGTTCCAGGATCGCGTCGAGAATGGCGTCGGAAATTTGGTCGGCAACTTTGTCCGGATGGCCTTCCGAGACGGATTCGGAAGTGAAGAGATAGTCGTTCGAAGACAATTGAGGCTCCTGATACTGTTAAATAATTGCCGCAGTACCATGCCTGCGACGCTTTAGCGATATTTGTATTCCGCTTCGCAAGTTGTCATTAACTCCGCGGATCCTGCCGATGAGCGCCGCGCTAAAGTTCTATCGCGTGCTCTAAAGTGGTATTTTACGCTCCTTAAAAAATTTTGGTGAGGCAAGGCGTCTCTCCTCTACCCTGAATCAAACCATGCTTGTTCTTTTGTTCCGCCTCCTGTCGGTGCTCCCACTATCCGTGCTACATATGCTCGGCGCGGCACTTGGCTGGCTGGTTTACCTGGTTTCCCCCTCTTACCGCCGTCGGCTGCGCAGCAACCTGGAAGGCGCCGGCTATGGCGGCCAGTTGCGCGCGGCAATCGCCGAATCCGGCAAGGCCATCGTCGAACTGCCTTTTGTATGGTGCGCGCCACAGCCGCGCGTCACCCGCCACGTGACGATGGAAAACTGGGAGCTGGTGCAGCGCCAGCTCGACAGTGGCAAGGGCATCGTGTTCCTGACACCGCACCTGGGCTGTTTCGAACTGACCGCGCAACAGGTGTCGCTGCGCGTCGAGCTGACGGTCATGTACCGTCCGCCGCGCAAGAGCGCGCTCAAGCCGCTGGTCGAAGGCGCGCGCGCGCGCCAGCACATGCACCTGGCACCGGCCAACCTGTCCGGCGTGCGCATGCTGGTCAAGGCGCTGAAGGGCGGCCAGCCGGTCGGCGTCCTGCCCGACCAGGTACCGCAGGAAGGCGAAGGCGTATGGGCGCCGTTCTTCGGCCGCGACGCCTACACCATGACCCTGCCCGCCAAGCTGGCCCAGCTGGGCAAGGCCGACATCCTGCTGGTCTACGCCGAGCGCCTGCCGCGCGGACGCGGCTACGCGATCCGCTTCGTCCCCTTCGAAGGCGAGCTGTCCGGCACCCCGGCCGAACAGGCCGCCAGTATCAATCGCGCAATGGAACAATTGATCGCACGCTGCCCATCCCAGTATTTCTGGAGTTACAACCGCTACAAACGTCCCCAGGGCGTCGCCGCACCGGACGCCGAGGCCGTCGCATGAGGTTCCTGATTGCCCTGCTCTGGCTGCTGCACTGGTTGCCGCTGCCCATCCTCGGCCGCATCGGCAATGCCATCGGCTGGCTGATGTATTACGCGATCCCGAAGCGGCGCAAGATCGCGCTGACCAATTTGCGGCTGTGCATGCCCGAACTCGGCGAGGCCCAGCGCGTCGACATCGCCAAGCGCCACTTCATGGGCTATTCGCGCAGCATCCTGGAACGCTCGCTGATCTGGTGGGCACCGATTCCGCGCCTGCGCCGCCTGATCCATATCGAACCTTCGGTGCCGCAAGCCGAGATGGAAAGCGGCCCGACCATCCTGCTGTGCCCGCATTTCGTCTGCCTCGACGTGGCCGGCGTGGCGGCCCGCGTGATCCCGGTGTCGACGATTTATTCGCCGCAGAAGAACAAGGCCTTCGACGACCTGCTGCGTTATGGCCGCGAGCGCTTCGGCCCTGTACGCCTGTTCACCCGCGAAGACGGCGTCAAACCCATCCTGCGTGCCTTGCGCGACGGCCTGCCCTACTTCATGTTGCCGGACATGGATTTCGGCGAAAAGGATGCCGCTTTCGTCCCCTTCTTCGGCATCCCGGCCGCGACGCTGACCGCACTGGGCCGCCTGTCGGCCGCAACCGGCGCCAAGGTGATCCCCGTCATCGCCACTTTCTTGCCCAATTACAAAGGTTACCGCGTGGTATTCTATCCGGCCTGGGAAGACTATCCGGGCAAGGACATGATCGCCGCCACGCAACGCATGAACGACTTCATCGAAGCGCGCGTGCGCGAGCATCCGGCCGAATACTTCTGGACCCATAAACGCTTCAAGACCCGGCCACCGGGTGAGCCCTCGCTCTACGACTAAGCCCATCATGAAACTGAAATTCACCAAGATGCACGGCGCCGGCAACGACTTCGTCGTGATCGACGCGATCAACCAGCACGTCGAACTGGGCCCCGACGGGTGGCGCCGCATCGCCGACCGCCGCTTCGGCATCGGCGCCGACCAGATCCTGGTGGTCGAACGTCCCACCACCGAGGGCTGCGATTTCCGCTACCGCATCTTCAATAGCGATGGCGGCGAAGTCGAACAGTGCGGCAATGGTTCGCGCGCCTTTGTCCGCTTCGTGAGCGAAAAAGGCTTGAGTTCGAAGCAGGCGATCCGCGTCGAGACCATGTCCGGCATCATCACCCCGCGCCTGGAAACGGACGGCAGCGTCACCGTGGACATGGGCGCGCCGGTACTCGAACCGGCGCGCGTGCCCTTTGACGCGCAGGGCCTGGCGGGTGTGGCGCAGGGCCGCGACACGCTGTGGCCGCTCACCGTGAACCAGGGTGCCGGCACGCAGGAAGTGCTGGTGTCGGTGGTCTCGATGGGCAATCCGCATGCGGTGCAAGTGGTCGACGATGTCGAGACCGCCCCGGTAGCGGAAACCGGCCCGCAGATCGAACACCATCCGCGCTTCCCGAAGCGCGTGAACGCCGGCTACCTGCAGGTGCTGGACCGCAGCCACGTGAAGTTGCGCGTGTTCGAGCGCGGCGCCGGCGAGACGCTGGCCTGCGGCACCGGCGCCTGCGCGGCCGTGGTCGCCGGCATCCGGCGCGGGCTGCTGGATTCGCCGGTTCGGGTCGACGCGCGCGGCGGCACGCTCAGCATTGCCTGGGCCGGGGAAGGCGAACCGGTCTACCTGAGCGGTCCGGCCGTGACGGTATTCGAAGGCGAGATCGACCTGATATAAATACCGCCTAGGCCGCCAGGCCGTAATCGGCATCGTTGCCGGTATCCGGCAGCAGGGTACGCAGGCGGTACAGGCGTTGCCGGTAATTCCCTTCCGGGCCTGCCGGCCCGCAATCGACCGTGTCGAACACCTGTGCGAGACGGTCGAGCAACTGGCGCTCCTGCGCCGTTTCCACCAGCACCAGGCGGCGCCGGCTGCGCCCATAGCTGGCGCGGATGTCGACGACCAGGCAATGCCCGCGGTCGGCGTTCCTGACGTCCAGCAACAGCGCTTCCGCCCGGCTGAGCCCAAAAGCCAGCGCCAGTTCGAGGCGCGCCGCCAGCAGCGGATGCGCCGACAGGTCGCGTCCCGCCAGCAGCGAATCCAGTCCGGCCCAGGCGTCCGTCGACCGCGGCGCGATCTTGCGCAGTGCCGTTGCCGCCCTGGCACAACCCTGGGCCGCCGCCTTCTGCAGCCAGAACACGGCGCGCACATCATTGCTCTCGTTTTCCCGGCGCGCGCGCCAGGCCGCGTTACCGCATTCGAGCTGGGCATCGCGGTAACCCATCTCGGCGGCACGCTCCAGGTATTTCTGTGCTTCCATGACGTTACGCTGGGAAAACTCGGGCTTGATATAGATACGCGACAAGGCATACCAGGCTTCGGCCAGGCCCTGCTCGCCGGCCTGTGACAGCCAGCGCACCGCTTTCTTGAAGTTGGCCGCGCCGCCACTGCCGGGGATGCGCTTGCCGTCCACGCGCATGCGCGCGCACCACAGGCCGAGCGACAGCTGGGCGTGACGGTCCTGCTCGGCCGCGGCGAGTTCCCAGAACGTATGCAGTTCGTGCTCGCTGACGTCGTGGCCGGGCGTGCCCGACTCGACCAGCCGGGCGCAGCGCGACAGCAGGCTGACTTCGTCGGGCGCGAGCCGCGCGCAGGCGCCGTCGCGTGCGGCGTCGGAGGCGGCCACGGCGCGCGCCAGCGGCAGCGCGCGCTGCAGGTAGGCGCTGCGGTCCCCGCCCTCCCAGGCCTGCTCGAGCAGCGCGAACTGGGCCGGCGCGACGCCGCTGTCGGCCGCCTGTCGCAGCCAACCCGGGCCGGCCTTGCCGGGCCCGGCCGGAGACTGTCCCGCCAGGCCGGCGGCAGGCGCGCTTGCCGCGTCCGGCTGGGCGGCGCCATGTTCACGCGCCAGCAGCCACTGCGCCTGGGCGAAGCCGGCGCGGCCCGCTTCCTCGAGGGCGCGCAAGGCCTTGGCGCGCTGTCCCTGCCCGGCACCGCGCAGTCCGAGCACCAGCTGGGCGAATACCAGGCCGGCGCGCACCAGGCCGCCGTCGTAGGCGCGTTCGTACCAGCCGGTCACAGATTGCGGACTCTGCTGCGCCAACTCGAAGGGAATGTGATTGCCGATCAGCTGCCATGCCTCGGCACAGCCCTGCTGGGCGGCGCGGTCGAGCCAGTGCAGCGCGGTCGGCAGGCTCTTGGGCAAACCGTTGCTGCCAAAAAGATACAGTCTTCCCAGCGCCAGCTGGGATTCGGCACGGCCGGCGCGGGCGCCGCGGATGATCGCCAATTCTTCACGATTTGCCATCGCTCATCTTTTCTGGAAATTAAAAACGCCGTGGAAATACGTGCAGAAGCAGGCACGATAGCGCCCGTTGCGACCAACCAGTGGCATTGCGGGCTGCAGGCGTCGGATGGGCCAGAGTCTAAGGCCGCGTCGGCGCGATTCGTTTGCGATTCCTCGGCCGTTTGAGCCCGCACAAATACTGCTGTGGTCCAAGGCTGGCATGATGACTGCCGGAAACTTAAACAAAGCTTAAGTTCATGCCCCCAAGACCCAGTCCGGCGTTTCGAAAATACAACAGCACGATTGGATTTATTGGCTTTCCACCAAGTGAAACAGTCATAATTGACTAATCCGTCAACCTTGAGGCGTTAAGCATTTAAGGTTCAAGCATCCGAGTGTTCAGAAACTACAAGAAATCTCAATACTCTCTGGATTCTTTCGATTCAACTAAAAAGGATAGAACTAGATGAAAAAATCACTCATGGCAGTAGCTCTGCTGGGCGCCTTCGCCGGCGTCGCACACGCGCAGACCGCCGTGCAGATCTACGGTAACATCGATGCTGGCTTCACCAAGCAGACCAACCAGACGATGAGCATCGGCAAGCGCGCTGCCAACACCCTGGGTTTCAAGGGCACCGAAGACCTGGGCAATGGCCTGAAAGCACTGTTCCAGCTGGAAATGCGCTACGAGCCGGACACCGGCACCGTTGAAAACAACACGCGTCCGCTGTTCCAGGGCCAGAGCCGCGTCGGCCTGCAGGGTGATTTCGGTACGGTCCGCCTGGGCCGTGGCCTGACCTCGTTCCAGGAAGTCGTCGGTTCGTTCGAACCGTGGCACGGCCTGCCGACCCCGCTCGGCTTCTATACCGACATCAGCGTCGCCGGCTTCAACTCGGCCCCGCTGGACAGCGGCTCCGACGTGAACGGTACCGGTGCGAACAGCAACCGTATCTCGAACGCGATCTTCTACAACTCGCCGGTCGCGAACGGCTTCCAGGTGAACGCCTCGTGGGCAACCAAGGAAGCCAACGGCGGCAACTGGGCCGGCATCGGCGCGGGCGCCACCAACTACGCTGCAAACAGCCAGGGCACCTCGAATCCGTTCTCCGTCGCTGCAACCTACAACAACGGCCCGGCAGCTGCCATGGTGGCTTACGAGCGCAATGCCGTCGAATCGAAGGTCTGGTCGCTGGCCGCTTCGTTCTCGATCTCGCCGGAACTGAAAGTCATGGGCACCTACACCCATCAGGACCGCGAGCACACCAACACCCTGCGTCCGGTCGTCAAGGGCGCCGTCCTGGGTGCGACCTACGCAATGGGCCCTGGCAAAATCCTGGCCGGCTACGGTGTGAAGCAGACCGAACAGACGAACTTCGCGAACGACATCTTCACCCGCCAGGCATCGCTGGGTTACGAGTACAGCCTGTCGAAGCGTACCTACCTGTACATCGACGCGTCGCGCAAGAAGAACAGCGTCAACCTGCGTTCGGGCGCGCTGGGCGCGATCCCGACCATCAACTCCTACGACGTGGGCGTGAACCACTCGTTCTAAGCTGACGCGGGGCCTGTCCCCGCCAAGCTGATCCGCAAGGGCGGGCCTGGGCAACCAGGTCCGCCCTTGCTGCATCTGGGCCCTGTGCGATTTGCACAACGCTTGAGGCGGCTGATCGGTACCGCCCAGGCAAACGAAACGGCCTTATTTGCCGGTCTGCGTTTTGCCTTGTTTGCTGCCTTGTTATTGCCTTCCTTTTAACCTGGAGAGATGCGATGAACAAGTATTTGCTGGCCACACTGGCGAGCGCTTCCGCGTGCATTCCCGCCTGTCTTCCCACGCCTGCGCTGGCCCAGTCCAGCGTCCAGCTCTACGGCATCGCCGACGCCGGCGTGATGTGGCAGCGCGGCAGCCGGGTCAAGGTCATCAGCGGCGGCGCCGACGGCTCGCGCCTCGGGGTCAAGGGCACCGAGGACCTGGGCGGTGGGATGAAGGCGATCTTCAACCTCGAGGCGCGCGTCGAACTCGACACCGGCACCCAGGTCCCGACCCTGGTCAACGAGAACCAGGGCCTGTACCTGACGCGCGGCATGGGCGCCCTGCCCCCACCGGTCCTGGCCGCGGTGCGCTCGGCGCTGCAGCCGCTCGGCGGACCGGCGGTGAACCCGGAGCGCGCGCTGTTCGACCGCACCAGCATGGTCGGCCTGGTCACCCCGCTGGGCGCCGTCCTGCTGGGACGCATGTACACGCCGGGCTACGAGGTGTTCGCCGCCGCCGACACCTTCGAGGTCGGCACCGGCGGCACCTGGGGCAGCATCACCGGCGGCACCGGCGGCTTCACGGTGCTGGGCGCCGACATCCGCTCGCAGCGCGCGGCGCAGTACCGGATCGCCCTGCCCTCGGGCCTGGGCGGCTCGGCCATGATCGCGGGCAAGGGCTCCGGCTACCTCGGCCTGTACGACAAGTTCTGGGGTGCGGCTATCACGTATAAAGCGCGCGGCTGGGACGTCGGCATCGGCCACAACCACGCCTACGACCCCCAAGGCAGGCCCAGCCTGCGCACCACGACCGTCGGCGGTTCCTACACCTGGGGACCATGGAAATTCTTCGCCGGCTGGCACGACCAGCACAACCGCAACTCGCCCCTGCTGCCGACCTATATCGCCGGCTGGGATGCGCAGATCGCGCCGCAGATCGCGCCGCTCGGCCCGGCCACGGCCGCCGCCCTGCGCGCGGTCTTCGTCAACAACATCACCGTCAACAGCCAGCAGGATGCCGCCAGCGTGCAGGCCGGCCTGCACTACCGCATCGGCCCGAACCGCATCATGGCCTCGGTGGCGCACCAGAGCGACCGCACGACGTCAAGCAGCAACGCCCTGCTGTTCGCGCTCGGCTACAACTATTTCTTTTCCAAGCGCACCGACATCTATGCGGTGGCCGCCTTCATCCGCAACGACAACGAGGCCCAGTACAGTCCGGCGACGGCCGGCGCCCCGGGCGGCTTCACCAGGGCGCCCGGCGACGACGGGCGCGCGCTCCAGCTGGGCGTGCGGCACCGCTTCTGACTTTGCAGCTGCGCCACGGCGGGCGGCGACGGCACGGTTTTCCGTGCGCCCCTGCGTTGCGGTCAGGTAAAATGCGTGGTCTAACCCATTTCGCAAGACCTGTCATGACCGCCCCCCTGGATTCCGCTGCCGTCGCCCAATACCTGCTCGACCACCCGCATTTTTTCGAAGAGCATGCCGGCCTGCTGGGCGAGGTAAAGCTGTCGAGCCCGTTGACCGGCCGGGCGGTGTCGCTGCAGGAGCGGCAGATGGAAGTCATGCGCGCCAAGTACAACGCGCTGGAACTGCGCATGGCCGAGCTGATGCGCCGCGCTGAGGAAAACAACGCGATCGCCAACCGTTTCCACGGCTGGACCCAGCAATTGCTGCGCGCGGACGCACCTGGCGCCAGGCCCGACGCCGTGGCCCAGGGCCTGGTCAAGCATTTCATGGTGCCGCAGGCCAGCCTGCGCCTGTGGAACCTGGCGGCCGAGTACGCGGACGCGCCGTTCTCCAGCGGCGTGAGCGACGACGTGCGCCTGTTCACCAACAGCCTGCGCGCGCCGTATTGCGGAGCGAACAAGGATTTCGAAGCGGTGCGCTGGCTCGGCGAGGCCGACGGCATCCGCTCCACCGCCCTGATTCCGCTGCGCGCCGGCGGCAGCGCCTTTGGTCTTCTGGTGCTGGGCTCGCCCGACGCGGAACGCTTCAATGCCGCGATGGCCACCGATTTCCTGGTCCACATCGGCGAAACCGCCAGCACTGCGCTGGCGCCGCTGAAGGCGTAAATGGATACCCCGGCCGCCGACGACTGGACCGGCCGTTACCTGGCCGAGCTGGCTACCCAGCGCCAGCTGTCCGGGCATACCATCGCGGCCTACCGGCGCGACCTGGCCGAACTGGCCCGGCTCGCCGGACACAGCGAGTGGGCGCGCCTGACCCACTTCGACATCCGCCGCCTCACCGCCAAGTTGCACGCCGAAGGACAGGGTCCGGCCACGATCGCCCGCAAGCTGTCCGGCTGGCGCGGCTTTTTCGAATGGCTGTCGCGCCAGACAGCGCTGGATGCCAACCCGGTCGAAGGCGTGCGCGCCCCGCGCCGCGCCAAGCGGCTGCCCAAGGCACTGGCCGTGGACGACGCCGTGCAATTGATGGAAAGCCAGACCAGCGCGCATCCCGAACCGGCCGAACTGTGCAACCGCGCGATGTTCGAACTGCTGTACTCGAGCGGCTTGCGGGTGTCGGAACTGGCGAGTCTGGACATCGGCCACGTCCCGGCGCGCGATGGCCAGGCCGCCTCGCTCGGCTGGCTGGAACTCGATGCCGGCGAAGTCATCGTCACCGGCAAGGGCGGCAAGATGCGCCGGGTACCGGTCGGCGGCCCCGCCCGCGAAGCGCTGGCGGCCTGGCTGGCGGTGCGTCCGCCCGCGCGCGACGGCAGCGCCGCCCTGTTCCTGTCCGAGCGCGGCACACGCGTCAGCCCACGCGTGGTCCAGCTGCGCCTGAAAGCCCATGCGCAGCGCGCCGGCACGCCGGTCCACGTCCATCCGCACGTGCTGCGCCACTCGTTCGCTTCGCACGTGCTGCAATCCTCGGGCGACCTGCGTGCCGTGCAGGAACTGCTGGGCCATGCCAGTATCACCTCGACCCAGATCTACACGGCGCTCGATTTCCAGCATCTGGCGGCCGTCTACGATAAAACCCATCCGCGCGCCAAGGTCAAATAGGCATCCGTGCCGGGCCACCATGTCCGGAATCCGCGGCGTGCCGGGCACGAGCACGCGGGTGGTGGCATTTCGTAAATTCCGGCATAATCCTCCGATTCTCCGCAGTCGATGCGGTTTTATTGAACGGACAGCGACATATGGAATTGATTCCCAGCACCATCCTGACGGGCTTCCTCGGCGCCGGCAAAACCACCCTGCTCAACCGTATCCTGCAGGAAGAACACGGCCTGCGCATCGCCGTCATCGAGAATGAATTCGGCCAGGAAAACATCGACAACGAGATCCTGGTGCAGGACTCGAGCGAGCAGATCGTCGAGATGAACAACGGCTGCATCTGCTGCACCGTGCGCGGCGACCTGATCGTCGCCCTGACTAACCTGGCGCAAAAGCGCGAAGCCGGAGAAATCCAGTTCGACCGCGTGGTCATCGAAACCACCGGCCTGGCCAATCCCGGCCCCGTCGCCCAGACCTTCTTCGTCGACGAGGAAGTCGGCGCCCACTACCTGCTGGACGCCGTCGTGACCGTGGTCGACGCGCGCCACGGCATGGACCAGCTAGACCGCCAGGAGGAAGCGCAGCGCCAGGTCGGCTTTGCCGACAAGATCCTGCTGTCCAAGACCGACCTGGTCGATGCCGAAGCCGTGGAAACGCTGAAGGCGCGCATCCGCCGCATCAATCCGCGCGCCCCGATCAGCACCTCCGATTTCGGCCGCGCGCCGATCAGCGAAGTGCTCGACCTGCGCGGCTTCAACCTGAACGACAAGCTGGAGCTGGACCCGGCCTTCCTCACCACCGAGGAAGCGCATGCCCACGACCATGATCACGGGCACGATCACGACCACGTGCACACCGAGGCCTGCGACCATAGCCACGACCATCACCACGGTCACCACGCCGACGATATCGCCGCCTTCGTGTTCAAGAGCGAGCGCGCTTTCGATCCCGAGCGCCTGGATCAATTCCTCGGCAGCATGGTCCAAGTCTTCGGACCGAACATGTTGCGCTACAAGGGCGTGTTATCGATGGCTGGCGCGGACCGCAAGGTGGTATTCCAAGGCGTGCATCAAATCATGGGCAGCGACCTGGGTGCAAAGTGGGCGGACGACGAGACACGCGCCAGCAAGATGGTCTTTATTGGTAAAAATTTACCAAAAGATGTGTTTATCCGCGGACTGGAACAGTGTTTGGTATAAACTACATCGGTTCTGTGTTGCATATTACGGCAGCCGGCCGGCACGCACCGCTTCAACGGTAACTGCTGAGTTAGCTGATAAAATGGAAACTCTGTCGTATCAAAGGTAAGTGAAGTCATGACTAAAACAACGAAACCGAATACCGTTGCGCAGCCCGAAGAACGCCTCCTGACGGAAGAAGAAATTCGGGCGATGAGCGACGACGACTACATGAACCCGGCCCAGCTGGCGTTCTTCAAGAACCGCCTGCAGGAGCTCGAAAAAGAGCTGCTGAAAAATGCTGGCGAGACCACAGAACACCTGCGTGAAACCGTCCTCGTGCCGGACCCGGCCGACCGCGCCACGATCGAGGAAGAACACGCACTCGAACTGCGTACCCGCGACCGCGAGCGCAAGCTGCTCAAGAAAGTCCAGCAATCGCTGGCCTCGATCGAGTCCGGCGAATACGGCTGGTGCGAGGAAACCGGCGAACCGATCGGCATCCCGCGCCTGATCGCCCGTCCGACCGCCACCCTGTCGCTGGAAGCCCAGCAGCGCCGCGAACTGAAGCAGAAGCTCTACGGTGACTGATCATCCTGCGTTTCCAATAGGACACGCCGGAATTCGAAAAAAGCATGCGCCTGCCGCATGCTTTTTTTATGGAATAATTTCCCATGGGATACACTAGAGCCGGCTTGCACGAGGCTTGACGCAACGCAGGCGTGCGCGCCATCCGTTACGCGCCGCCGTGCTACTGTCTCGACCGGCGAACGATTGACAAGGGATGACGTGGGATTTTTCTCCTTCCTGAAGAAAAAGAGCGAGGCGCCTGCGGCGGCGCCGGCCCGCCCGCGTCCCGCCGGCGGCCATCCCTCGACCGTGCCCGGCCCGCCCAATACCCGCATGCCGCTCGATACCGAGGCCGAGCGCGAACGCCAGCGCGAGATCGCGCGCGCCACCGCCGCCAAGATCGACGAGATCGAACTCGAGATGGCATCCGACATCTTCGACGACGAAGCCTGGGGCAGCCCCCGCCGCGCGCCCGCGGTGGCGTCCAACGCGGCCCGCAGCGCCCTGGTCGACCTGAACACCGATGGCCTGCTCGGCCCGGAAAGCATGCCCGACGCCGCGGCCAGCCCGTCCAGCGCGCCGGCGGCCGATGAAGCCGCCATCCTCTACGCCAATGGCCAGTTCGACGCCGCCGAACTGGCGCTGCGCGCCAGCCTGGCCGGCCCCGACCGCCTGCCCTGGTGGATGCTGTTCGACCTGTACCAGGCCACCGGCCGCGAGCAGGACTTCGACAGTATCGCGATCGACTATGCGAGCCGTTTCGAAACCTCGCCACCGGCCTGGCAGCCGCCGGCGCCGGCGCACCATGGCCAGGCTGCCGGCAGCGCCTTTTCCGGCGTCACCCCGACCGCCAGCCTGAGTGGCCGCCTCGATGCCGGCGCTGGCACCCAACTGGCCCGCCTGCTGGCGCCCTCGCCCGCGGCGGTCGTACGGCTCGAGTTCGGCGCCATCGCCAGCGCCACGCCGGAAGGTTGTACCGTCTTGCTGGACGCGCTGCAGACCTTGCGCCGCGGCGGGCGCGAACTGGTGCTGGCCGGGGCCGAGCACCTGGTCGGCGTGCTGCGCCCGATGCTGGCGATCGGCGAGCGCCATGCCAGCCAGGCGCCCTGGCTGCTGTTGCTGGAATTGCTGCTGCTGATGCACCGCGAAAAGGATTTCGAAGAGACGGCGATGGATTACTGCGTCACCTTCGAAGTCTCGCCGCCCTCGTTCGAGCCGCCCCAGCGCAGCGCGCTCAGCGTCGGCACTGCCCCGGCCATCGAGGGCGACCGCTTCCTGCTGCCGGGGGCGATCGGCGGCGACAGCGTGGGCGCGCTGCTGGACGCGATCGACGCCCATGCCGGCCAGCATGGCGTGCTGGTGCTGGACTGTTCGCGCCTGGCGCGCATCGATTACGGCGCCGCCGCGGCGCTGGTACCCCGTCTGCGCGTACTGGCCACTGCCGGCAAGGACGCCGAGGGCAAGGAATCCGAGGGGAAGGAGGCTGCCCGCAAGGTCGAACTCCGCGACCTGAACCACCTGGTCGCCGTCCTGCTGCGCCTGCTGGGCGCTGGCGGGCAGGTGCGGCTGTACGCCCACAAGTATTGACCTGGGTATTGAACTGCGGCACCGTTTTATTGTTGCGTCTTGCAATTTTCTGAGCCACCCCCAATTGCGGTGGGCAGATCAATCACGAGGCAATTATGGAACAATTTCACGGCACGACGATCGTCAGCGTCCGGCGCGGCAACCAGGTCGCCTTGGGCGGCGATGGACAAGTTACCTTAGGCAACGTCGTCATGAAGGGCTCCGCACGCAAGGTGCGCAAGCTTTACCAGAACAGGGTGTTGTGCGGCTTTGCCGGCGGCACCGCCGACGCCTTCACCCTGCTCGACCGTTTCGAAGCCAAGCTGGAAAAACACCAGGGCAACCTGCTGCGTGCCTCGGTCGAACTGGCCAAGGACTGGCGCACCGACCGCGTGCTGCGCCGCCTGGAAGCGATGCTGCTGGTGGCCGACCGCGAGAAAACCCTGATCATCACCGGCAACGGCGACGTGCTCGAGCCCGAGGATGGCATCGGCGCGATCGGTTCGGGCGGCATCTACGCCCAGTCCGCAGCCAAGGCGCTGCAAGAGAATACGGACATGGCACCGGGCGAGGTGGTCAAGAAAGCGCTGACCATCGCCGGCGAGCTGTGCATCTACACGAACATGTCGCACATCATCGAGACGCTGGAGTAAGCCATGGTCTCGATCCTGAAAGAGCAAATGAACACCCTCATGAACATGACCCCTTCCGAAATCGTTTCGGAACTCGACAAGCACGTGGTCGGCCAGGGCAAGGCCAAGCGTGCGGTCTCGATCGCGCTGCGCAACCGCTGGCGCCGCCAGCAGGTCGATGAACCGCTGCGCCACGAGATCACCCCGAAGAACATCCTCATGATCGGCCCGACCGGCGTCGGCAAGACCGAGATCGCGCGCCGCCTGGCCAAGCTGGCCGATGCGCCCTTTATCAAGGTCGAAGCGACCAAGTTCACCGAGGTCGGCTACGTCGGCCGCGACGTCGATACCATTATCCGCGACCTGATCGACATCGGCGTCAAGCAGACCCGCGCCAGCGAGGTCAAGAAAAACCGCCAGCGCGCCGAGGACGCCGCCGAAGACCGCGTCATCGACATCCTGGTGCCGCCGTCGCGCGACTTCGGCTTCAACGTCAGTGCAAGCGAAGGCAAGGATGGCGACAATACCCGCCAGACCTTCCGCAAGCGCCTGCGCGAAGGGGCGCTCGACGACAAGGAAATCGAGATCGAAGTGGCCGAATCGGCGCCGCAGATGGAGATCATGGCGCCACCGGGCATGGAAGAGATGACGGAACAGATCAAGTCGATGTTCGCCGGCGTGGGCAACACCCGCAAGAAGACGCGCAAGATGAAGGTCAAGGAAGCGATGAAGCTCCTGATCGACGAGGAAGCCGCCAAGCTCATCAACGAAGACGAGATGAAGCAGAAGGCGATCGCCAACGTCGAGCAGAACGGCATCGTGTTCCTGGACGAGGTCGACAAGATCGTCACGCGCTCGGAACACGGCGGCGCCGACGTCTCGCGCGCGGGCGTGCAGCGCGACCTGCTGCCGCTGGTCGAGGGCACCACGGTGAACACCAAGTACGGCATGATCAAGACCGACCACATCCTGTTCATCGCCTCGGGCGCGTTCCACCTGTCGAAGCCGTCGGACCTGATCCCGGAACTGCAGGGCCGCTTCCCGATCCGCGTCGAACTCGAAGCGCTGTCGGTGGACGACTTCAAGAGCATCCTGACCTCGACCGACGCCAGCCTGACCAAGCAATATGAGGCTTTGCTGGCGACCGAGGGCGTCAAGCTGGAGTTCGCGGACGAGGGCATCCATCGCCTGGCCGAGATCGCCTTCTCGGTCAACGAGCGTACCGAGAACATCGGTGCGCGCCGCCTGTACACGGTGATGGAAAAGCTGCTGGAAGAGATCTCGTACTCGGCCACCGACAAATCGGGCCAGACCCTGACGATCGATGCGGCCTACGTGAACGAGCGGCTCGATGCGCTGGCGGTGAACGAAGACCTGTCGCGCTACGTGCTGTAACGCGGTACTGTAATCAGAGGAAAAGGAGCGGCGATGGCGAACAAAGCACTGGCAACCCGGCAGAAGATGCGCCTTCGCGCCCAGCCAGCGCCGCCCCTGAAACCGCGCAACCCGTTCGCGGGTTTCGCCAAGGCGCGTGTGGCCGGGCCGCACGCCAAGCCCGAGGCCAGCGAACGGCTGGCCGCCAAGCGGGCGCTGAAGAAGGTCAAACTCGAACCCGAGGACGAGTAAGTTATTGCTCCGTTACAACGTGCCGCGATTTCCTTGCGGCGTCCCCAAGCACGCGGCCACGGCCGCGTTGCGCCTTGTACTCCCCGCCCATCTTCTGTACATTCGTTAACGTAAGGTAACGAACAACGGAACCCCATGAGCTCTCCCGACATGCTGCTGGACATCCTGCGCGCCGAACTGCGTGCCGCAGGCATTACCTACAAGATGCTGGCCGACCGCATCGCCATGAGCGAATCGAGCATCAAGCGCATGTTCGGCCAAAAGGACATGACCTTGTCGCGCCTGGCGCAAATCTGCCAGGCGGCCGGCATCGCCATGGAAGACGTGATGCGGCGCGCCGCCGATGCGCGCCCGCAAGCCGATACCCTGACGCTGGTCCAGGAAAACGCGCTGGTCGCCAATCCGCGCCTGCTGCTGGTGGCGATTTGCTGCCTCGGCCACTGGAGCCTGGAGCAAGTCGTCGAAACCTACCGCTTGACCCAGGCCGAATGCATCGGCTTGCTGGTGGAACTCGACCGCCTCGGCGTGATCGAACTGAAACCCCTGAACCGCTACAGCCTGCGCGTCTCGAACGCCTTCCGCTGGCTGCCGGACGGTCCGGTACAGCGCTTCTTCCGCGACAACGTCGTCGGCGATTATTTCGAGGGCCGCTTCGACGGGCCCGGCGAGACGCTGATGTGCCTGCCGGCGCGCCTGTCGCTGGCCTCGGCGGCCGAGCTCGCGGAACGCATTCATCAACTGGCGGGGGAACTGGCGCGCATGCACCGCAACGACCGGCGCCTGGCGCCGCAGGAACGCGACGGCTTCACCCTGCTCGTCGGCTTCCGTTCGTGGGAATTCGCGGCGTTCACGGCCTTGCGCCGCTGAGCGCCAACGCGGTGTGAACCGCTTTACTGGCTCGGCGGTACGCGGCCGCCAGGGCTGGCACTGCCCTGCACCGGCGGTGCCATCTGCGCCGCCGGCGGCTGCACGGCGTTCTGGGCCGGCGCCTGGCCGGACGGGCCCATCTGATTACTTCCCGGCATCTGCTGCGACACGGCGCCCGGCGACATCGGCGGCTCGGGCGTGTTCTCGCTGGGCGGCAGCGGTCCTTCCGGCACCGGCGACGCCAATTGCGGCGCGTTCACCGGATTGCTCACTGTATTGCCTGCGGGCGCTTGCGGCATGGGTGCGGCCATCGCGCCATTGGCATCGTTGGCGGGACCGCCCATCGGCGCCGCCGCCTTGGCGTCGGCTGCGAGATCGATGCGCTTCATGACGCCACCGTCGGACAGCATCACGTAGCGCGGATGGACTTCGGCCAGCGTGATCCCCGGCGACAATTCCTTGCCCACCCTGAGCGCCTTCGGCGGCGAGCCCTCGGCCACGATGATCGCCACGCTGTCGCGGCCGGCTGCGACGATGCCGGTCAGCTGGTAACTGGTGACGGTGGCGGTCGCGACCTGGCCACCGAACAGCGTGGCCGCCGCCTGGATCGGCGGTTCCGGCATCGTGGCATGCGGCACGGCGGCCAGCGGCCGTTGCGGCGGTCGATACAGCTGCAGGATCCAGTAGGCAAGGGAGACCGCCAGCAGGATCACGCCGACCAGGCTCAAAATTAAGGGCAAGCGCTTGTTCATCTATTTCCTTGTCACCGCACCAACTGATTGATTTCAATGATCGGCATCAGCACGGCCAGCACGATCAGCAGTACGACCAGGCCCATGGCCAGGATCAGCACCGGCTCGAGCAGGCCGGCAATCGTCAGCGTGCGCCGCTCGAGGTCGGCCTGCTGCGAATTCGACGCGCGCTCCAGCATGGCCGGCAATTCGCCGGTGATTTCGCCGGCGCGGATCATGTGCACCAGCATCGGCGGGAACAGCTTTTGCGCCGACAGCGCGCGCGCCAGGCTGACGCCTTCGCGCACGCTGGCGGAGGCCCCCTCCACCAATTCCTTCATGGCCACGTTCGACAGCGTGTCGCGGCTGGTTTCCAGGGCGCGCAGGATCGGCACGCCGGAACCGGTGGTGATTGCCAGCGTGCTGGCGAAACGCGTGGTGTTCAGGCTGCGCTCGAACTTGCCGTATATCGGCGCCGTCAGCAGCCAGGTATGCCAGCGGCGCTTGAGCACGGGATTCTGCAGCGCCCGGCGCCACGCGAACCAGGCCGCGATCACGGCCAACGCGACATAGATGCCATAAGCCCGCGTAAAGTTCGACACGCCCAGCATGATCACGGTCAGGACCGGCAACTTCTGCTTGGTGTTCGCGAACACCGACACGATCTGCGGCACCACATAGGTCAGCAGGAAGATGACGATGGCGAACGCGACCACGGTGACGATGGCCGGATAGGTGAACGCCAGGCGCACCCGCTGCACCAGCGCGTTGCGGCGCTCGATGTAGTCGGCCAGGCGCGACAGCACGCGCGACAGCTGGCCGATCTGCTCGCCGGACGAGACCAGCGCGCGGTAGATCTCGGCGAAATCGCGCGGATGGCGCGACAGCGCGCTGGAAAACGAGGCGCCGCCCATCACTTCGGAACGGATCGAGGCGATCAGGTCACGCACGTAGGCGCGCTCGGCCTGTTCCAGCAGCGCCGTGAACGCCTGCTCGAGCGGCAGGCCGGCTTCCAGCAGGCTGGCCAGCTGGCGCGTGAACAGGGCCAGCTCGACCTGGGACAGGCGCTCGCCAAAGCCGCGCGCGCGCGCCGCCCCGCTGTCGTCGACCTGGGCCGCGATGGCTTCGACGGCGAGCGGCGTCAATCCCTGCAGGCGCAGGTCGGCACGCGCCGCGCGCGGGCTGTCGGCGTTGAGCACACCCTTGCGGGTGATGCCGCCGGTGTCGACGGCTTCGTAGCGGAAGGCAGGCATGGATCAGTCCGCCTTCGTCACGCGCAACAACTCGGCTTCGGTCGTGATGCCCTCGCGCACCCAGCGCTCGCCATCCTCGCGCATCGTCTGCATGCCGGAGGCGATCGCGGTGTCGCGGATCTCGGCCTCGGACACCTGGTTGTGGATCTGGGCACGGATCCGCTCGTTGGTTTCGAGCAGTTCGTAGACACCGACCCGGCCATGGTAGCCGGTGTGGCCGCAGCGGTCGCAGCCGACCGGCACCCAATGGCCATTGCCGTCCTGTTTCTTGCAATGCGGGCACAGCTTGCGCACCAGGCGCTGCGCCATCACGCCGAGCAAGCTCGATGACAGCAGGAACGGCTCGATGCCCATGTCCAGCAGGCGGGTCACGGCCGAGGGCGCGTCGTTGGTGTGCAGGGTCGCCAGCACCAGGTGGCCGGTGAGCGAGGCCTGCACCGCGATCTGCGCCGTTTCCAGGTCGCGGATCTCGCCGATCATGATCACGTCCGGGTCCTGGCGCAGGATCGCGCGCAGGGCCTTGCCGAAGGTCATGTCGATGCGGGCATTGACTTGGGTCTGGCCGATGCCGGTCAGGTCATATTCGATCGGGTCTTCCACCGTCATGATGTTGGTGGTCGACGCGTTCAGGCGCGACAGGGCCGCGTACAGCGTGGTGGTTTTACCGGAACCGGTCGGGCCGGTGACCAGCACGATGCCGTGCGGCTGGTTGATCAGCTTGTCGAACTTCGGCAGCATGCGCTCGCTCATGCCGAGGTGGCTCAGGTCGAGGCGGCCGGCTTCCTTGTCAAGCAGACGCAGCACGGCGCGCTCGCCGTGGCCGGTCGGCAGTGTCGACACGCGCACGTCGACCGGCTTGCCGCCGATGCGCAGCGTGATGCGGCCGTCCTGCGGCAGGCGTTTCTCGGCGATGTCCAGCGCCGACATGATCTTGATACGCGAGATCAGCGAGGCGTGGATGGCTTTACGAGGACGCACGATGTCGCGCAGCGCGCCGTCGATGCGGAAGCGCACGACCGAGGTCTGCTCGAACGGCTCGATGTGGATATCGGACGCCCCTTCGCGCAGCGATTGCGTCAGCAGGGCGTTGATCATGCGGATCACCGGGGCGTCGTCGGACGACTCCAGCAAGTCCTCGATCGCGGGGACGTCCTGCAGCAGCTTGGTGAGATCCAGGTCGGCGTCGAATTCGTCCGCCACCTGGGAGGCGTCGCCGCCCGCCGACTGGTAGGCGGACGCGATCGCCGCTTCGAGTTCGGCGCGTTCCATGCGGCGCAGCATGATGCGGCCGAAGCGGCGCGACACTTCGGCGATCGCCGCCGGCTTGGTGGCATTCGACACCAGGACTTCGACGGCTTGCGTGGGGTCGCCGTTGGAACGCGCCAGCACGCCATAGTCGCGTGCGAATGCGTAGGGCAACAGGTTGTTCATGATTCCTCGGTTCTGCTCGGTCGAGCTCAATGCTGCTCAGTTCTGCTCAGTTCTGCTGCGTCGGGGTCGCCGGCCGGTACGCGTTGCCGCTCGGCGACACGACGACCGGCTGGGCCGGGCGGCTGTCGCGCTGGCCGGAGGCCTGCGGCTGCGCGGTACCGGCACCGGTGGCCTGGCCCGGACGCGGCGCGACCGGCGCCGGAGGCGGCACCGTGGCCATCATGCCGTTGTTCACCGGCGGCTGGCCATTGGTCAGCTGCGGCAGGATCGGGGCGCCGAGATTGCGCAGCAGGACGCTGTCGTCGTTCGGCTGGGCCTCCGCGCCCGCTGCGCGCATGTAGTCGTAACGGTCCATCGAGATGCTGGCGTTCTGTTCCTTGCTGCGGATGATGATCGGACGCAGGAAGACCATCAGGTTGCGTTTGGTACGAGTCCGGGTGCGGTACTTGAACAAGTTGCCGATGACCGGGATGTCGGCCAGGCCATGCACGCCTTCTTCGTTGTGGTTCTCGTCGTCCGAGATCAGGCCACCGAGTACGACGACCTGGCCATCGTCGGCGATGATGTTGTTCTCGATCGCGCGAACGGTGGTCACGATGCCCGAGGTCGACGCGACGGAATTGTCGATGCCCGAGTTCTCGTGGTAGATCGCCATCTTGATCGTACCCCCTTCGGAAATCTGCGGGCGCACTTTCAGCAGCAGGCCGATATCCTTGCGGTCGATCGTCTGGAACGGGTTGCTCGAACCGCTGGAGTTGGTGGTGAACGAGCCGGTCAGGATCGGGATGTTCTGGCCGACCTTGATCGTTGCCAGTTCGTTGTCCAGCGTGATGATGTTCGGCGTGGACAAGATGTTGGTGTCGCCGTCGGTTTCAAGGGCATGCGCGATCGCGCCCAGGCCGAGCTGGCCGTTTACCTGGCGGAACAGGCCGATCGACAGGCCGCCCAGCGTCGGCAGGCTGGCGCCGTTGGCGCCGGTCAGGCCGCTCTGCGCGGCCGCCGCCAGGTTGATGATGTTGTTCGAGCTGTTCGACGCGAACGACTGCAGGCCGCCCACGCGGTAGCGGCTGGCGTCGTTGCCGGTCAGGCCGACCCACTGGACGCCGAATTCGGAGGCCTTGGCCGCGTTGACCTCGACCACCAGCGCCTCGATGTAGACCTGGGCGCGGCGCACGTCGAGCTGGTCGATGACGGAACGCAGGTTGCGGTAGAGCGCGTCCGGCGCGGTGATGATCAGGCTGTTGGTCGAGGCGTCGGCCTGGATGAAGCCGGAGCCCTGGCCGCCGCCCGCGCCGCCGGCCGTGGCCTGGCTCTGCTGGCCGAAGGTGCCGCCGGTGCCGCCGGCGCCGATGCTGTTCTGCTGCTGGTTGCCGCCGAGCGTACCGGTGCCGGTGCCGGTCCCGCCCGTGGTGCCGGACTGGATCGAGCCGCCCGCGGTGCCCTGCTGCTGCACCGGCACCGCCGACGCATCCTGGGACACCACCGCGCGCAGGGTCTGGGCGACCTTGCTGGCGTCGGCATTCTTGAGGTAGACCACGTGGATGTTGCCCAGCTCGGTGGTCGGCTGGTCGAGCTTGGCGATCAGGTTCTTGGCCATGTTGGCGCGCGCCTGCGACGGCGCGCGCACCACCACCGAGTTGGTGCGGGCGTCGGCCAGCACGGTGACGCGGCCGGCGTCGCCGCCGGCGCCCGGCTCCAGCAGGCGCGTGACCAGGGTCGCGACGTCGCTGGCGATGCCGTTGCGGATCGGGATCACGTCGAGGTCGCCCGTGGCCGGCGAGTCCAGCGCGGCGATGATCTTCGACAGGCGGCGCAGGTTGTCGGCGTAGTCGGTGATCACCACGCTGTTGTTGCCCGGGTCGGCCATGATCGAGTTGTTGGGCGAGATCAGCGGGCGCAGCACGGCCACCAGGTTGGGCGCCGATTCATGCTGCAGGCGGTAGACCTGGGTCGCGACCTGGTCGCCGCGCGCGCGCGAACCGCCGGTGCCGATCTGGGTCGGCGAGGATTGCAGCTTGGCTTCCGCTTCCGGCACCACCTTGGCGAAACCGTCGCCGGTGACGACCGCGTAACCCTGCAGGCGCAGCGCCGAGGTCAGCAGCGAGAAGGCCTGGGCCTTGGTCAGCGTGCGCTCCGAGACCAGGGTCAGCGTGCCTTTCACGCGCGGGTCGATGATGAAGGTCATGCCGGTATAGTGGCCGACCGCCTTGATCACCGATTCCATGTCGGCGTTGACGAAGTTGAGCGCCGCGCCGTTGCCTTCCTGGGCGAAGGCGGGCACGGGCGGGACTGCCGTGGCCACGGCGCAGCACAGCATGACGCTGGCCGCGATACGGCGCAGCGTCGGGGTTGGCAGGGTGCTACCGGAATTATTTTTCATTATCTGAACTCTAATGCGATTATGTTCTTGCCGTTGACCATTCGGCGCTGGCCCAGCAGGTTGAGCAGGTTGCCCAGCGTGTCTTCATATCCTTCGGCGGCCGAGGCTTGTCCCGAGAAGCGCAGGCGGCCATTTTCCAGTGCACCGTTTCCGGACAGCAGCAGCGCGCCGCGGACGGTACGCAGGCCCAGGTCGGCCTGCTGGCCGCGCCAGTCCATGGCCATCTCGTAGCTGCCCAGCGGTTTGATCGGGCTCATGCGCGACCCCATGTCGCTCAGGGACAGCACCGTACGCCCGCTCACCGCCACCATTTGCCCCTGGCGCGCGATGTCCAGCAAATTCCACGACAGCTTGATGACGCCCGACGGCGCCAGCGTGTTCAACGGCGCACCCAGCCCGGACAGGCCCTCGGCCGGCAGCAGGAGTTCGCCGGCGCTGACCTGCCATTGCGACCAGCTGCCGGTGATGCGCACCGGCTGGGCCAGCGCCTGGTCGTTGGCCAGGTCCATGCTGACCTGGCCGAACAGCACCAGGGGCGACAAGCGCCAGGAAAAACGTCCCGGCAGCAATGGCGTGACCGCCCCACCCTCGCCCGGCGCGCCACCCACGAAGGCTGAGCCGCGCCACAGCGTACCTTGCGCATCCCCCAGAGTCAAACGGCCGCCGGTCTGGCGTTCGACCATCGGCCCCAGCCAGGCCGCCGGCAGGAAAGCCAGGATCGTCACGAGCACCGCCAGCGCGACCAGCGCGCCCCACAGGACCGCCCGCTTCATTGGGCCGCGCCGGTGTTCTGACGCAGCGTCAGGTTGGCATCGACCTGGCCGGCGACCGGCAAGGCGGTGACGACGGCGTCCTGCACCAGCACGCGGTTGGCGCGGCGCTGCTCGTCGAGCCAGGCGGCCAGCCCGGCGAACGGGACGTTATTCAACTGCAGCTTGATGTAGTCGGCGGTCATCGACAGCGATTGCGGTTTCAGGCCGCGGCCGTTCAGGCTGGCATCGACGGCTTCGCGGCTCAGCGGCGCGACTTGCGTGCTGGGCGCGCGGGCCAGGCTGGAAGCTTCCTGGGCCATGGCCTGCAGTTCGGCGGCCTGCTGGCGCAGCTGGGGCAGCTGGCGGTTCAGCTGGGCACGCCCCTCGACGGCGGGATCGACCAGCAGCAGGTACAGCAGGGCCAGCAGCACGACGGCGCCGCCCACGGCCAGGAAACGCCGCTCCTGCTCGGTGCGCGCGAGCCAGAGCGTGTTGGCACGCTCGCGGTACTGGGCGATGGTGGTGGCAAGGCTCATTGTGTGGCTCCTGTGCTGCGGATGACCCAGCTGCCCGGCGCGGTTTCCTGCAGGCTGAGCCCACGCGCGGCCAGCGCGGTGCGCAGCTGCCCGGTCAGACCGGGGTCGGCCGTTTCTGGTTTGACTTTGACCGACAACGCGCGTTCGCGGTATTCAATTGATGTAATACTAGGTTGGCGTCCGCTGGATTGTGCTGCATCGCCGAGCGCGGTCGCCAGCCAGGTGAATTCGTCGGGCGCGACCTCGCCGCTGCCGGCGCGCGCACGCGCGATGTGCTGGCGCATCTGCAGCACCGGATCGAGGATCGTGGTCTCGTTCGGATACACCTGGCGATAGGTCTGGATCATCGACTGGCGCACGGTGTCGGCTTCGCGCTTCAGGCGCAGCCAGTCGACGTTCAGGCCGATCAGGTTGACCGCGACCGCCAGGCCGGCCAGGCGGATCGGCCAGCGCCAGCGGCGCCAGTCGCGTATCGGGCTGCCGGCCGCGCCCAGGCCGCCGACCAGGTCGAGCGCCGTGCTGCGCGAGGCGGCGATCCAGTGCGCCCAGTCGTCGGCCTCGAGCGTGATACCGGGCCCGGCTTCCTGGACCAGCACCTGGTATTCGCCCATCCGGGCGGGCGGCACGTACAGCACCAGCGGGGCGTCGCCGGAAAAGGCGCGCGCGGTCTGCAGCACGACCGAAGGCGTGGCCTCGAGGGCCAGGCCAAAGCCTTGGAACAGGCCCTGGCGCAGGGTCAGCTCGGCGCCTTCGATGGCGGCGGCGACGCTGCCCGGCTGCAGCGGCAGGCACAATTGGGCGGGAATGGCGGCGACGGCGCGCGCGCCCTGGGCCAGCAGGGCACGCACGATGGCTTCCAGCCAGTCGCGGTCGGCCACCGCGATCGGGCGGGTGCCGTCCGGCTGCTCGGGCGCGGCCACCAGCACCGAATCGAGCGGGTCGCCCAGGATGTGTTCTTCGACCAGCCCCGGCAGCGCGGCCTTCAGGCGCGCCCCGGACAGCGGCGGCGCCTGCACCGACAACAGGGTCACGTCGGTGGCGGCCAGCAGCAGCACGACGCGGCGGCTGGTGCCGACCAGGTCGCCCAGGTTGCGCAGCGGTCCCTCGCCCTGCTGCTCGATGACGCCGCCGTCATTGACCAGGGCGAAGCGGCTCAGCGCATGTTCGCCTTCCGCGCGGGCGGGATGCCGGATATAAAGTGTAGTCAAACCGTCTCGCTTTCTTGATCTTGCTGTCTTGCTCTTGTTCTTAATTCTGGCGAATCCAGACCACCCTGGTACCGGTACCCGTCAATGCCGAGCCGCGCTGGACCAGCGCCTCGGCATCGAGCGCCGCCCGGTCCAGGCGAATGCGGCTGGCCACCAGGAACCAGTCGCTCTTCACACCGGCCGAATTCGGCGCCAGCGGCCGGGTCTCGCCCACCTCTCTCGAGAAGTAGCTGATGTCGCGCCAGGGCACCTGCTTGCGCCGCGCCACCAGCGAATTCGCTTCCGACACCGACATGTTCGGCACCAGCGCCGCCAGCACTTCGGGCGATGCCGTGTTCACATTGATCTCGCTCTTTTGCGGCAGCACGATCACGAACGGCCGCAGGCGCTCGACGATTTCCGGCGTGAAGCCCGGCACCGACAGCAAATCATCGACCTGCAGCAGCTTCATCGGCGAACCCGAGACCGCGTTCGCGCCCGCCGGCGCAATGCTGCCGCCGGGCGTGCCGGTGCCGGTGCCGGTGCCGGTGCCGGTGCCGGTGCCAGTTCCCGTACCGGTTCCGCCATCGGGCCCCTGCCCGTTCTCCGGCGTCGCCTGCACCGTCTGGCTGGCCGCGACAAAACTCGCGACCCGGCTGGCCAGCGTTTCCTGCAGCTGCAAATTGCGCAGCAGGCGGCCGAACAGCGCGATCTGGTCCGCATCCGGCTGGCGGCTGGCGGCAAGATTGGTCAAATTGTAACGCGAGCATGCGTCAGTAACGTTACCGGACAGGGTCGCATCGAAATTTTCTCCAACGATCCGCTCGCGCTCGATGTACTGGTCGAGCCGGGTTTCCGCCAGCGGCGTGGCCCAGGCCTGGTCCAGGCTCGTGTAGGGTGCGTTGTTGAAGGTGTCCAGCACCAGCGTCGCCCAGTCGAGGGCGCCGCGCAGGATCCACTTGGTCTGCAGGTGCAAGCGCTGGTTTTCCATCGAGCGCACCTGCACCTGCTGCTGCCAGAACAGGCTGGCGACGATCGCCACAGCCAGCGTGGTGAGCAGCAGCGCGGTGATCACGGCGACGCCGCGTTCGCGCGCGCGGCGCAGGATGCGCGCCGGCGCCATCGTGCGGTCCGGTTTCATGGTTCCCCCAGCAGGAAGAATTTGCTCAGCGGGACTTCCTGTCCCTGCTGCACCAGCGCCACCTGCAGGCCGGTCGGGTCCAGCGACTGGGTGCTGCCGGTCGATTGCTGCACCAGGGCCGCATTGGCGTTGGTGGTGGTGACGGCCTGGCGCCAGCCGCCGTTCTGCCAGACCAGGACCTGCATGCCGGTCAGGCCACCCTGCAGCGCCACGCCGCCGCTGGTGTCGGCGTTGGTGATCGCGGCCTGCCACAGCGCGTCGAGCTGGGCCAGGTCGCGGGTGACGTTCGATTCGCGCCGCACCAGCGTGCCGTCGAGGATGCGGTAGGACACCACCTGCAGGCGCGCCGGCTGGTTTTCGGTGAAGACTTCGCGCACCATCGTAATGCGGTCGGTACCGGTCAGCAGGCGCGGGCGCTGGTTGATGGTGCCCGGTTCGACGATGTGCTCGCAGTCGCTCTGCAGCTGGGCGAAGGCCAGCTGCATGCCGCGCGTGGTTTCCATCTGCTCGGTCAGGGCCGAACGGGCGCGCACGATGCCGTCCAGCCCGCGCCAGCCGAGCACGGCCACGATGGCCAGGATGCTGATCGCCACCAGCAGCTCGACCAGCGTAAAGCCGGGAGGATGCGGCGCGCGGGGATGCAGCGGCCGCCTCATGGCCGCGGCCTCAGCACCAGCTGGACCAGCTTGACGATGCGCCGGTTCGGATTCGCGATGTCGAACACGGACACCTCGACCCGGCGCAGGCGCGGGTTCGGGCTGACGATGACTTCTTCCTGGCACACCAGGTGGAGGTCGCCTTGCGGGCAATCAAAGCTGCGCTTGCCGACCTCCGGGAACTGCCTGGCCAGGCGGATCTGCACCAGGCGGTTCTCGGCCGACCAGGTGGCCATCATGTTGGTGCGCAGGCCCGCGCTGTTCGAGCTCAGGCTGCCCACCGCGCGCAGGCCGGCGCCGAGCGCGGTGCCGACGATGACCAGTGCCACCAGCACTTCGAGCAGGGTGAAACCGCATCGGCGTCGATGGCGTTGGCGTTGCCAAGGGGAGCGTGGGCGGAACATGTTCATTTGTCCCAGTTCATTCGACCGTGAAATGCCCGACGCCGTCGGCCCGGATCGCGACGCGGATGTCGCCGCGGACCAGGCTCAGCACGAAGGGCTTGTCGACCGGTTCGCGGCCGAAGGTGATGCGCAGGGGATTGGCGGTGCCGGCACTGGTCGGTTCCAGCAGCAGGGTCAGCGGCGCGTCGCGGAAGGCGCGCTCGCGCAGCATGTCGTCGCTTCTGATCGGTTCCCAGCGCGTTTCGTTGCGCACCAGGAAGTGGTAGCGCTCGGGGGTCGCTTCGAAGGTGACCGGGCGGTTGCGCACGATCGCCTCGTCGCGCGCCAGCTGCAGCAGCAGCGACAGGCGGCGCGCTTCGTCCTGCAGGTCCTGGCGCGGGCTCGGGATCGCGTTCAGCGACACCATGCCGATCGTGATGCCGACGATGACCATCACGACCATGATCTCCACCAGGGTGAAGCCGCCTGGACGGCGCGGCAGGCCGCGCGTTGGGCTGGTCATGGGAATGGCGCTCCTCGGCGTGGCCCGGTCCGGCTTACTTGGTGTCCCAGGAACCGACGTCCGCATCCTCGCCGGTACCGCCCGGCTGGCCGTCCGCGCCCAGGGAGAACACGTCGACGTCCGCGCCGTGCAGGCTCGGCTGGAGGTACTGGTAAGGGTTGCCCCACGGATCCTTCGGCAGCTTGTCGATGTAGCCGCCCTCTTTCCAGCCGTTGGCGGCCGGGCCGGTGGTCGGCTTCTGGACCAGGGATTGCAGTCCCTGCTCGGTGGTCGGATAGCGCTGGTTGTCCAGTTTGTACAGCTTGAGTGCGGCCATCAGCGCCGAGATGTCGGTACGGGCGGCGGTGACGCGGGCTTCGCCGGTACGGCCCAGCAGCTTGGGCACGACCAGCGCGCCGAGGATGCCGATGATGACCACGACGACCATGATCTCGACGAGGGTGAAACCGCGTTGGCGACGATGTTGCCGCGGCTGCTTCAAGCGTTGCGAAACATTTTGCATAAGGCTCTATCTTTGGATGACGGTCGGAGAAAACGAACTAGTATAAGGCGGATTTATGACAATAAGCCACCTTACAAGCTTTTCCAATTGTAAGATAACCTGTTGTGCATGACACCTTCTACAGCCTTGTACCCTCTGATACGGGGGCAGGCCATTCTATGCCAGATGCCTGCCCCCCGCACGCCTTCAGACGGTCAGGCCCGCCCCCCACAGACCGGACAGGCGGGATTGCGCGCCACCTTGACCTCGGTCCATTCCATGGCGCGTCCGTCCAGCATTTGCAGGCGCCCGGCCAGCGACGGCCGGATGCCCACCAGCAGCTTGAGCGCCTCGGCCGCCTGCACCGCGCCGATGACGCCGACCAGGGGCGCGAACACGCCCATGGTGCTGCAGGCCACGTCCTCGAAGCGGCTGTCCGGCGGGAACAGGCAGGCATAGCAGGGTGAAGCGGGATCGCGCACGTCGAACACCGAGACCTGGCCGTCGAAGCGGATCACGGCGCCGGCCACCAGCGGGACCTTCGCGGCCACGCAGGCGCGGTTGACGGCATGGCGGGTCGCGAAGTTGTCGCTGCAGTCGAGTATGACATCGGCCGAGACTGCGAGTTCCGCCAGCCGTTCGGGCCCGGCGCGTTCGCGCAGCGCGACGACCTCGACCTCGGGATTGATCTGGCGCAGCGCCTCGCGGCCGGACTCGACTTTCGGCTGGCCGACGCGTGCCGTCGTATGCATGACCTGGCGCTGCAGGTTGGTGAGGTCGACTTCGTCGTCGTCGACCAGGGTGATGCGGCCGACGCCGCTGGCGGCCAGGTACAGGGCGGCCGGCGAGCCTAGGCCGCCGGCACCGATCACCAGCACGTGCGCGCCGAGGACGCGCTGCTGGCCTTCGATGCCGACCTCGTCGAGCAGGATGTGGCGCGAGTAGCGCAGCAGTTGCCGGTCGTCCATATCGGAGGTGCTTACTTCTTCTGCGCGCCGCCCTTGAGCTCGGGCGGCTTCTGTTCCTCGCCCGGCAGCTTGGCCGGGGCGGCCTGGTCGGCGTCAGGATCGGGTTTCGCCAGGCGTACCGGCAAACCCTTGAAGTGGTTGATCGCCTGGGCCAGCTGGAAGTCGTCCTTGCCGCCGAACTCGAGCGGCTTGGCAGTCTTCAGCAGGGCCAGCGCGCGCTGCTCCTCCTCGAGCTCGTCGCGCT
The DNA here is from genome assembly GCA_913777025.1 of uncultured Massilia sp. GTDB lineage: Bacteria > Pseudomonadota > Gammaproteobacteria > Burkholderiales > Burkholderiaceae_D > Telluria. The sequence continues at coordinate 17,910 of CAJYQM010000016.1, read as the reverse complement.
TCGCCTTGGCGGCGGCATGCCTGGCCGGCTTGCTCTTGTCGCCCTCGTTTTCCAGATGGTGGTCGAGGTCGGCTTCGCGCACCTGCAGCGCGTTCAGGCCGTCGCCTTCGGGGGTTTCGTCGACTTTCAGGTCGGGCACGATGCCCAGCGCCTGGATCGAGCGGCCCTTGGGCGTGTAGTAGCGCGCCGTGGTCAGTTTGACGGCGGTATCCTCGGTCAGCTGGCGCAGCGTCTGCACCGAACCCTTGCCGAAGGTCTGGCTGCCCAGCACGATGGCGCGCTTGTAGTCCTGCAGGGCGCCGGCGACGATTTCGGACGCCGAGGCCGAGCCGGTGTTCACCAGCACCACCATCGGCACCGTCTTGAGGGCCGCCGGCAGCTTGCCCAGCGGATCGGCGCCCGGGCGCACGGCGTAGAATTCGCGCCGGCCATAGAAGGTGGCGTTCGATTCCGGCAACTGGCCCTTGGTGGAAACGATGACGTCGTTCTGCGGCAGGAAGGCGCTCGAGACCCCGATCGCGCTCGGCAGCAGGCCGCCCGGGTCGTTGCGCAAGTCCAGCACCAGGCCCTTGATGGCCGGGTTCTGAGCATACAGTTCCTTGATCTTGGCGGCCAGCTCGTCGACGGTCTCTTCCTGGAACTGGCTGATGCGCAACCAGGCATAGCCCGGCTCGATCATCTTGCCCTTGACGCTGGCGACCTTGATTTCCTGGCGCTCGACCGGTACCACCCAGGGCGCATCGGCGCCGCGGCGGGCGATGGTCAGCATCACCTTGCTGTGCGGCTCGCCGCGCATCCGCTTGATGGCGTCGTCCAGCGACAGGCCTTTCACGGGGACGTTGTCGATGCGGGTGATCAGGTCGCCGGCCTTGATGCCGGCGCGGTAGGCCGGCGTGTCCTCGATCGGGCTGACGATCTTGACGTAGCCGTCTTCCATCGCGACCTCGACGCCGACGCCGACGAAACGCCCTTCGACCTCTTCCTGCATCTCGGCGAAGTCCTTCTGGTCCAGATAGACCGAGTGCGGGTCGAGCGAGGCCACCATGCCGGCGATCGCTTCCGACAGCAGCTTCTTGTCGTCGACCTTTTCGACGTAGTCGCTCTTGATCAGGCCATACACGTCGGCCAGCTGGCGCAGCTCATCCAGCGGCAGGGGCGCCTCGCCGCCCTTTTGCGCGAGCGCGGAAAACTGGACCGAGGCGGCCACGCCGGCCACCATGCCGATGCCGATCAGGCCGAGGTTCTTCAGTTTGTTGCCCATGTATGTCTGTCTTTCAATGCCGCTAGAATTTGATCCAGCCCGCCGGGTCGATCGGCTTGCCCAGATACCTGAGCTCGAAGTATAGCCCCGATTCTTCGTTGCCGCCGGTATTCCCCGCACTGGCGATGACGTCGCCGGCCTTGACCGAATCGCCCTCGTGTTTCAGCAGCGTTTCGTTGAAACCGTAGATGGTCAGGTACTCGCCGCCGTGGTTGACGATGATCACGTTGCCCCAGCCGCGCATCCACTTGGCGTAGGCCACGCGGCCCGGTGCCACTGCGCGCACGTCGGTGCCTTCCGGCGCCTTGAAGAACACGCCGCGCCAGGCCGGACCGTCGCCGCGCTTGCCGCCGAAGCGGGCGCCGACCCTGCCGTTGACGGGGGCCGGCATTTTCCCGCGCAGGCTGGCAAAGGCGCCGCTCGGCAGGTCGGCCGCGAGCGCGGTGTCGGCGCTGCGTTTCGGCGGCGCTTCCTGCTTTTCCTCCTGGGCCGGTTCGGCGGCCACCTTCGGCTCGTCCGGCACCGGCATCGGTTTCGCCGGCTTGCCGGTCCTGGCCGCTTCACGCGCGAGGCGTTCGCGCTCTTCCTTGAGCGCCTTGGCGCGAGCCAGCGCGCGCGCTTTCGCTTCAGCGGCGGCTTTTGCGCGCGCCGCGGCCAGTTCTTGCTGGCGCTTGCGTTCGGCCGCGGCCGCGATTTCCTGCTGGCGGATGATGCGGGTCAGTTCGTCGACCAGGCTGCTCATGCGCTGCTCGTCACGCTCCAGGCTGCTTGCCTGCTTGCGCTGGCCGACCAGCTTGGTCGACAGGTTGGCCAGCAGGGAAGCGCGCTTGGCCTTTTCCTTTTCCAGCAGCGCCTTCTGGTCGCGCTGCTCTTGTGCGATTTCTTCGAGTTCGTCCTTGGCGTTCTGGGTCGAAGCGTGGTTGGCCTCGACCGCCGCTAGGTTGCCGCGCAGCGAAGTCAGCAGCTTGGCCTGGGCCTGCGACACATAGGCCATCAGCTGCAAATCCCGGTTGATGCGGTTCGGGTTGTCGCCGGAAAGCAGCAGCTTGACGCGGTCTTCGTTGCCGGCAACGTAATGTTCACGCAACAGCTTGGCCAGTTGACCCTTTTGGTCGGCAATGGTCTTGCTCAGCCGTTCCTGCTCGCTGGCCAGTTCGCCCAGCCTGGCATTGGTCGCGGTCTGCTCCTCCGACAGTTCGCGCAGCGCGCGGTTGGCGTCGGAAATCTTCTCTTCGGATTCGGACAGCTCGTCGGCAGCGTCTTCCTTTTCGCTCTCGGTGCGGCTGATGTCCTTCTTGAGGGCGGCAAGCTTTTGCTGGATGGCGGCGCGCGAGGCTTCGGCCGCCGCCTTCTGCTTGCTGCGCTCGGTTGGACGGCCGTTGCGAGGGGCCGCGGTGACGCTGCCCAGGGCCAGCGCGCAGGCCAGCAAGCCGCACAGCAGCTTGCCGGCGGCGGATCGTGACACGTTGAAACGCAAGACTTACTTCGCCTTCCCTTGGTTCGCCACGGCGGCCATCTTGGCGGCAATCGCGTCCTGGTCGCCCAGGTAGTAGTGGCGGATCGGCTTCAGGTCGGCGTCCAGTTCATAGACCAGCGGGGTGCCGTTCGGGATGTTCAGGCCGACGATGTCGGCATCGCTGATGTTGTCCAGCATCTTGATCAGGGCGCGCAGGCTGTTGCCGTGGGCCGAGATCAGGATCTTCTTGCCGGCGCGGATGGCCGGGGCGATTTCTTCATCCCAGGCCGGCATCACGCGCGCCACGGTGTCCTTCAGGCATTCGGTCAGCGGGATGCTTGCCTTGTCCAGGCCGGCGTAGCGCGGATCGTTGAAGGAGGTGCGCTCGTCGCCCTCTTCCAAGCTAGGGGGCGGGGTGTCGTAGCTGCGGCGCCAGACCAGCACCTGCTCGTCGCCGAACTTGGCGGCGGTCTCGGCCTTGTCCAGGCCCTGCAGGGCGCCGTAGTGACGCTCGTTCAGGCGCCAGTCGTTCTTGACCGGCAGCCACATCATGTCCATCTCGTCCATGGCCAGCCACAGCGTGCGGATCGCGCGCTTCAGCACCGAGGTATAGGCCAGGTCGAAGCTGAAGCCGGCGTCGCGCAGCTGGCGGCCCGCGGTCTTGGCTTCTCCGATGCCTTTTTCGGTCAGATCGACGTCGGTCCAGCCGGTGAAACGGTTTTCCAGGTTCCAGGTGGATTCGCCGTGGCGCATGAATACGATTTTGTACATAGAAGCTCTTCTTCTCAGAAAATAGATGCAAGAAATTACTGGTCCCACTTCTATTTTATAATGCGCTGATTCAGTTCAACCAACGGAAACTTTGTGAATTTCATCCTTGACCATCTTCTTACTGTCGCGATCGCCGTGATTTCCGGCGGCGCTCTGCTGTTCACGTCGCTGGCGCCGCGCGGCCGCCAGGCGACGCCGCTGCAGGTGACGCAGATGATGAACCGCGGCAAGGCCACCGCCGTGGTCGACGTCCGCAGTGCCGAAGACTACGCCGCCGGCCACCTGCGCGACGCGAAAAGCATGCCGCTGGCAGACTTGGGTAACCGTATCGGCGAACTCGACAAGGCCAAGGTCAAGACCGTGATCGTGGTCGACCAGACCGGAAATCGCGCCGCCAAGGCCGAGCGCCTGTTGAAAGCGGCAGGGTTCGCAGATATCTATAGCCTCGAGGGCGGCGTCGCGGCCTGGACGGCTGCCGGCCTGCCCCTGACTAAATAATATTGAAAGGAATTGCCATGACAGCTCACGTCGTCCTCTACCATACCGCCAGCTGCCCGTATTGCGTGCGTGCCGAGCGCCTGCTCGAAGCCAAGGGCGTGACCGAGATCGAACGCATCCGCGTCGACCTCGATCCGGAACAGCGCGCCATCATGATGCAACGCACCGGCCGCCGCACCGTGCCGCAGATCTACGTGGGCGATACCCACGTCGGCGGCTTCGACGACCTGTACGCACTCGACCAGGCAGGCCGCCTGGACCCGCTGCTGAAAGGCGAAGCGGCCTGACGGTACAGGCTTTCGCGGCCGGAACGGGCGCCCGGGGCGTCGGAAGAATGCTATTGAAACCGAATTGGTTTTGATACAATTGCCGACGCCTTGATTCAAGACTTCAAGCACTTGGAGCAGTGCGAGCTGTTCTTCTCACAATTAAACGAAAGCGTTCCATGGCCGACGAAAACCTGCAACCCGTATTCCAAATCCAGCGTATCTACCTGAAGGATCTGTCGCTGGAACAACCGAATTCCCCGGCGATCTTCCTCGAACAGGAAGCCCCGACCATCGAGGTTTCGCTGGACGTCGGCGCCGAAGCCATTGCTGACGGCATCTACGAATCGACCGTGACCATCACCGTGACCGCCAAGGTCAAGGACAAGGTCGCCTTCCTGGTCGAAGGCAAGCAGGGCGGCATCTTCGAAGCCCGCAACATCCCGGCCGACCAGATGGATCCGCTGCTGGGCATCGGTTGCCCGAACATCATCTATCCTTACCTGCGCAGCAACATCGCCGACGTGATCACCCGTGCCGGTTTCCCGCCGGTCCACCTGGCCGAGATCAACTTCGAAGTGTTCTACCAGCAGCGCCGCCAGGCCCTGGCAGAGCAGGCTGGTGCCGCAGGCGCCCCGACCAGCGTCCAGTAATACCCAGCAGTAAGATATCAGTGTCCGGTGCCGCCAGCCAAGGCGGGCCGGCACCTCCTGCCTTCTGGCCTGTCTCTTTCCCAAAGGCCTTCCATGGGTTTCATCCGCAAGCACGCGTTGTCTCATAAACGCTTTCTCATCGGCAGTATCCTGTTGCTGGCCTCGGTTGCCGCCAACGCCTTCGATTTCAAGTCGGTGGGACCACGTCCCGTGATCCTGTACGACGCGCCGTCCGCCAAGGGCGGCAAACTGTTCGTCGCCCCGAGCGGCATGCCGGTCGAGATCGTGCTCAGCTACGGCGACTGGGTCAAGGTGCGCGACGCCAGCGGCGACATGGCCTGGACCGAACTCCGTGGCCTGTCCGCGAAACGCAATGTCATCGTCAAGGCCGCCTCCGCCAAGGTGCGCGCCACGCCCGACGATGCGGCCCCGGTCGTGATGACCACCGACAAGAACGTCCTGCTCGAACTGGTCGATCCGGAAGCCGGCCCCTGGGTGCGCGTGCGCCACCGCGACGGCATCAGCGGCTATGTCCGGTCGTCCGAAGTCTGGGGCGTCCCGGCCACCCAACCATAGACTTATGCACGCAGCCAAACAAGCACAGAACATCACCGTCCTCGGCGCCGGCGCCTGGGGCACCGCGGTCGCGATCGCGCTGGCCGCCCGCCACGACGTGCTGCTGTGGGGACGCAACCCCGAGCAGATGGCGCGCAGCAGCGCCGCCCGCGACAACACCGACTACCTGCCCGGTTTTCCCTTCCCGGACAGCCTGCAGGTCAGCGCCGACTTCGAGGCGGCCATCGCCCACGTGACGGGTGTGGCCGCCGATCCGGAAGCGACGCCGCTCCTGATCGCGGCCTGCCCGGTGGCCGGCCTGCGCCCGCTGCTGCAGCAATTGAAGGGCCGCGCGATCCCGAACATCGTCTGGCTGTGCAAGGGATTCGAGTACGACACCGGCCTGCTGCCGCACCAGGTGGTGCGCGAGGTGCTGGGCGACAGCGTCCCCGGCGCGGCCCTGTCCGGCCCCTCGTTTGCCCAGGAAGTGGCGCGCGGCCTGCCCTGCGCGCTGACCGTGGCTTCCGAATCCGCCGCGTTGCGCGAGCGCGTGGTCGCCCTGGCGCATGGCAACAATATCCGCGTCTATGCCTGCGACGACCTGGTCGGCGTGGAAGTGGGCGGTGCGGTCAAGAACATCCTGGCGATCGCCACCGGCGCCGCCGACGGCCTGGGCCTGGGCCTGAACGCGCGCGCCGCGCTGATCACGCGCGGCCTGGCGGAAATCACGCGCCTGGGCACGGCGCTGGGCGGCCAGGCCGGCACCTTCATGGGTTTGACGGGGATGGGCGACCTGATCCTGACCTGCACCGGCGACTTGTCGCGCAACCGCCGCGTCGGGCTGGCGCTGGCCGAGGGCAAGCCGCTCGACACCATCGTGCGCGAACTGGGTCACGTGGCCGAAGGCGTGCCTTGCGCCAAGGCCGTGCGCGAACTGGCGCGCAAGATGGGCGTCGACATGCCGATCACGAATGCGGTGGCCGGGGTGTTGTTCGACGGGATTCCGGCGGCCGAGATGGCCGGGCAGTTGCTGGCGCGGGATCCGCGCAACGAGTTGGCGTAAAGTAATGGTGACGCGTCCGTAGGGTGGACGCGGACGGCGAGTCGGGTTTCCCGTCCACGCGTTCAAATCACGTTTGCGATAACGCCTCCGCTAACAATCACCGCGTGGACGGCACAGCCGTCCACCCTACGCATCACGAATTCGACGACGTCCGGTTCGTCGGCCCGCCGGTGTTGTCACCCGGGTGCAGCAGGATGGTCATCAAGCCGACGGCATCCTCGTTGGCGCTGATCGCATGCGGTTCGCCGCCGGTCAGGTAGACCATCTCGTTCGGCTTCAGGATCGTGGAACGGCCGTGGGCCTGGAACACGATCTCGCCTTCCAGGCACAGCAGGGTCATTTCTCCCTCGACCCAGTGCTCCGGCATCGGCTTGTCCTTCGGCAGCACGAGCCTGATGAGTTCCATGTGATCGGTCTTGATCAACGCGATCGACGTGAAGTTTGCAATGTCGTCTTCGCCCCGCTGAAGTGCGATCCGTTCACCCGATACTGCATGTTGCAAGGCCATGTTTCTCTCCAATCATTACTCTGCGAAGGTTTGCGGCACGCCCCGCAGCCAGTTGACCAGCGCGGTGGCATCCTTGAATCCCTGCGCGAGACGCGGCACCAGCGCGTCCGGATCGTTGATGTCCAGCGGCACTTCGATCCAGACGAAATAACTCTTCAGTTTGAGGTATTCGACCAGCGGATGGTTCGGATCAAAACCTTTTGGAGGCCGCTGCAACTTGTCTTCCGGATTCAGGTCGCCAAACGTCTCGCGCAGATGTTTATTCTTCAACATTTTCGAGAAACCTGTCGCATCATTGACCACGTGCTCGCGGATCGCCTTCAGGCGCGCGGCCGGCGGCAGGTACTCGCCGGCGCCGAACAGCAGGGTGCCGTTGGCTTCGATGTGGAAATAGTAGGTCGGCCCGCCGCCTTCGCTGGGGCGGCGCTTGTTGCCCGGCGCGATGCCTGCCGAAAAATGGGTTTTATACGGCGTCTTGTCGTTCGAGAAGCGGGTGTCGCGCTGGAAGCGGAACATCGCCTTTTTCGGGTCGCAGGCGACGACCTGGCGGTCGAATTTGCCGATCTCCCGGATCAGCTCGGTCAACACCTGCAGGAACTCGGCGCGCAGGATGTCGTAGCGCGGCTTGTTCCACAGGAACCAGGGACGGTTGTTGTTCTCTTTGAGTTCGGTCAGGAATTGCGTCAGGTCACGCAGGTGCATGGGGGTCCTTCAAGGTTGTTGGCGCGGACGGCGGCCGACCGTCACGGCCAGCGTGGTCTCGCGGTTCTTGCGCATCACGGTCATGGGCGCCTTTTCGCCCGGCGGCAGGTCCGCGATCAGGTTCATCATGTCGTTGGTGTTGGTGACCTTTTTCCCCTTCACCGACACCAGGATGTCGCCCGGGCGCATGCCGGCGCGGTCGGCCGGCCCGCCGCGCACGACGCCGGCGATCATGGCCCCGCGCTCGCGCCCGAGGCCGAAGCTGCCGGCCAGTTCCGGCGTGATGTCCTGGGATTCGATGCCGATCCAGCCGCGCACGACCTGGCCATGCTTGACGATCGCATCGAGCACCGCCTTTGCCGTCGATACGGGAATGGCGAAACCGATGCCGACCGAACCGCCGGTCTGGGAATAGATCGCGGAGTTTATCCCTAACAGGTTGCCGCGGCTGTCGACCAGCGCGCCGCCCGAGTTGCCGAAGTTGATCGCGGCATCGGTCTGGATGAAATTTTCGAAGTGGTTGATGTGCAGGTTGTTCCGGCCCAGCGCCGAGATGATGCCCAGCGTGACGGTCTGCCCCACCCCGAACGGGTTACCGATGGCCAGCACCACGTCGCCGACGCGTGCCTGGTCCGGCTCGCCGAGCACGATCACCGGCAGGTTTTTCTCCTTGATGCGGATGACGGCAAGATCCGTTTCCGGATCGGTGCCGACGACGCTGGCTTCGGCCTTCCTGCCGTCGGCCAGGCCGACCTCGATCTCGTCGGCGCCCTCGACCACGTGGAAATTCGTCAGGATGTAGCCGTCCGGGCTGACGATCACGCCCGAACCGAGGCTGGCCATCTGCTCCTGCGGCGGCAGCTTGTCCCCAAAAAAGCGGCGGAAGAACGGGTCCTTCAGCAGCAGATGGGCATCGCGCATCGCCTTGCTGGTCAGGATGTTGACCACGGCCGGCATCGCGCGCCCGGCCGCCTCGCGGTAGCTGCCCGGCGTGGGCAGCGCCGTGCCCGGCGCCTGCAGCACCGGGATCGAGCGTCCCGGCGTGCCGATGCCGACCCGGGTCGGCGCCCGCTCCAGCGGATCGCCGCCCGGCCAGCCCGGCCGCAGCGCCGCGACCACGGCATAGATGCCGAGGGCGATCGTGACGGTTTGCGCGAACAGGAGCCAGTAACGGCGCATGGCAGGGGTGCTTATTTCTTCAGCGCGTCGCGGATCTCGCGCAGCAGCAGCACGTCTTCCGGGGTCGGCGGCGGCGCGGCCGGCTTCTCGTCGTCCTTGTGGAACTGGTTGCGCAAACGGTTCATCAAACGCACCATCTGGAAGATCACGAAAGCCAGGATCAGGAAGTTGAGCAGGATGGTCAGGAAGTTTCCGTAGGCCAGTACAGCGCCGGCCTTCTTGGCCTCTGCCAGCGGCAAGCCGTAGGCCTGGCCGTTCAGGGGAATGTAGTAACTGGCGAAGTCCAGGCCGCCGAACAGCTTGCCGATCGGCGGCATGATCACGTCCTGCACCAATGAATCGACGATGCGCCCGAAGGCCCCGCCGATGATGACGCCGACCGCCAGGTCGACGACATTGCCCTTCATCGCGAATTTCCTGAATTCTTCCAGCATCGCCATCCGATCCTCCTTGTCGTTTTTACATACCCATAGCGATGATACAGGAAGGCGCGCCAGCCCGACGGCATCCGCACCGCCACGGCGGGCGCGCACGATTCGAACTGGTCATTACGGCGGGCACGTTTTTTCTTTAATTTGCAAAACTGTTCACATATAATCGATTGTTGCAAAATTGGTTTTTACCTTTATGCAACGCGTTGCAGTGCAACATTTCGCATTTGACGAATGGAGTTGGTATGAGTAATGAGAAGCAGGTCGATTCAGGCCGGCGAGGCTTGCTCGTGGCTACATGCGCGGCGGGTGGTGTCGTCGGTGTTTCAACGGCCGGAGTCCTGGTCAGTACCCTTCAACCCTCCGAACGCGCCAAGGCAGCCGGCGCTCCTGTCGAGGTCGATATCTCGGACGTCAAACCTGGCGAAATGAAAGTCGCCGAATGGCGCGGCAAGCCGGTCTGGATTTTGCGGCGCACGCCGGAAATGCTGGCCAGCCTGAAGAAGAACGATGCCCTGGTGGCCGATCCGGACTCCGACAAGAGCTTCCAGCTCGACGTGCCCAAGTACGCGAAGAACGAATTCCGCGCCTACGAAAAGCACAAGGATTTGCTGGTGGTCGTCGGCATCTGTTCCCACCTGGGCTGCTCCCCCTCCGCGCGTTTCCAGGAAGGCGCGCAACCGAACCTGCCCGACGACTGGCACGGCGGCTTCCTCTGCCCCTGCCACGGCTCGACCTTCGACCTGTCCGGGCGTGTGTTCAAGAACAAGCCGGCACCCAGCAATCTCGATGTCCCTCCGTACATGTACCTGTCCGATAACAAGATCGTGATCGGCAAAGACGAAGAGAAAGGCGAGGCATAGCATGGGCGCAGCGTTCAAGGAAACCAAACTCCCGGCCGACGCGCCGAAGAGCCGTAAGGCCCTGGCCTGGATCGACGACCGCTTCCCGCTCTCGAAACTGTGGGAAGAACAGTGGGGCCGCTACTACGCACCGAAGAACTTCAACGTCTGGTACATCTTCGGTTCGCTGGCGATGCTGGTGCTGGTGCTCCAGATCGTCACCGGCATCTTTCTCACGATGCATTACAAGCCGGATTCCAACCTGGCCTTCGGCTCGGTCGAATACATCATGAAGGAAGTGCCCTGGGGCTGGCTGGTGCGCTACATGCACTCGACCGGCGCCTCGGCCTTCTTCATCGTGGTCTACCTGCACATGACGCGCGGCCTGCTCTACGGTTCCTACCGCAAGCCGCGCGAGCTGATCTGGCTGTTCGGCTTCGCCATCTTCCTGTGCCTGATGGCGGAAGCCTTCTTCGGCTACCTGCTGCCCTGGGGCCAGATGTCGTACTGGGGCGCGCAGGTGATCGTCAACCTGTTCGGCGCCATCCCCTTCATCGGCAACGACCTGTCGCTGTGGATCCGCGGCGACTACGTGGTGTCCGACGCGACCCTGAACCGCTTCTTCGCCTTCCACGTGATCGCGATCCCGCTGGTGCTGCTGGGCCTGGTGGCGGCGCACCTGATCGCGCTGCACGAGGTCGGCTCGAACAACCCGGACGGCATCGAGGTCAAGGAAAACCTGGGCCCGGACGGCCATGGCGTCGACACGATCCCGTCCCACCCCTACTACACGACCAAGGATTTCTTCGGCGTGTCGGTCTTCCTGCTGATCTACAGCTCGGTCGTGTTCTTCGCCCCCGAGATGGGCGGCTACTTCCTGGAATACAACAACTTCCTGCCGGCCGACTCCCTCAAGACGCCGCCGCACATCGCGCCGACCTGGTACTTCACGCCGTTCTACTCGGTGCTGCGCGCCACCACCTCGGACTTCATGTGGGTGGTGATGGCGGGCCTGGCCGCCTACGTCGTGTTCATCTGGCTGCGCTCGCGCCTGTCGTATAAAACCAAGATCGCGGTCACGGTGCTGGCGGTGTTCCTCGAGATCGGCATGCTGCCGCAGGTGCTGGACGCGAAGTTCTGGGGCGTGGTGCTGTTCGGCTCGGCCGTGATCATCCTGGCCCTGCTGCCCTGGCTGGACCACTCGCCGGTGCGCTCGATCCGCTACCGCCCGGGCTGGCACAAGACCGTGTACGGCGTCTTCTTCGTGGCCTTCCTGGTGCTCGGCTACCTCGGCACCCAGCTGCCGACCCCGGCCTACACCCTGATCGCCCAGCTGGCGACGCTGCTGTACTTCAGCTTCTTCCTCCTGATGCCGTGGTGGAGCACGATGGGCCGCTTCAAGCCGCTGCCCAAGCGCGTCACCTGGACCGCGCACTGAAAGGACAACCATGACTCTTACGAAGAAGCTGATCGCCGTGCTTGCCCTGTTGCCGGGATTCGTGTTCGCGAACGAAGGCGGCTTCCCGCTGGAACGCGCGCCCGAGCGCAGCGACATCGCCTCGCTGCAAAATGGCGCCAAGTTGTTCGTCAACTACTGCCTGAACTGTCATTCGGCATCGTCGATGCGCTACAATCGCCTGCGGGACCTGGGCTTGAATGAAGACCAGATCAAGAACAACCTGCTGTTCTCCGGCGAGAAGGTGGGCGACATGATGACGATCGCGATGCGCCCGAGCGACGCCAAGGCCTGGTTCGGCGCGGTGCCGCCGGATTTGTCCGTCATCGCGCGCGCCAAGGCGGGCGCCGGCGGCACCGGCGCTGATTACCTGTACACCTACCTGCGGACCTTCTACAAGGATGACACCCGCCCGACCGGCTGGAACAATATGGTCGTGCCGAACGTGGCGATGCCGCACGTGCTGTGGCAGTTGCAGGGTGTACGGACGGCAAAGATGGTCGAGGAGCCGGACCCGCACGAGAAGGGCAAGACGATCCATCGTTTCGCCGGTTTCGAGCAGGTCAGCCCGGGCAGCCTGAGCCAGCCGGAGTTCGACACGCAGGTCGCGGACCTGGTGGCGTACATGGAATGGATGGCCGAACCGACCCGCGATTTGCGCAAGCGCCTGGGTGCGATCGTGGTGTTGTTCCTGTCCTTGTTCGCTTTCCTTGCCTGGCGTCTGAATGCATCTTATTGGAAAGACGTAAAGTGATTTGATTGCCCGGTTATAATGCGGGCAATTGTTATTTGGGGTGAGCCATCAGGGCATCACCCCTTTGTTTCTTGAAGGAACTATAAACCATGATGGTTCTCTACTCCGGCACCACGTGCCCGTTCTCCCAGCGCTGCCGCCTGGTCCTGTTCGAAAAGGGCATGGACTTCGAGGTGCGCGACGTCGACCTGTTCAACAAGCCGGAAGACATCTCGACGATGAACCCGTACGGCCAGGTGCCGATCCTGGTCGAGCGCGAGCTGATCCTGTACGAATCGAACATCATCAACGAGTACATCGACGAGCGTTTCCCGCACCCGCAACTGATGCCGGCCGACCCGCTGATGCGCGCCCGTGCCCGCCTGATGCTGTTCAACTTCGAAAAAGAGCTGTTCGTGCATGTGAACACGCTCGAGAACGAGCGCAACAAGGTCACCGACAAGAGCCACGACAAGGCCCGTGCTGAAATCCGCGACCGCCTGACCACGCTGGCCCCGCTGTTCCTGAAGAACAAGTACATGCTGGGCGACGAGTTCTCGATGCTGGACGTGGCGATCGCCCCGCTGCTGTGGCGCCTGGACCACTACGGCATCGAACTGTCGAAGACCGCGGCCCCGCTGATGAAGTACGCCGAGCGCATCTTCTCGCGTCCGGCCTACATCGAAGCGCTGACCCCGTCCGAAAAGGTCATGCGCCGCTAAAAACCGCAACAACCTGCTGCGCGTTGCACTGCCGGTCTGCGGTGCTCGCTGTACGTGCGTACAGCTGCGCTCCTCAACCAGCATTGCCGCCGCTCGCTACGGTTGTTGAGGTTTTTATTAGGTCCCGACACCGTTGCACGCCAGTTTTTCGACGCCCCATGGCGAATCGGATTACACTGGCGTGCAACAACTTGTGCCATTCCGATCACACACATGCCAGACATCTCCACCAAGCCGTACCTGCTGCGCGCCATTTACGAGTGGTGCACGGACAGCGGCTTCACGCCCTACCTGGCCGTCAAGGTCGACGCCGCGACCACGGTTCCGATGGAATACGTGAAGAAAGGCGAGATCATCCTCAACATCAGCTACGGCGCCACGTCCGGGCTGAAGATGGACAATGACGCGATCACCTTCCGCGCGCGCTTCAACGGCGTCTCGCGCGAGCTGTACATCCCGGTGCACAATGTGCTGGCGATCTACGCCAACGAAAACGGCCAGGGCATGGCCTTCGACGTCAGCACCACCGCGGCCGAGATGGCGCCGCCTTCTTCACCGGCATCGGTTCCCGAACCTTCGTCCGCGCCGGCGCCTGGATTGGCTGCCGTTCCCGGCAAGACCAATGGTGCGACCGTGTCCGAGGTGTCGAATCTCCCCGACGGGGACGATGAACCACCGAAAAAAGGTGGCCGGCCTACGTTGACCCGAATCAAATAAGGGTATAATTCTGGCCATATTGCCGGCTTAGCTCATCAGGTAGAGCAGTTGATTTGTAATCATCAGGTGGCGGGTTCGAGTCCTGCAGCCGGCACCAAATTCGAGTTTCAAAACGATGCCTTAGGTTTTATCGACCTGGGGCATTTGTTTTTGGATCGCCCGATCGACAGGAGCGTCATGCAGTCCCGACCAGCAACGCGCGAACAACGTGCCAGGCACGTTGCAACGATGAACGCCAGCTTCGTCCTCGAAGGCATGCACCCGCAAGCGGATGATCTCGGCCTGCAACGCCGCTACATCGAAAGGCAGATCTCCCTGGCAGGCATGCTCGATCACGCCCGCGACTATGCGCGCCGCCATGGCAGCCCCACCTCGCTTTGACAGCGTCGACGCCGTCGTCTTCGACGTCTACGGCACCCTGGTCGAGATCACCGACAAACGCGCCCCCTTCCGCCGCCTGCTGCGCATCGGCGAACAGCAAGGCCGCCCGGTCGGCGCACTCGATGCTGCCACCCTGATGAGCGCACCGCTCAATTTGCATGCTGCGGCTGCTCAATTGAGCATCGTGCTCGCGCCTGAGCAACTCGCCCAGCTGGAAGCAGACTTGCACAGCGAAATCGCCTCGATCCGCCTGTTCCCGGACACCGCACCCACGCTACAGGCATTACGCGCGCGCGGCATCAAACTCGGCCTGTGCTCGAACCTGGCCGCCGATTACGCGGACCCGATCATGCAACTGCTGCCCTTGCAACTGGACGCCTACACCTGGAGCTTCGAGGCCGGCGCCATCAAACCGGATCCGGCCATCTACCAGCAAGCCTGCGCCGCCCTCGGCTGCGCACCGGAACGCGTGCTGATGGTGGGCGACACGCCCGCGGCCGACGTCGACGGACCCCGCGCGGCCGGCATGCAATCCATCCTGCTCGACCGCGAGCGGCGCCGCGCCGGCGCCGATAGTCTACCCTCGCTGGCAGCCCTGCTCGACCGGCTCTGACTACAGCAGCGCCAGCGCCGGCAGACTGTCCTTGCCCAGCCAGGTCGTCTGGAAGCGCTGCCGCACCAAGCGCAGCGACACGGCGTCACCCTTCTGCCGGTACACCTCCATCAGGCCGCGCAAGGCCCACCCGTTGCTGGGCGTTCGCGCCAGCGCCGAACGGAACACGGTTTCGGCTTTGTCCAGCTGGCCTGCCCGCAGCAGCGCCACGCCCAGCGATTGCCGTGCCGGGTAATACCAGTACGGCGGTTCCATGTAGGGCAGGCTGTCCTGCACCGCCACGGCCTGCCGGTAGGCCGCCAGCGCCACCGGCAGCCTGCCCTGCGCATCGGCCAGGCGCCCGGTGGCGATGTGGCGCGCGGTCTGGACGATCTCCCTGGCCGGGATGCCCCAGGCGGCGAAGGGCTGGAAGTCGCTGCCTTGTTCGATCCTGGCCAGGCCGTCGATCTCGCGTGCGCTCTGGTCCGCCATGCCCTTGCGCGCGAAGCCGACCGCGCGCGCGTAGTGCCACATCGCCTGCACCAGCACCAGGTCGGGCGCGGGATCCGGCAGCTTGACGAGGGTGTCGGGGCTGCTGAACTGCACGTGCGAAAAATACGGTGCGGCTTTCACGGGCTGGGTCAATGGGAATTGCGCGACCAGTTGCGTCGGCAGCGACTTGTCGAGTTTATCGGCGGCCTCGAGCGCGGTCTTCCCATCCCCGCCCATCAGCGCCGACACCATCACGAAGTGGATGTTGTGCGGGTAGTAGGCGCCCTTGTAGACCGGGTCGCTGCTTGATCGGCTGAAGTAGCGCTCGTCGACGGCGACCGCGCGCAGGTTGGCGTCCAGCGATGCCTTGACCATGCCGAGCCGGTAATAGATGTGAGAAGGCATGTGCACGACGTGGCCGGCACCCGGGATCTGTTTCGCCAGCAGGCGCGCATAAGGCAAGGCGCGTTCCGGATTGGACGAGGCTTCCACCGCGTGGATGTAGTAGTGGGCGGCGCCCGGATGGGTTGGATTGCGCGCCAGCACGCGCTCGAGCGCGGCGATCATCTCGGGCGTGCGGCCCTTGGGCCGGGTGCCGCCGGCCTGCCAGTAATCCCAGGGCGACAGGTCCATCAGCGCTTCGGCGTACAGGACCTGGATCATGTCATGGGTCGGGAAGCGGCGCGCCGTGTCGCCCATCAGGTCGGCGTAGGGCCTGGTCGAGCGGCTTGCGGTCTTCAGCGGGCGATGCCGAATAGCGCTGGGTGACGGCGAGGATCACGGCCTGCTCGTGCGGCGTGACCTTGTCCGCCAGGCTGGCCGCCTTGCGCGACGCTTGATAAGCCGGCCCGAAGGCTTCCGGGAACATCGGTGCATTGATGTTCGGGCCGAGCACCAGCGCTTCACCCCAGTAGCACATGGCGCAGCCCGGATCGAACTGCTGGGCCGCGCGGAAGGCACGTGCCGCTTCGGCGTGGTTGAAGGCGAACATCAGGCGCACGCCCTGGTCGAAATACGCCTGCGCCTGGGCGCTTCTCGTCGAGATCGGGATATGCAGCTTGCCGAGGTCCTTGTACAGCGGCGGCGCCGCGCTGTCGGCGGCCGACGGCAATTGCTGGCCCGGCTGGAAGGGGCGCGTCTCGGTGGGCGGGACCGGCTGCCGGCTTTGCGCCTGCAACAGGGTGGCCAACAGGACCGGACGCCCGGCCTGGGCCGGCGCGCAACTGGCTCCCTTGGCGAACAGGGGATCGAAGCCCGGCCCCTTGTCACGCCGCTCGGCCGCCGTCGGGGAAAACACGAGCAGCGAAAGCAGGCCGGCCCCGACGAGCAGGCTGACGATACGGTGATGTCTCATGATTGACGCCTCGTATGACTCATTGGCTCTCTGCCGATAGGGTCAGGAATCAACAAATGATCAGCATTAGAGGGTGAAACGGGGACCGGGTTCCGTGAACCTCCATGTGATCACGCCGCGGTCAATACCCCTACAAGGTGTGTATTACGCAACAAATTCATCCATTTTTCGTCAGCGGCGGCCGGCGCGCTGCAGAACCAGGCGACCCACCTGGCGCAGGCGGTCGCGCTGTTCAAGCTGATCGAAGGCCGCCAGGCGGCCATGGGGTCGACCGGACGGGCGCTCATCGGCGCCTGAACCGCAGTATCATGGCTGAGCCCAATGCCGATGGAGGCTCGCCATGCCAGCCAGCGCCAGCACCGCCCACCGTGTCCATGCCGCGGCCTGGCGCGACGTCGTCGATGGCCAGGTCCGCTACGCCTGGAAAAAATCGCTGTGGTTCAGCGCGATGGCCGGCACGGCGCTGGGCGGCGGCGCCCTCTACGCTTCCTGGCGCGGCCTGCTGCTGTTCGCGCTGTCGACCGGCTGTGTGCTGCTGCTCGGGCATTCGCTGGGCAGCCACCGCAAGCTGATCCACGACAGTTACCAGTGTCCCGCGTGGCTGGGCTATCTCCTCATCTATTGTGGCGTGCTGGTCGGCCTGGCCGGGCCGCTTGGCCTGCTGCGCCAGCCCGACTGCCACCCCTTCCTGCGCCATGGCACAGGGTTTTAACTGCAAGGCCAGAACTTAATCATATCTACGCCGTCTCATCCAATATGAACACGCTGATATTGGATGAGAAGATTTGGCAACAATGATAATGCGGAACTTACGCCATGGTGGCGTTGGATGTGTGTCATGCTGCTAGCACACCAGATCCGACTCGACCTGAATAATGTGCAGCGCACTTACTTCGCGCGGGCGGCGGGCACGGCACGCTTCGCCTACAACTGGGCACTGGCAGAATGGGGGCGCCAGTACGCGGCGTCCAAGGCTGCCCCCACCTTGAAACCACCGAACGAGGCGGCGTTGCGGCGTCAACTCAACAGCATCAAGCGCGAACAGTTTCCCTGGATGCTGGACGTTACGAAGTGTGCACAGCAGTTGGCGATCATGCAGCTGGGATGCGCCTTCGAGAATTTCCTTGCCCGCCGCGCACGTTACCCGACGTTCCGCCGCAAGGGTATCGATGACCGGTTTGCCATCAGTAACGACCAATTCGAGGTCGACGGCCGTCGCATCCGTATTCCCAAGCTGGGGTGGGTACGCATGCGCGAAGCCTTGCGTTTTACCGGCCA
>CAJYQM010000015.1 GCA_913777025.1 uncultured Massilia sp. | reverse complement strand
GAGACCCGGCTTGAAGGTCGCGGTGATCTGCGCGCTGCCGGTCGTGTCCGTGCTCGACTCGAAGTACAGCATGCCTTTCACGCTCGACAGCTCGCGCTCGATGAGGCCGACGACGGCGTCGTTCATGGTTTGCGCCGTGGCGCCGGGGTAGGTCGCGCTGATGCTGACGGATGGTGGCGCCACGTTCGGATAGCGCTCCACCGGCAGGCGCGGGATGGCGATCAGTCCTGCAAGGACAATGAACGTCGCCAGCACCCAGGCGAAGACGGGGCGCTTGATGAAGAATTGGGACATGGTCGATAATTCCTGGCTGTGCCTTGTCCGGATACGACAAGGTTCAGTAAGATGTGATTATTGAGCGAAAGCAACGATTCTGCGTGCTTCGTGTCGAGATTCGATGACGGTTTTATGGAGAGTTGATGGAGGCGCTTGGTGATTCGACCCCGAAGCGGCGCAGGCGAATGCCGGCCCTGAACGGCCTGCGCGGATTGCGGCGCCAGATCGTGTTGGCCGTGGCCGGGCTCGTGCTGAGTGTCATGGTCGCGACCGCGATCGGCTCGTACGTGTTCTACGGCGTGATGTTCACCTATGCGCCCGACGCCATCTCCGATCCCAGCGCATGGTTGCCCAGCGGTCCCGAATGGGTCTGGATCGGCTCGTCGACGGTCATCGCGGTGGCGCTGGCCGCGGCCGTGGCGATCAAACTGTCGCAGCGGCTGGTCCAGCCCCTGACTTCGGTGGCCGAAAACCTGCGCCGCATCTCGCAAGGCGACCTGGGCGCACGTGCTGCCGGCCTGGACACGACCGTGGGGGAGGCGGCGCTCCTGGTCAAGGATTTCAACATGATGGCGGAACGCCTGGAACGCATGGCACGCGAGCAGGCGTTCTGGAATGCGGCCATCGCACACGAGTTGCGCACGCCGGTGACAATCTTGCGTGGACGCCTGCAAGGCCTGGCCGAAGGAGTCTTCGAACCCGATCCGAAACTGTTTCGCACCTTGCTTGCGCAGGTGGAGCATCTGGGTAGCCTGATCGAGGATTTGCGCGTCGTGGGCCTGGCCGACAGCGGGCACCTGACGCTGCGGCTGGCGCCATGCCGCCTCGCGGACGAGGTCAGGAACGTCGTCGCGCTGCTCGGCCCGGACCTGCGCGGTGCGGGCCTGGAGCCGGTCCTGGCACTCAACGAGCGCAGCATGGCATGCGACGCGGCACGGATCCGCCAGGCCCTGCTGGCCTTGCTGGACAATGCGCGTTGCCACGCCGTACCGGGACGCTTGGCCATTGCGCTCGATTGCACAGACGGCCTGGCATGCCTGAGCGTGAGCGACGACGGACCGGGCATTGCCCCTGAAGCCGCAGCCAGGATCTTCGATGCTTTCCAGCGCGGCGAGCCGGCCAGTACGCGCGCGGCATCGGGGAGCGGGCTCGGCCTGGCCGTCGTGCGCGCCATCGCCCATGCGCATGGCGGACATGCCGCGTGGCGCCCGTCGCCGGCGGGCGGGTCCACCTTCGAACTGGCATGGCCTGTGGACGGCCCCACGGGGTCAGCTACGTTCGCGTAGATCCGGATTGACCCGCTTGCCGATGTCGCGCAGGCGTGCGATCTGGTCGACCAGGCCTGGCGCCTCGTCAAGGCTGCCGACGAAGGTCCAGAGGTAGGTCATGACGGCGTAGATATGACCGGCGCTCACGCCGGCCGCGCCGCTCAACCGGACGATCGTCAGCGCGAACAGGAGGGCAGCCGCGCATCCCACGACCAGGAAGGCGGCGGCCTCCCGATCGGACAGCGCGACGTGGACGCGGGACAGCATACGATAATGGCGGCCCAGCGTCGTGACGCCGGCACGTTCGACGAGGCCGATCTCCTTCTCGACGCGGTTGTGTATGCGCTCATGCAGATCCTGGTTGCGGCGCGCGAATCGCGGCAACATCGCCAGGCAGGCCACGAGTGCAAGCAGGCAGGCCAGCCCGATCCAGCGCTCGATGGCAAGCAGCATGAGCGCCGCGCCGACGACGGAGGCGAAGGCCGTGGCCATCAGCGGGATGTGCTTCTCGAAAAAATCCACGAATTCGCGCGCAAGCGTGACGCGGGCGGCCGCGGTCGACGTGGCGTGCCGCCTGGCGCGCTGGTCGAGGATCACCGGCACCGCAAGATCGGCGTAGATACGGGTGAACACCCGCGTGTCGACTGCCCTGCGCAGGGCACTGAAGACCCAGAACAGCAACACGACCAGCGCGTACAGGACGGCGCGGCCCAGGTCCTGCCGCAGGATCGCGTCGATCACCATCCCTGCGAGCAAGGGGTAGGCCAGCAACAGCGCATTCTCGGCGGCCACGAGGCCGAGGGTGATGCCCAACTTGCCAGGGTAGGTCCGCAGGATATGCCACAAGGTCTGTGTCGCGGACATCGATTCGATGACCCCGGCGTTCAATGATTGCGCGTGCGCGGTGTCGGGTGCCGGGGCTTTAGCCGGCTTCGGTTGTTTCAGCAAGGTCATGGTCAAAGGATGGGAAAGGGCGGGCGGGCTCACGTTTCGTTCGAAAGGCGTCCGGCCACGGCCTGGGCGCGCGGGAAGGGTCGCAAGGCCGTGCGCACCTCACCGACGATGACGATCGTCAGCGTGGCATCGACGGTGCCGGGGGCTTGACCGTGTCTGGCAGTAACCGCCACGATCACGCCGTCCAGTGGTGCGACGATGCGTCCGCAACCCTGATTGTTGCGTGCTGCCGCGGACTGGGTCCCGGCGTGCCCGGCCCCGGCCGCAAGCGCTCTGCTCGCCCGGTGGATGGGTAGCAGCGTGGCCGCGCGCGCAGTCAGGCAGGCTTGCCCGGATGCCGCCGCGGTGTCCTCACCGTATAGCGCGGTCTGCTGCGGCAGTGCATCCAGCTCGGCGATGAGATCGCCTCGTTTGACCGCCTGGCCGACGGCGACGTGGAGGCGATGGACCCGGCTTGACGCCCGGACGCGCACTACCAGCCAGTCCCGTGCACGAAAGCTGTCGACCGCCAGGACTTGCTGTTGCAAGCCGCCGGGGTGGACCTCGTCGCGTTGAACCTCGTCGATGGCTGGCCTGGCCGTCGCGAACCAGGCACCCGGATACGGGGCAAGAGGCCGGATATCGACGGGAGCGACACAGGCTGCGGTAAACAGCCCACCGAACAACACCCATTTGCGACGCACCGTGCTTCCTTTCGTAACGATTGCGAGCACGCCGTGTAACAGGGACGAGCGTGTCCGATGCCGGTTCCGGCGACGCGAAGTATCGCAGCGGATGATGGGAAAACGTTGGAGCTTGTGTGGAGTTCCGGTGGAGATCCGGCACCGGGCATCCCGCGTCCGGAAGGCTTGATGGCAAACTGCTGCATGGTGGATAATGCCTGGCTTACCCGCATGACTGGAGATACGATGAAGACCTTGCTACCGAGGCAAGTGGCATGGCAGTGAGCGGCCCGGATTCGGGGGCCATGGGCGCGCACCCGTCCTCGCTCGTGCTGATCGCCGAAGACGACGACGAGATCGCCGATATCCTGGCTTCCTACCTGGCGCGCGGCGGGTTCAGGACACTCCGGGCCAGGGATGGCCGGCAGGCGCTCGATCTGCACCTGTCCGCCAGGCCGGATCTTGTGCTGCTCGACGTGCAGATGCCGGTACTGAACGGATGGATGGTGCTCGCGGAACTGCGCCGGCGTGGAGCGGTACCGGTGATCATGGTGACGGCGATGGACCAGGACATCGACAAGCTGATGGGGCTGCGCACCGGGGCCGACGACTACGTGGTCAAGCCTTTCAACCCGGCCGAAGTCGTGGCCCGGGCAGAAGCGGTCCTGCGCCGCTCGGCGCACGCCGGCGGCACGGCGCGCCGTGCCATCCGGATCGGCGCGCTGAACATCGACCTGGACAAGCACGAAGTCGTCGTGGAAACGCATGGCAAGGCGAACACGTTGTCGCTGACGCTCACCGAGTTCCGGCTGCTGGCGCACCTGGCCGCTGCCCCGCGCCGCGTATTCAGCAGGATGGATTTGCTGACGCATTGCTTGCGGGACGACTGCGCACTGGAGCGCACGGTCGACAGCCACATGAGCAAGCTGCGCAAGAAACTCGAAGACGCCGGGGTCGCCGGCGTGCCCGTCAACGTGCGTGGTGTCGGTTACAAGTTCGGCGGCAGTGCGTGAACCGGCTGCACGGCTGAATGGCCGGATGCCGGTCGCGGGTTCGGCACGGCCATCGCGTGGATCGCGGGGCCGTTCAGGCGTGTCGACGAATGCGCAGGTGCGTATTGCAGGAGAAGCGCGCGCGCCGTTCGCGCGTGGATCGTCGTGAGGAGCTGATAGCGCCGGCGCGCTTCCGAACGTTTGTTGGACGGCAGGTTCGGCAGGTCCGGCTGCATCAAGGTCAGGCACGGCATGTCGAAGTCGCCGTCGGGCCGGCGCGTCGCCCCGCATTCCTGCCAGAACCGGTCATAATCGGCAAACACCTTGCCCTCCCGGCGGGCGCGACGCACCGCATGGTTATCATTGCTGACGAGCAGGGCATTGCGGCAGCCCAGCGCATGTCCCAGGGCCGTGACGAGCTTCAGCAGCAGATGCTTGGGCCTGATGCCGTGCAGTTCGCGCGTGGCGATGCGGATCTGTTCCAGGTTGTCCGCGGCATGCGTCCCCTGCATGCCGCCGATGGCGATCTGGTTGCCCCCTCTGGGAAAGAACGAGAACGCGCAGGAGGCGAGGCAAACGTCGCCGCGCGACAACTGGAATACCAGCTCGCCTTCGCGCTCCATGGTTTCGCCGGTTTTCAGCGCGATGACATACCCGGCCCCGGCTTTCCCCTCGAATTCGGCGAGAACGACCGGCGCGCGGGCCGCGCCTAAGACCAGTGCCGCCCAACCCATGCGCCTGACAAAACCATAGTGATCCACGAGGGCGCAGACGCGTTCACCGATCGTCAGCGTGCCGGTGACATAGGGCCGGTATATCTTGGAGATCAAACGAGGGTATTGCGTGGCCATGTGCGCCAGGAACGGATCGGAGTTGAGGAAGGTGATCCAGCCATGCGTAGCGCTTCTGTTGACCCATGCCCGGACCTGCAGCTTGACGCGTTCCCGCGTCCGGACGATGCCGGCGTAGCGGCGGACCCCGCTGCCGAGTGTGATGTATTCGCTGCCGCCGTGTGTTGTCATGCTGTCCTGTCGTTCGTCCAGATCGTGTAGCCGGCGGTGCCGGAACTTGCGCGGCTAGCCTCGCAGGGCGCTCGGATGCCGCATTCGGAAGCCTATCCGAGGGGCATGTAGGCGCCGCGGGGACGGTATGGAGATCGTATGGAGGAGGGCGATGGCGGCGCATGCTGGCGCGGCGCCGTTCGGCCGGGTGGCTGTCGAGGTGGACGGCGCTGTCGGCGAAGCGCCTGATCGTGGTGCGGAAAGACCAGGCGTCGCGGTGTATGGCGTCGCTTCAGCGCGCCGGCAGCACGATCCCCGCCGCTTCGCCGAAACCGATGCGCGGCCCGCCCGGCACCGCCGCCCAGCCGCGCAGCACGACGCGGTCGCCGTCTTCCAGGAACAGCCGTTCCTCGCCGTTCGGCAGGTGGAGCAGCTGCGTGCCGCCGGCCGTCAATTCCAGCAGCGAACCCGCTTCCTCGGGCTCCGGGCCGGATTGCGTGCCCGAACTGAGCAGGTCGCCCGCCCGCAGCGCGCAGCCGTTCACCGTGTGGTGGGCCAGCAGCTGGGCGACGGTCCAGTAGGCGTGGCGGAAGTTGGAGCGCGACAGGCGCACCGGCGGCATCCCCTGGTCCCGCATCGATGCCGTCTCCAGCAGCACCGCGAGTTCGATGTCCAGGCCGCCGCCGGCGCGCAGGCCTTCATAGTCGAGGTAGGGCAGGGGCTGCGGGTCGGCGGC
>CAJYQM010000014.1 GCA_913777025.1 uncultured Massilia sp. | reverse complement strand
GATGGCCGTGTGCGAGTTCTGCCGCACCACGGTCGTCAAGGACCAGGGGGCGGTGCGCGACCTCGGCAAGCTCTCCAGCGTGCTGGAGGATTATTCGCCGATCCAGCTCGGCACTTCGGGCCAGATCGGCGGGCGTGGCTTTACCGTGGTCGGCCGCATCCAGCTGCGCTACGACGCCGGCCTGTGGAACGAGTGGTTCCTGGTGTTCGACGACGGCGGCAAGGGCTGGCTCGGCGACTCGTCGGGGCGCTACGTGGTGACGGTCGAGCGCGAGCTGGGTCCGGCATGGCCGGGCTTCGAGACGATCCGCGTGGGCCACGAGCACGACATCGGCGTCGGGACCTACATCGCGGCCGAAAAGCGCGTGGCGCGCGCCATCGGCGGCCAGGGCGAGCTGCCGATGGTGGTCGGCGACGGCTGGGAGGCGCGAGTGGCCGACTTCCGGCGCGGGTCCGACTTCGTCACCCTCGATTATTCGGACCGGCCGACGCCGACCATGTACCTGGGCGCGGCGCGCACGCTGGGCCAGCTGCAGTGCCAGCTGCTGCGCGACGATGCCACGATCAAGGAAAGCAGCGGCAAGTACCGCGGCCGCGTCGATTCGCTGCTGTGCCCGCATTGCGGCACGGCGATCGCTTACCTGCCGGGCGTCACGCCCGCCATCGTGTGCCAGAGTTGCCAGACGCCGCTCGATGCCTCGACCCCGGCGGTCGAGGTGCTGCGGACCGGCGAGGCGGCGTCGCGGCGCTACCTGTTCACGCTGCCGATCGGCAGTACCGGGAAGCTGGGCGGGCGCGAGGCGCGCGTGCTGGGCGCCATGCGCCGCGTCGACGACGAAGGCAATGCGTGGAGCGAATACCTGCTGCACAACGGCCAGGCCGGCTTTTCCTGGCTGGTCGAGACCGAGGACGAATGGTGGCGCTCGGAAGTGATCGACGAGTGGCCGGCGGCGGTGGGGGCGGTGTCGGTGCGCCTGGATCGCGTCGCCTACACGCGCTTGTACGATTACACGGCGCGCGTCGAGCTGGCGCTGGGCGCCTTCAACTGGCGCGTGGCCGCCGGCAATACGGTGCGCGTCTCGGAATACCAGCATGGACAGACCCGGCTGGCGGCCGAGCTGACGCCCGAGGAATTCACCTGGTCGCGTTCGCGCCGCATCGCCTTCGACCAGGTGCGCGCCGCCTTTGGCCTCAAGCGCCAGGACTTGCCGGCGCCGCGGGCGTCGGTGGCGGCGCGCTCGTCGAAGTCGTCGATGTCCGGTCGCTTCTTGATCTGGCTGTTCGCGCTGAACCTGATCCCGCTGATCTTCAACTTCGGCGGCGCGGCGCCCTGGGTGTTCTTCGGCGCGCTGGCGCTGGTCTTGCCGACTTTTTTCTTCGACAATGAATAACAAGTACTTCCTGTACGCGCTGTGCGTGACCCTGGTCGTCAGCCTCGGCAGCTGGGCCAGTCTGTTCGCGGAAGCGGGCCGCACGGGCGGCGGGGGCAGCGGCTGGTCGGGCTCGCGCGGCGGCTACTACGGCGGCAGCGGCTACAGCGGCGGCGGGGGCGGGCACAAATGAACGCGCCGTCCTTTCGTCCATCGGGCACCCACCTGCTGGCCGACCTGCACGGCGCGCACGCCGCGCTGCTCGCCGATGCCGGCGCCATCGACGCACTGCTGCGCCGGGCCGCGCTGGCCGCAGGCGCCCACATCCTGTACGGCCACTTCCACACCTTTGGCGCCGGCGGCGGCGTGACCGGGGTGCTGCTGCTGGCCGAATCCCATATCTCGATCCACACCTGGCCCGAAGACGGCTTCGCGGCCGTCGACATCTTCATGTGCGGCGCGGCGCGGCCGCGGCTGGCGCTGGAGGTGATCGAGGCGGCGCTGGGCGCGGCCCGCGCCGACGTCAAGACCGTCGCGCGCGGCTGACGCGCCGCTGCATCGCCGCGTCATCGTAGCTTCAGCACCGCTGCATCGCCGCTTCAGAGCTCGATCACCAGCGCCGGCCGGAAGCCTTCCTGTTCGCCCTTGCTGACGTAGCCGAGCGGATTGGCGACCACGCGGCAACCGTGCTCCACGTAGTCGTTCGGGCAGTGCAAATGGCCGTGCATCCAGACGTCCGCCAGCGGCAGCAAGTCGTCGAGTGCGTTGCAGAAGCCCGCAGTGCCGGGCGTGAGGCCGTAGCGCGGGTCGGCGCTCATCAGGCTGGGCGCATAGTGGGTCACGGCGACCGTGCGGCCTGCGAACGGCCGCGCCAGCGCCTCGCGCAGCCAGGCCTGGCAATCGAGCGACAGTTCGCGCTGGGCCTCGGCCAGCATCGGCACGCCGTCACGCAGCGTGGTGTTCTTGCTCAGATAGTAGTTGGCCGCGCGGAAGGCTTTTTCACGCGCTTTCAGCTGGCGCGCCATGTCGGTTTCGCGGCTGGCCAGGGCGTCGAAGTCGGCCCACAGCGTGGTGCCGATGAAGCGCACGTCCCCGATCGTGATCGTCTCGCGGTCCAGCCATTCGATGCGCAGGCGCGCGCAGGTGTCGCGCAGGCGCGCGTAGGCCTCATCGTAGTCGAGGCCGTCGAACTCGTGGTTGCCGGGGATGTAGAGCACACGCGCGGCGGGCGCGTTCTCGCGCAGCGGGGAAAACCGCGTGAGGCCGAAGTCGTCGCCGTGCAACCGCGAGTTCGACTGGTAGGAGCCGATGTCGCCGGCCAGCACGATGAGGTCGGCGTCAGGCAGGATCGGCGGTCGGAAGTCGGGATAGCGTTCGAGGTGGAGGTCGGAAAAGAGCTGTATGCGCATGTCGGAATCAGGTGAGGTGGCCGTCGAGCAGGGCCAGCAGGCGCGCCGCGTCGACCGGCTTGACCAGGTGGTGGTCGAAGCCGGCTTCCTGCGACAGCCGCCGGTCCTGCGCCTGGCCGTAGCCTGTCAGGGCCAGGAACAGGGCGCCGGAAAGGGCCGGGTCGGCGCGCAGGCGGCGCGCCAGCGCGTGGCGGTCCATGCCGGGCAGGCCG
>CAJYQM010000013.1 GCA_913777025.1 uncultured Massilia sp. | reverse complement strand
ACCTATGTCGCGATGTGCCTGGCGATCTGGCGCGCGCGCCGTCCCCGGGCGGGCGGCAGTGCCGCCGCCGCCGACTGGCTGGTGGTCTACGCGAGCCAGACCGGCAGCGCCGAAGATCTCGCCAGGCGCACCGCCGAGACCCTGGTCACCGGCGGCCTGGCGGCGCGCGCCGTGTGCATCTCGCGCATGGACGGGCCCGCGCTGGCCGGCGCCGCCAAGGTCCTGTTCATCGCCAGCACGTATGGCGAAGGCGACGCGCCCGACACCGCCGCGCGTTTCGCCGGCCGGCTGATGGCGGCCGGCGCCGACCTGCGCCACCTGCACTACGCCGTGCTGGCGCTGGGCGACGACAACTACATCAATTACTGCGGCTTCGGCCGCGCCCTCGACGCCTGGCTGGCCGCCCAGGGCGCGACCCGCCTGTTCGAACGCATCGACGTCGACAAGAACAACGCGGCCGCGCTGGCCGAATGGCAGCACCACGTCGGGCGCCTGGCCGGCACCGCGGACGCGCCGGACTGGGCCGCCCCGGCCTACGGCGACTGGCGCATCCGCGAGCGCCTGCTGCTCAATCCCGGCAGCGCCGGCGCGCCGCTGTATCGCCTGGCGCTGGTCCCGGCCGACGGCGAGCTGCCCGCCTGGGAAGCGGGCGACCTGGCCCAGGTCAGCCCGCCATCGGATCCCGACCACCCGCGCGAATACTCGATCGCCTCGCTGCCGCTGGAAGGCCGGCTGGAACTGCTGGTACGCCTGCAACGGCGCGAGGACGGCAGCCCGGGCGCCGCTTCGGGCTGGCTGTGCCGGGATGCCGGCCTCGAGGACCCGATCCGCCTGCGCCTGCGCGCGCACGAACGCTTCCGCCTGGGCGGGAACGCGCGCCGCCCCTTGATTGCGATCGGCAACGGCAGCGGCCTGGCCGGCCTGCGCGCCCTGCTGAAGGCGCGCCTCCAGCGCGGCGAACACGAAAACTGGCTGCTGTTCGGCGAACGCCAGGTCGAGCACGACTTCCTGCTGCGCGACGAACTGCTGGGCTGGCAGGAAGCGGGCTGGCTGCGCCATCTCGACCTCGCCTTTTCGCGCGACGGCGCTGCCGGCCGTCGGGACACCAAACCGCGTTACGTGCAACACCTGCTGCGCGAACAGCCGCAGCAGGTCCGCGACTGGGTCGAGCGCGGCGCCGCCATCTATGTCTGCGGCAGCCTGCAGGGCATGGCTGGCGGCGTGCACGAGGCGCTCGGCGAGATCCTCGGCAGCGCCACGCTCGAGCAACTGGTAGCCGACGGGCGCTACCGGCGCGACGTGTACTGAAGATCCAATCGGGAAATATTCATCATTTTCATCAAATTTGTCAATAATGATGAGTATTTACAACGCACGATTGAATAAATCTGCCATTTCCGCATGGAAATTGTTTAGACTATCTCCTATTCGATAACCGGGTCCTGCCCGGTCATCCGCACCACTGCACCGCCTGCAGCAATGCCTCCAGGTGCACGAATTTTAGTTAGTCAATTCAGGCGCATGGCCGCATCGGCCATGCCGGTATGGTCATGCTTACTCCGGATAATTATTCTTACATGCGAACCACTGCCCAAGCACTCGCTTCCGCTTCCAACGACACGCGCCACGAGACAGCGCTTGCCGCCCTGGACGCCATCAACCGCATCCAGGCCGTGGTCGAATTCGACCTGGACGGCCACGTGATCCATGCCAACCAGAACTTCCTGGACGCGGTCGGTTACACGCGGGCCCAGGTGGTGGGCCAGCATCACCGCATGTTCTGCACCGAGGAGTTCACCGCGTCCGAAGCCTACCGTGCCATGTGGCAGTCGCTGGCCAGCGGCCATCCCGCCAGCGGCGAATTCATGCGGCTGAACAAGCAGGGCAAGCCGGTCTGGCTGCAGGCCTCGTACAACCCGATCTTCGACAGCGACGGCAAACCGGTCAAGATCATCAAGTTCGCGACCGACATCACCGCGGCCAAGCTGCAGAGCGCGGAAAACGCCGCCAAGATCGACGCCATCGACCGTGTACGGGCCGTCATCGAATTCGACCTGGACGGCCACGTCCTCCACGCGAACGACAATTTCCTGTCGACCATGGGCTACACCCTGGACGAGATCGTGGGCAAGCACCACCGCCTGTTCTGCGACGCCGCCTATACCGGCTCGTCCGACTATGCGATGTTCTGGGCGCGCCTGGGCGCCGGCGAATTCCAGACCGGCCAGTTCAAGCGCCGCGACAAGGCCGGCCGCGAAGTCTGGATCAATGCTGCCTACAACCCGGTCATCGGTCCGGACGGCAAGCCCTTCAAGGTGGTCAAGTACGCCACCGACGTGACCGAGCAGACCCGGCGCAATGCCGAGTTCGCAGGCCGCATGGCGGCGCTCGACCGCGCCCAGGCCGTGATCGAGTTCGACCTGGCCGGGCGCATCCTGCACGCCAACCAGAACTTCCTCGACACCCTGGGCTACAGCCTCGAGGAGGTGGTCGACCAGCACCATGCGATGTTCTGCGAACCGGGCTACGCCGCCTCGCACGAATACCGCGCCTTCTGGAAACACCTGGGCAGCGGCGAATTCCATGCCGGCGAATTCAAGCGCATCGCCAAGGATGGCCATCCAGTCTGGATCCAGGCCACCTACAACCCGATCATGGACGCCGATGGCAGGCCCTACAAGGTCGTCAAGTTCGCCACCGACATCACCGCGGCCAAGATGCGCAATGCCGACTACGAGGGCAAGATGCAGGCGATCGACCGGGTGCAGGCCGTGATCGAATTCGACCTGAGCGGCAAGGTGCTCACGGCCAACCGGAATTTCCTGGACACGATGGGCTACACGCTGGACGAAGTGCGCGGCCAGCACCACCGCATGTTCTGCGACCCGGCGTTCGCGCACTCGCCCGAATACCTGGCGTTCTGGGAGCGCCTGGGCCGCGGCGAATTCGACGCCGGCGAATACCGCCGCCTGAACAAGGCCGGCAAGGACACCTGGATCCTGGCTTCGTACAACCCGATCTTCGACGCCGACGGCAAGCCCTTCAAGATCGTGAAATTCGCCACCGACGTGACGCGCCAGAAGACCCTGACGGCCGAGACCCGCGGCAAGCTGGATGCCATCGGCCGCTCGCAGGCCGTGATCGAGTTCGACATGCGCGGCAACGTGCTGTCGGCGAACGACAACTTCCTGCGCACGATGGGCTATGCCGAAGAAGAAGTGCTGGGGCAGCACCACAGCATGTTCTGCGACATGGACCTGGTCAAGAGCGCGGCCTACCGCCACTTCTGGGCCAACCTCGGCCAGGGGCAGTTCCAGTCGGACCGCTTCAAGCGCCGCGGCAAGCATGATGCCGACATCTGGATCCAGGCCACCTACAACCCGATCCTCGACATCAACGGCAAACCCTACAAGGTCGTCAAGTTCGCGATGGACGTGACCGAGCAGGTGCACCGCGAAGAGCTGATCGGCGCCAAGGTGAAGGCCATCTCCACCGTGCTGGGGGAACTGACCGAGTCGATCGGCGAAATCGCCAAGGGCGCGCGCCGGTCCGCCGACATGGCGGCCCAGACCCAGTCCGAAGCGGCCGAGGGCAGCAAGCTGCTCGACCGCTCGAAAGACGCCATGGTGGGGATCCAGAAGGCGTCCGGCGACGTGCACGAGATCATCGACACCATCAGCGAGATCGCCAGCCAGACGCACCTGCTCGCCTTCAACGCGGCGATCGAGGCGGCGCGCGCCGGCGAACACGGCAACGGTTTCTCGGTGGTCGCCAACGAGGTGCGCAAGCTGGCCGAGAAATCGGCGCTGGCGGCGCGCGAAATCTCGAAGCTGATCAACGAAACCGTGGGCCGCGTCGGCGAAGGCACGCGCCTGGCCGGCGAGGTCGAGAACGCGTTCGGCCGCATCGTGCAGTCGGTCGGCACCACCAGCGAATCGATCGGCCGCATCCACGCCTCGACCAGCGAACAGGCCAGCGCCACGCGCGACGTCTCGACGCTGCTGGCCGAACTGGAAAGCATCGCGATGGAGCGCTGAGCATGGACCTCCCCAACGCCGCCGGGGCGGCCGCCCCGGGCATGCGCCTGGCCCAGGCCAGCATCGGCGCGGTCCGACTCGGCATCCCGGTCGACAGCGTGGTGCAGGCGATTGCGATCCCCGATGCGCCAGCCTTCCTGCCGCGGCGCAAGGATGCGCTGCGCGGCGTGGTCGAGCATCTCGGCACGCTGGTGCCGGTGGTCGACCTGGCGCGCTGGGTTGACGTCGGCACCGGCAAGACGCCGGCTTGCGAGGCGCGCATCCTGGTGCTGCGCGAAGGCGGGCGCACCATCGGCCTGCAGGTCGATGCGCTGCAGGGCATGGTCGACGTGCCGGCGCACGGCATCACCCGCCTGCACCACGACGACAACCCGGAAGACGTGTTCCACACCGCGGTGCGCTCGCCCGAGTCCGACGCGATCCTGAGCCTGCTCGAAGTCGGCCGACTGGCGGACCTGGCCTGCGCCTGGAGCGACATCGACGCCACGCCGGAGCGCGCGGCGCCCGCGGCACGCGCAGACCTTGCCGCGCGCACCGCCCGCACCTATGCCTTGCTGCAGACCGCCCACGGCCGCCTCGCGGTGCCGCCGGCCGACCTGGCGGCGGTCATCCCGATGCCGGCGCTGACGTCCTTCGGCGGCATCGGCGTCGCCTGGTGCGAATGGCGCGGCCGCCACCTGCCGGTGCTGCCGGACGGCGCCGTGACCGGCCAGGCGCCCGCCGGCGGCCAGGATCCGCTGCTGGCCGTGATCGAGCGCGGTGGCCTGGCACTGGGCGTACCGGTCCGCGCGGCGCTGCAGTTGTACAGCTTCGACGGCCCCGGCCTGCCGGTACCAGGCGGCGTCACGGCCACCGTGTTCGACGCCGACGGCATCGAAGTCCACCTGCTCGATCCCGCGCGCCTGTTCGAGCGCTTCCCGGAAGCGGCGCTGGGCCGGCCGGCGTCATCCTCGCCGTCCGCCGCGGCCCCTCGCGACAAGCGTCCGGTGAATGCCGGCGCCTACATCGTGTTCGACGCCGACGGCCTGGGAGCGACGCCGATCGGCACGGTCGAGCACATCCTGCCGCTGGCCCCCGCCTCGTCGGCCATGGACTGGCAGGGCGAAGCCATCCCGCTGGTCGACCTGCGCCCGCCATCCGCCGCCGGC
Source organism: uncultured Massilia sp. (assembly GCA_913777025.1). Lineage (GTDB taxonomy): Bacteria > Pseudomonadota > Gammaproteobacteria > Burkholderiales > Burkholderiaceae_D > Telluria. Next base: position 3,669 of record CAJYQM010000013.1, on the reverse strand, counting down.
ACCGAGGGCCACGTGCTGGTGGTGCCCGGCGCCGAGCGCCCGACCGGCTACGTGGTGGCGCGCGTGCACACCCTGATCCCGCCCGGCGCCGGCACCCTGTACCGCATGGGCGCGGGCAAGGGCCGCGCGCTCGAATTCATCACCACCGGCGAAGGCGGCGAGCAGGCCAGCTACCGCATCGTCGACCTGGTTTCGGGACCGGCCACGTCAGGGTCGGGGCACGAGCCTGCTTGAATCCCGGGGCTTAGCGGGACCTGGCACCCGGTGCGCGCAGCGTGTCGAGCCAGTTGACGGTGGCGGCCGCCAGTGCGATGCGGTGGTCGGCGAAGGCGTGGTCGCTCGGCAGCGTCACGGCGCGCAGCTGGCCGCGCCTGGCCTTGATGGCGGCCGCCAGCGGCGCGACTTCCGCCGTGTTGCCGAACTGGGCGTCGACGATCAACAAGGGCTTGCGCGCCAGCTTCGGGGCATAGTCGACCAGGTCCCACTCGGCGGCATGGCGCTCGGTCTCGGCGACGATCGCAGCGGCGTCGGTCCCGGCCAGGCTGGTGCCGAAGTCTTCGCCCGTGGCCGCGATCCAGTCCTGGCGTATCTCGGGCCTGGCCAGCAATGCCTTGCCGAAGGCGCCGACGTTCCATGGATCGATGAGGACGGCGCCGGCCACGTCATCGTGGCCGGCGGCATAGCGCGCGGCCAGGAAACCGCCCATCGAGTGGCCGGCGATGACCAGCCGCGCCGGGTCGATGCCGTAGCGGCTGGCGTTTTCCGGCTGGCGCAGGAAGTCCATCGCCACCTCGACGTCGTCGTAGGCGCCGCCCAGCGAAAAACGGCCGGGCGAGCCCCAGCTGCCGCGGTAGTGCAGCGTCAGCACGTTCCAGCCGGCGCGCCGCACCGCCTGCGCCAGGTCGAGGTTCTGCTCGTTGCCGGGCAGGCCGTGCAGCAGCAGCATGGTCGGCTTCGGCCCCGCGCCGGCCGCCAGCATCAGGAGGCCGTTCATGCCCTGGCCGTGGCTCAGGATCAGCACCTGGCGGTTGGTGGCCGGGTGCCTGGCGTCGCGCGCCGGGTCGGCGGTCACGGCGCGCGGGACGGCGGCGGGAGCGGCGGCCAGGGCCAGCGAACACAGGCCGGCGGAGGCCAGGATGAAGGAAGCGATTGGCTTGCGCATGCGGTTTTCCTTATCGGTCAGACATGTTGAACATGCTGATGATAAATCTTTTTTCACCTAGAATGGCCAGCATCATGTCCCTCCGCTACCCCTCGTGAAATTCTCGATCGGCCACCGCCTGTTCGCTTCCGTCCTGCTCGCGATCCTCGCGGTGGCGGCCGGCGCCGTCTTCCTGCTGCGCCAGAACGTACTGGCCGGTTTCGGCGATTACGCGGTCGGCATCGAACTCGACCGCCTCGACGAATTGTCGGCCGCACTGGGACGCCGGTACCGCGCGGGCCATGGCTGGACCTTCCTGCCGGCCGGCGATCGCCAGGGCTGGATTGCGCGCGAGCTGGAGCGGCTGCAGGACGAGCGCGAGGCCGGGGCGGTGGCGCCCGCCGCACCGGCTGCGGACGCTGCGGACGCTGCCGACGCCGCTCCCGCCGCCGATGCTGGCGGCGCAACACCCGCGCCGCCCGCCATGCCCGTCATGCCCGCACTGCCGGCTCCGCCCGCGCCTCCCGCCCCGCCGCTGCCGCCCCTGCCGCCGCCCCGGATTGGGCCCGCCAGTGGCGCGGCGCCGCCGGACGAGGTCCAGCCGCTGCCACGCCGCATCACCCTGTTCGACGCCGCCGGCCGTTACCTCGCCGGCCGTCCACCCGGCACCCTGCCGCTGGCGCGCCGTCCGATCGAACTGGATGGCCGCGTGGTCGGCTGGCTGGGCGTGGCGCGCGCCGCCCGCCCCGGCGACGCGCTGGCCTATTCCTTCCTCGACCAGCTGGGCAAGAGCCTGTGGTGGATCGCCGCGGGGGGCGTGCTGCTCAGCGCGCTCGTGGCGACACTCCTCGCGCGCCACTTCCGGCGCCCGATCCGCGCCCTCGAGGACGGTGCGCGCCGGCTCGCCGACGGCCGCTTCGACACCCACCTCCCGGCGGCGCGCAGCGACGAGCTGGGGGACCTGGCGCGCCACTTCAACGCGCTGGCCGAACGCCTGGCCGGCGCCGAACAGGCGCGCCGCCAGTGGGTCGCCGACACCTCGCACGAGCTGCGCACCCCGCTCGCCGTGCTGCGCGCCCAGCTCGAAGCGCTGCAGGACGGCGTGCGCAGCGCCACCCCGGACAACGTCGACGCCATGCTGCGCCAGGTGCTGGCATTGAACAAGCTGATCGACGAGCTGTACGCGCTGGCCAGGTCCGACGTCGGCGCCCTGGAATGCCGCCCGGTGCCGCTCGACCTGTGGCAACTTGCCTGCGCCCAGGCCGAAGCCTTCGAAGCGCGCCTGGGCACTGCCGGCATCGCGCTCGAGATGGCCCCGGCGCCGGCGCAGGCGCGCGTGCTGGCCGACCCCGACCGCATGCGCCAGGTGCTCGACAACCTGTTCGAGAACAGCCTGCGCTACACGGCGGCGGGCGGGCGCGTGCGCCTGTCCGCGCAAACCGCCGGTGACCGCCTGCAACTGCACCTCGACGACAGCGCCCCTGGCGTACCGGACGCCGCGCTGGCACGCCTGGGCGAGCGTTTCTACCGTCCCGATGCCTCGCGCAGCCGCGCCCATGGCGGCGCCGGCCTCGGGCTGGCGCTGTGCCGGCGCCTGCTGGAAGCCCAGGACGCCACGCTCGGCTTCGCGCACTCGCCCCTGAACGGCCTGCGCGCGACCATCTCCCTGCCACTTGCGAAGGAGGATAAGGCTTGAACCCACGTATCGCCATCGTCGAGGACGAACCGGAACTGGCCGCGCTGGTGGCCGACTACGCGCGCGCGAACGATTACATTCCCGAGCTGTTCCACGACGGCGCCGCGGCGCTGGCGGCCTTCAAGGCCTCGATGCCGGGGCTGGTGGTGCTCGACCTGATGCTGCCCGGGCTGGACGGCCTGTCGCTGTGCCGGGAACTGCGCGCGTTCTCGCAAGTGCCGGTGATCATGGTCACGGCCCGGGTCGAGGAAATCGACCGCCTGCTCGGCCTGGACGCCGGCGCCGACGATTACCTGTGCAAACCCTTCAGCCCGCGCGAGCTGATGGCGCGCATCCGGGCGATCCTGCGCCGCACCCGGCCGGATGCGCCGGCGCCCGCTTTCAGCCTCGACGAGGGCGCGCGCCGCATCGCCGTGCACGGCAAGCCGCTCGAGCTGACGCCCAGCGAATACGGCATCCTGGCCGCGCTGGTGCGCCGTCCCGGCCAGGTGTTTTCGCGCAATCAGCTGCTCGACCTGGCACGCGCCGGCAACCCCAACCTGGACGCCAACGACCGCGCCATCGACAGCCACGTCAAGAACCTGCGGCGCAAGCTGGACGCCGCGCTGCCGGGCGTCGAGGCGATCCATTCGATCTACGGGCTGGGCTACCGCTTCGATCCCTGAGCGCTCCATCCGGCCCGCCCTACAAATTTTCTCCACATTCGGGGCGCAGCATGTTTCTCATCAACCCGCCAAAGGAGAAAGTGATGAAAACCCTTGCCACCGTTATGCTGCTGGCCCTGGCTGCCGGCCACGTCCAGGCCGAGCAGGCGGTCGATTTCCTCGACCCG
>CAJYQM010000012.1 GCA_913777025.1 uncultured Massilia sp. | reverse complement strand
TCACGTCCTCGATGTCGTGGCGGTCGTCGTTGGCCGCGTTGTTGAGCAGGATGTCGACGCCGCCGAGTTCCTGCTGGATGCGTGCGAACACGCTCTGCAGCTCGTCGAGGTCGGTCAGGTCGCACTTCATGAAGGTCGGCGCGGCCAGGGCGCCGCTCAGGGCCTGTTCCAGCGCGCGCGACGCTTCTTCTGCGATGTCGAGGAACACCACGCGGGCGCCCTGCCCGGCGAAGGCCGCGGTCAGCTCGCCGCCGATGCCGCTGCCGCCGCCGGTGATGACCACGCGCTTGCCCTTCAGGTCGGGATAGCTGGCGTAGACGAAATCTTGTTGGTTGGAGTCAGACATTCAATTCTCTTGATAGATGCCGCGCTGGGCCAGGTTCTTGTACAGGGCACGCACGCCGAAGGTCCAGGGCTCGATCTCGTCGCTGCGCTGGACGGTGTTGACCAGGGTACCGAGCGAGGGCGTCGAGATGCTGACGCGGTCGCCGGCATGGTGGGTGAAGCCGCCGCCGGCCGCGTCGCGGTCCTTGATCGGCGAGAACATCGTCCCCAGAAACAGCATGAAGCCGTCCGGGTACTGGTGATGGGCGCCGCAGGTCTGGCCGACCAGGTCGAGCGGGTCGCGGCTGATCTCGCGCATGTGGCTGACGCCGTCGAGGGTGAAGCCGTCGTCGGCGCCTTCGATCAGCATGCTGACCTCGGCCTGGCGCAGCGTGTCCATGCTGAAGCTGTTGTCGAACAGGCGGATGAAGGGACCGATCGCGCACGAGCCGTTGTTGTCCTTGGCCTTGCCCAGCAGGAGCGCCGAGCGGCCTTCGATGTCGCGCAGGTTGACGTCGTTGCCGAGGGTCGCGCCGAGCACCTGGCCGCGGCTGTTCACCGCCAGCACGATCTCCGGCTCCGGATTGTTCCAGTTCGAGATCGGATGCAGGCCGACCTCGGCGCCGTGGCCGACCGCCGACATCGGCTGCGACTTGGTGAACACCTCGGCGTAGGGGCCGATGCCGACTTCCATGTACTGCGACCACAGGCCGCGTCCGACCAGCTCGTCCTTCAGGCGCATGGCCGCGTCGGAGCCCGGCTTCATGTCGGCCAGGTTGGTGCCGATCGAGGCCTGCAGCTGCTCGCGCAGCGCGCTGGCCCGGCCCGGGTCGCCCTTGGCCTGTTCCTCGATCACGCGCTCCAGCAGGCTGACGGCGAAGGTCACGCCGGCCGCCTTGATCGCCTGCAGGTCGCAGGGCGCCAGCAGTTGCAGGCCGTCGATGCCGCCGCCGACCAGCCGGGTAACGTCGCCCAGGTCCTCGCCCTCGCCGCTACGCACGATGGCCAGGACGTCGTCGCGTTCGAACAGGTCGGACACGGTCGGCGCGCGGCGGGTGATGTCGATCACGCGGCCGCGGCGCACGGCCACGACCGAGGGTCCCGCCTGCGGGCCTGCGCGCCACACGCGGCCGACCAGCAGCGCGTTCTGCAGGTCCTCGGGCAGCGGATTGAATGCTTGTGTCATGTTGTCTCCCTGGATGGGTTCAGGCCACGGTCAGGGTCGCCTGCTTCAGGTCGACGCTGTTCGGTCCGGCCAAAATGGTGAAGCTACCCGGTTCGACCACACGCTTCATGTCGGCGTTGTAGAACCACAGGTCGGTCGGCTTGATGTCGAAGCTGACGGTACGGCTCTCGCCCGGCTCGAGCGTCACGCGCTGGAAGCCCTTCAGTTCCAGCAGCGGGCGCGTGACCGAGCTGACGTCGTCGCGGATGTAGAGCTGCACGACCTCGTCGCCGCGCACGGTGCCGGTGTTGCGCACCTGGACCTGGGCCCGGGTGCTGCCGCCCGTGCCGATCCGGGCCTGCTGCAGCACCGGGGCCGAGATCTCGAAGCGGGTGTACGACAGGCCGTAGCCGAAGGGGTACAGCGGCGTCGTGGTGCCGTCGATATAGCCGCGGCGGCTGCTGGGCTTGCGGTTGTAGAACATCGGCAGCTGGCCCGGATCACGTGCGATCGTGACCGGCAGCTTGCCGCCCGGGTTGGCACGGCCGAACAGCAGGTCCGCCACCGCATGGCCGGTCTCCTGCCCCATGTACCAGCATTCGAGCAAGGCGTCGGCGCGTTCGGCCAGCAGGGTGGCGGACAGCGGACGCCCGTTCAGCAGCAGCACGACGGTCGGCTTGTTCAGCGCGAAGATGGCGCGCGCCAGGTCGTTCTGCTGGCCGATCAGGTCCAGCGTGGTGCGGTCGCCCAGGTGGTTGTCGGCCCAGGCTTCGCGCGCGGTCTGCTCGTTGTCGCCCAGGACCATGACGATGGTGTCGGCCGACCTGGCCGCTTCCACCGCCTGCGCGATCAGCTGGACGTTGACTTCCGGCTTGGTGAACACGATCTCGTCCTTGCCCCAGACGCGGCCCTCGGTCAGGCGCACGCCTTCCGAATACGCCAGGCTGAAACCCTGGGCCTGCGCTTCCTTCTGCAAACCTTCATACACCGACACCACGTGGCGCGGCACGTCGGAATAGCCGCCGATCGGGGTGTCCTTGGCGTGGGTCCCGACCAGCAGCATCTTGCCGACCTTCCTGGGCTGCAGCGGCAGCAGGCCCTTGTCGTTTTTCAGCAGCACGGCGCTGCGGCGCGCGGCTTCGCGCGCCAGCGCGATCGCTTCCGGTGTCGCCGTGAGCGCGTCGGCCCGGGCCACGTCGGCATAGGGATTCTCGAACAGGCCGGCTTCGAACTTCAGCTTCAGGATGCGGCGCACCATGGCGTCGATTTCGCTTGTTGCAATCTTGCCTTCCTTGACCAGCTCGGCCAGGGTCAGGTAGCCCAGCGGGTCGGGGGTCTCGATGTCCACGCCGGCCTTGACCGCGCGCAGCGCCGCTTCCTTGGGCGTGGCGGCCAGGTGGTGGCGGGTGACGAGTTCATTGACGGCCATGTAGTCGGACACGGTCACGCCCTTGAAGCCCCACTCCTTGCGCAGCACGTCGGTCAGCAGCCAGCGGTTGGCGTGCGAGGGGATGCCGTCGATCTCGTTGTACGACGGCATGACGGCCGCGATTTTCGTTTCGCGGATGATCTTTTCGAACGGGGGGAAGAAATCTTCGCGCAGGGTGCGCTCGCCGACGTTGGCCGGGCCGATGTTGGTGCCGCTTTCCGGCTGGCCGTGGCCGGTCATGTGCTTCAGGGTCGCGTAGACCTTGTCCTTGGCCAGCGGCAGCGTGTCGCCGGAAAAGCCGATCACGGCGGCCTTGCCCATCACGCCGCACAGGTGCGGGTCTTCGCCATAGGTCTCTTCGATACGGCCCCAGCGCGGCTCGCGCGCCACGTCGACCACCGGCGCCAGCGCCACGTTGGTGCCGCGCGCGCGCATCTCGAGCGCCGCCACCGAAAAGATCTTCTGGACCAGGTCCGGATCGAAGCTGGACGCCAGACCGATCGCCTGCGGGAAGCTGGTCGCCTCGCGCGCCACGTAGCCGTGCAGGGCTTCCTCGTGCATCAGGATCGGGATGCCCAGGCGGGTGCCTTCCATCGCCCACTTCTGCACCGCGTTGACGTACTCCGCGGTCTCGCGCGGGCCGCGGTGCGCGACTTCGCCGGCGTCGCCGGCCACCGTCACGTCACCCTTCTGGCGGTCGGAC
>CAJYQM010000011.1 GCA_913777025.1 uncultured Massilia sp. | reverse complement strand
CTGCATGGCGGCCAGCAGCCGGGCGATCATGGCCTGGCCCTCGATGGTGTCCATGTATTGCGAGGGCGATGCCCCGCCGAGCGCCGGTACGGGCTGGCCCATCCACCGGGTGAGCCAGCGCGCGGCGTCGAAATCCGGCATGGCGGCCGGGTCGCCGGATTCGTCGAGCATCGTTTCCACCTGGCCGATCAGCTTGGCCATGCCGACGACTTTTTCGCTGTCCTCGCGCGACAGCGGCTCGTTGCGGCTGGCCTTGCGGTTGACGGTGGCCGTGGCGATGTCGAGCATGCCGAAAATCTTTTCCTGTTGAATGTCGAGGGTGCCGACGAAGGTCTTGAAGTCGGCCGCATTCACGCCTGCCCGGATCAGGTCGATGCGCTTGACCGGCGTGGCCTGGAATACCTCGCGGAAGTCGAGCCAGTGATGCATGCCGCCTCCCTCGGATTGCGCCGCGCCGTAGGCCGCACTCCGCTCGGCGACCTGGTGCAGCGAGGCCGGGGCGCCTGCATCGGGATACGCTTGGGTTCGTTTGGGGTTCTTCGCCATGATTTGCTCCTTTGAGTAAAAAGAGTAGATCACATGAGCAGCACCGGCAATGACATACATCGAAGACCCAAAACAAAAAAGCCCGCTTCAAGGAAGCGGGCTTTCGGGCAGCTGGGCTGCTGTGTTCTGGCTCCCCGACCTGGACTCGAACCAGGGACCTGCGGATTAACAGTCCGTCGCTCTACCGACTGAGCTATCAGGGAATTGATGTTGCTATTGTAACCTCTTGCGAGCAGCTTGCACAGGGCAACTTACCTATCGTGCATGTCGCGCCAGAGGCGTGAATTCTGGCTCCCCGACCTGGACTCGAACCAGGGACCTGCGGATTAACAGTCCGTCGCTCTACCGACTGAGCTATCAGGGAAGTGGCCGGGGCCTCCGCCAAGCTACTGCGCGTTGCAGCTCCGGTCTGCGATGCTCGCCGTACGTTTGTACGGCTGCGCTTCTCAACCAGACCTGCTGCCGCTCGCTACGCTTGGACGGAGGCCCTGATCCGTTTCGGGTTTCCCCAAACCGGAAGAGCCAAGAGTTTAGAGAACTTTTGCGATGGCGTCAACGATGCGATCGATGTTCTTCGAATTCATCGCTGCCACGCAGATCCGGCCGGTGTCCACGGCGTAGATCGATTCCTCGCGCAGCTGGCCGACCTGCTCCTTGGTCAGGCCCGAATAGGAGAACATGCCGACCTGCTTGCGCACGAAGTCGAAGTCTTTGCCCGGCGCTTTTTCCGCCAGCTTTTTCACCAGCTCTTCGCGCATCTGCTTGATGCGCACGCGCATGCCGGCCAGTTCGTCTTCCCACATCTGGCGCAATGCCGGGGTCGACAGGACGGTGGCGACCACCTTGCCGCCATGGGTCGGCGGGTTCGAATAGTTGGTGCGCACGATGCGCTTCAGCTGCGACAGCAGGCGCGCGGCCTCTTCGGCCGAGGACGCCACCACCGACAGCGCGCCGACGCGCTCGCCGTACAGCGAGAACGACTTCGAGAACGAGTTCGACACCAGCAGCGGGCCGCCGGCGTCGACGAAGCGGCGCACCACGGCGCCGTCTTCCGCGATACCCGCGCCGAAGCCCTGGTAAGCCATGTCCAGGAACGGGATCAGGCCGCCCTCTTGCACGGCCGCGATCACCTGGCCCCACTGGTCGCTAGTGAGGTCGGCGCCGGTCGGGTTGTGGCAGCAGGCGTGCAGGACGACGATGGCGCCTTCCGGCATGGTCTTCAGGTCGGCCAGCATGCCGTCGAAGTTCACGCCATGCGTGGCCGGATCGTAATAGCTATAATTGTTGACCGTGAAGCCGGCGCTTTCGAACAGCGCGCGGTGGTTTTCCCAGCTCGGGTCGCTGATGTAGACGCTCGAGCCCGGCGCGAAGCGCTTCAGGAAGTCGGCACCGATCTTCAGTGCGCCGGTGCCGCCCAGGGCTTGCACGGTGATCGCACGTTTCTCTTGAATTACCGGGCTGTCGGCACCAAATACAAGTTCTTGTACAGCCTTGTCGTAAGCACCCAGGCCCTCGATCGGCAGATAGGTGCGCGGTGCCGGCTGTTCCATCAACACCGACTCCGCTTTGCGTACGCATTCCAGCAGCGGCACCTTGCCATTGTCATCATAGTAGACGCCCACGCCGAGGTTGATCTTGGCGGGGTTGGTATCTGCATTGAAGGCTTCGGTGATACCGAGGATGGGGTCGCGCGGGGCCATGGCGATGGCGCCGAAGATGCTGGCAGGGGCTGTGGAATTCATCGTGATAAACTGGGTTTGTCGCTGGGTTCGCAGCAGTTGTATAGACAGCGGCTTGCAATAATGATAGGCCGCAGGCGGATTCTCATTCTAGCAAAGGTCTGATCACATGGCAGATTTATCGGTCGCAAATTCTCCGGCGCCCACCGTCATCACTTTCCCGGATTCCCCGTTCAAGCTGCACCAGCCCTTCCCGCCCGCCGGCGACCAGCCGACCGCGATCGAAGGGCTGATCCAGGGCATCGAGGACGGCCTGATGTACCAGACGCTGCTCGGCGTGACCGGCTCCGGCAAGACCTACACGATGGCCAACACCATCGCGCGGGCCGGCCGTCCGGCGATCGTGTTCGCGCCGAACAAGACCCTCGCGGCCCAGCTCTACGCGGAGTTCCGCGAATTCTTCCCGCAGAACGCGGTCGAGTACTTCGTCTCTTACTACGATTACTACCAGCCGGAAGCCTACGTACCGCAGCGCGACCTGTTCATCGAAAAGGACTCGTCGATCAATGAGCACATCGAGCAGATGCGCCTGTCGTGCACCAAGTCGCTGATGGAGCGCCGCGACGTCGTCATCGTGGCGACCGTGTCGGCCATCTACGGTATCGGTAATCCGAACGAATACCACAAGATGATCCTGACGCTGCGCACCGGCGACAAGGTGGCCCAGCGCGACGTCATCGCGCGCCTGATCCAGATGCAGTACACGCGCAACGAGATGGACTTCTCGCGCGGCTCCTTCCGTGTGCGCGGCGACACCATCGACATCTTCCCGGCGGAGCACGCGGAACTCGCGATCCGCGTCGAGATGTTCGACGACGAAATCGAATCCCTGCAATTGTTCGACCCGCTGACGGGTAAAGTGCGCCAGAAGATCCCGCGCTTCACCGTGTACCCGGGCTCGCACTACGTGACCCCGCGCTCCACCGTGCTGCGCGCCGTCGAGTCGATCAAGGCCGAGCTGCGCGACCGCCTGGAGCAGTTCCGCGAACAGGGCAAGCTGCTGGAAGAGCAGCGCCTCGAGCAGCGCACCCGCTTCGACCTCGAGATGCTGGCCGAAGTCGGCTTCACGAAGGGCATCGAGAACTACTCGCGCCACCTGTCCGGCTCGATGCCGGGCGAACCGCCGCCGACGCTGATCGACTACCTGCCGAAGGACGCGCTCATGTTCATGGACGAGTCGCACGTGATGATCGGCCAGCTCAACGCGATGTACAACGGCGACCGCTCGCGTAAGGTGAACCTGGTCGACTACGGCTTCCGCCTGCCCTCGGCGCTGGACAACCGGCCGCTGAAGTTCACGGAATTCGAGAACAAGATGCGCCAGTGTATCTTCGTCTCGGCGACGCCCGCGGAGTACGAGAAGGAACACGCCGACAGCGTCGTCGAGCAGGTGGTGCGCCCGACCGGCCTGGTCGACCCGAAGGTGATCGTCAAGCCGGCGCGCTCGCAGGTCGACGACCTGATGGGCGAAATCACCGACCGCATCAAGAAGGACGAGCGGGTGCTGGTGACCACGCTGACCAAGCGCATGGCCGAGCAGCTGACGGAATACCTGGGCGACCACGGCATCAAGGTGCGTTACCTGCACAGCGACATCGACACCGTCGAGCGCGTGGAAATCCTGCGCGACCTGCGCCTGGGCACCTTCGACGTGGTGGTCGGCATCAACCTGCTGCGCGAGGGCCTGGACTTGCCGGAAGTCTCGCTGGTGGCCGTGCTGGATGCGGACAAGGAAGGCTTCCTGCGTTCGGAACGCTCGCTGATCCAGACCATCGGCCGCGCCGCGCGTAACCTCAACGGCGTCGCGATCCTGTACGCGGACAACATCACCGACTCGATGAAGAAGGCCATCGACGAGACCGAGCGCCGCCGCGCCAAGCAGATCGCCTTCAACGAAGCGCACGGCATCGTGCCGAAGGGCGTGAACAAGAAGATCAAGGACATGATCGACGGCGTCTACAGCGCAGCTGCCGCCAAGAACATGGCCGATGCCGCCGGGTTGTCAACGGAAGCGGCCAAGGTCGAAGGCATGTCCGAAAAGCAGATCTCGAAGGAGATCAAGCGCCTCGAAAAGCTCATGGTGGACCACGCCAAGAACCTCGAGTTCGAAAAGGCGGCGCAGGTGCGCGACCAGCTGCATATCCTCAAGCAGCAGGCCTTCGGCGCGCCGGGGGCGGACAACGTGGTGTCGATCCTCGGGAAGTAAGCATCGCGCTTCATGCAAAGCGGCCACCCGGCCGCTTTTTTTTGGCGATCCCGCATGCCGGCGCCGGGCAAGCAGCCGGGCCACCAGTGGGACAGCAGTTTCACGCCGACCATGTAAGCCGGCGTAAAACGCTTACTGCACGCCGAGCAGCTCGACGTCGAAGATCAGGTTCGCGTTCGGCGGAATCGGGCCCGCGCCGTCGGCGCCGTAGCCCAGCGAGGCCGGGATGATCAAGGTGCGCTTGCCGCCGACCTTCATCCCCGCCACGCCCTGGTCCCAGCCCGGGATGACGTTGCCGGCGCCGAGCCGGAAGGTGAATGGCTCGCGGCCGACCGAGCTGTCGAACTGGGCGCCATGCTGCTGCGGCGCGTTCGGCGCGAACAGCCAGCCGGTGTAGTGCACGGTGACCATCTGGCCGGCTTCGGCCACCTTGCCGGTGCCGGCGACGGTGTCGATCTTCTGGAAGGTCTGCGGCGAGGTGTCCGCGGTGGCTGCGGCGGCCGGCGCTTCGGACGCCTGCTTGTTGCGCTCGCAGGCGGCCAGCGACAGGATCAGCGCCAGGCCCAGGGCGCAGCGGGAAAGCTTGGAATTCACGGGGGTTCCGATCGAAAGAAATGTAAGAGGCCGCAGTATTCCCGAGGCCAGGCGATTGCACAAGGCGCGCGCCGCACTGGCCGGCACAAAGAAAAAGCGGCCTGGCTCGCGCCAGGCCGCTCGTCGGTGCGGCAGGAGAACCGCGATCAGGCGGCAGTGGCTTGCTTGCGGCGGCGCATGCCCAGCAGCGCGCCACCCATGCCCAGCAGCGCCAGGCTGCCCGGTTCCGGCACGAGGGTGATGTTGCCGTCGGTCGCGGCCACCAGGTAGTCGATGTAGCTGCCCAGCACGATGCCGCCGAAGTAGGTGCCGAAGCTGCCTTCGACGTCGTCATCGTTCCAGATGCCGGAGAAGGTGTTGTTCGCGACCAGCAGCAGTTCGCCGTTTTGCATGATGAAGGACGGGCCGCCCGAATCACCGCCGCCGATGGTCGACTCGCGGTCGTTCGCCAGCTGCGGGGTGCAGATGTCGAACTGCTCGCAGAACAGGTCCTTGCCGGCGCCGTCGAAGTCGGCGTAATACACTTCCTGGTTGCCGCCCTCGAAACCCTGCTCGTCGTCCAGGTCGAAAAAGTCGACGTAGTTCTCGCCGCTGCGCTTGACCAGGAAGCTGGGGCCGGCGGTGTAGCCGTCGACGCCGTTGCCGGTGGTGCCGTAGCCGGCCATGATGATGTGGGTGCCTTCGCCGATCGGCGTGGTCGAGACCTTGTAGATCTTGGCGCTGTCGGGCGCATCCTGGCTCAGCGTGATGACCGAGATGTCATCGTTGACGCAGAACGAGTTGACGCCGGCCGGGCAATTGCCGAAGCCCTTGTAGTCCGGATTCATCGACACCTTGCTGGCGGTGATCACGGCTTCCTGGGTGCGCGCGCTGTTGAAGATGACCCGCACGTCGCTGCCCGGCTTGTTGATGTCGACCAGGGTGCCGTTGCCGTCGGTGTCGACGCAGTGGCCGGCCGAGACCACCTGGCGCTTGCCCACCAGCGCGCCCGAGCAGATGTAGGACTGGCCATCGTAGCGGATGTTGATGCTGACCACGCCGGAGAACGGCGACGAGGCCACGTTCGGATCGACGTGGGCGGCGGGGGAATCCGGCAGCGCGCCGGCGACGATGGTCGGGGTGATGCTGCCGCTCGGGCCGATGACGGCCGCCTGGGCCTGGGACATTCCGAACAGTGCCGTGGCCGCGGCCACGCTTCCGACAAAGCTAGTCAATTTCCGAGTCAGCATGTTCATCCTTATTGTGTGGAGGTCGTATTCTCTTGTGTGCGCTAGCGCACGTTCTCGACAATAAGCACGAAGCATGCCAAAAAGAAAATTCTTTGTTGAATCAAATGCTTATTGATGAGCACCAAGCTGCTTGTCGATAAAACGTAAAATTTATCGACGGCATTGACTCAGGAAACCTGGAAATGAAAAAGCGGCCCTGGGGCCGCTTCGTTTGGCATGACAGGCCGGCTTACTGCTTCTTGCGGCGGCGTGCGCCCAGCAGGACCGCACCCATGCCGAACAGGGCGATGGTGCCCGGTTCCGGGACGAAGCTCACGTTGCCGTCGGCGGCCTGGGAGATGTAGTCGGCATAGCTCGACAGGATGATGCCGCCGAAGAAGGTGCCGAAGCTGCCGGCGACCTGGCCGTTGAAGCGGCTCTCGAAGGTGTTGTTCGCAACCAGCATCAGTTCACCGTACATGTCGATGAAGGACGGGCCGCCCGAATCGCCGCCGCCGATGCCGGCTTCGCGGTCGTTGGCCAGCACGTCGGTGCAGACGCCGTAACGGGTGCAGAAGGTGTCCTGGCCGTTACCGTCGAAGTCGGCGTAATACACTTCGGCCGGGCCGTTGCCACCCTGCTCGTCGTCGCCGTCGAACAGGTCCATGACGTTTTCGCCGACGCGCTTCACGTTGAACTGCGGGCTGATGGTGTGGCCGTTGATGCCGTCGCCGGCGGTGCCGTAGCCGGCCATGATGATGTGGGTGCCTTCGGTCACCGGTGCGTTCCAGATCTTGTAGATCTTGGCGCTGTCCGGCGCGTCCTGGCCCAGCGTAATGATCGACAGGTCATCGTTCACGCAACCCTTGCTGCCGTCCGGGCAGTTGTTGAAGCCCTGGTAGTCCGGGTTCATCGACACCTTGGTCGCGGTCATGATCGCGTTGTAGGTGCCGTTGCTGTTGAAGACCACACGCACGTCGGTGCCCGGCTTGTTCAGGTCGACTACGCTGCCGTTGCCGTTGGTGTCCACGCAGTGGCCGGCTGAGAGCACCTGGCGCTTGCCGATCAGCGCGCCCGAGCAGATGAAGGATTGATTGTCGTAGCGGATGTTGATGCTGACGACGCCTGAGAACGGCGACGATGCCACGTTCGGATCGACGTGGGCCTGCGGGGTGTCCGGCAGCGCGCCGGCGGTGATGACCGGGGTCGTGATGGCGCCGACGACGCCGGCTTGTGCCTGTGCCGAAGCAGCGAACAGCGCGCCGACCGCAACGGTGACGCCCAACAATTTCGAGAACATTTTCCGAGTACGCATTTTTATCCTTGTGATGTGACAGCTTTGCTCTTGGGGCACGGGATCTGCCGTGCGCCCTGTCACATGCACGAAGCATGCCAACAGGAAAAATATTCCTATAATCAAGTCTTTATCTGAAGTGCATGGAAACCGTTAATTCCAGATGTAAAGTTTATCGACAGGAAACAAATACCGTTATTTCCTTGTATCAATAAGCAATACAAGTAGACACTGCGCTGCCCGGCTTACTTGACGTCGACCAGCGTGATATCGAAGATCAGGTTGGCGTTCGGCGGAATCGGGCCGGCGCCCTGTGCGCCATAGCCCAGCGCGGCGGGCACGACGAGGGTACGCCTGCTGCCGACCTTCATGCCGACCAGTCCCTGGTCCCAGCCCTTGATGACCTGGCCCGCGCCCAGCTTGAACGTGAACGGCGCCCCGCCCTCGGAGCTGTCGAAACGGGCGCCATGCTGCCGGGTCGCCTTCGGCGCATACAGCCAGCCGGTGTAGTGCACGGAGACGGTGGCGCCCGGGGTCGCGGCCTTGCCGCTGCCGGTCACGATATCGGTCTTCTTGAGCGCCAGGGCGGTCTGGGCGGTGGCCGGTGCCGGGGTGGCGGCCTGGACGGCGGTGCCGGTGCCGAGCGCCAGCACGAAGCCGAGCGCCGCGGCGGAAGAATGGAAGGTCATCGGATGTGCCGTGCTGGTTGAGATGGCTCAGTATTGCCCAGCTACAGCATTTGCACAAGCATCCAGGAATTACAGGGTCTTGACGAAGGCGCGCACCCCGCCCAGCAGCATCTCGATCGACATCGCCGTCAGGATCAGGCCCATCAGGCGCTCGAAGGCCGTCATCACCTGCGCCCCCAGCACCTTCTGCAGCCGTTCGGCGCCGAGGAAGACGGCCAGCCAGATCACGAAGACCAGGGCCAGTGCCGCCACGTGGATCATGACCTCTTCCGCCGTCTGCGAGCTGAACAGCAGCACCGTCGCCAGCGCCGACGGCCCGGCCAGTGCCGGGATCGCCAGCGGGACGATGAAGGGCTCGCCATGGTCGCTGCGGCCGAGCACGCCGTCCGGATGCGGAAAGATCATGCGGATCGCGATGATCAGGAGGATGACGGCGCCACCGATGCGCAGCGACGTGTCGGTCAGCTGCAGCGCGGTCAGGAAGTGGCGTCCGAAGAACATGAACAGGAGCAGCAGCGCGAACGCGATCGCGCATTCGCGCACGACGATGCGCGGACGGCGCGCGGTCGGGACATCCTTCAAGGCGGTGACGAACAGCGGCACGTTGCCGAAGGGGTCGGTGACGAGCAGCAGGAGGATAAAAGTTTGAAAGAAACTTTGTGTCATGAGATGGCCGGAGTATGAATTACAATCTTAACCGATTGGCACGCTGATTGGATGGGCCCGTTCCATCCGACTTTTCCCGGACATCCCATGAAATCGATCACCCCTGCCCTGTTGTCGTCCCTGCTGCTGTCCACCCTGCTGCTGCCGTCGGCGGCATCGCGGGCGGCGGAACCCGTCGCCCCGGCCCAGCTGATGCATGACATCGAGGGCGTCTACAAGAAGCGCTTCACGAGCGGCATCATCGTGCCCGGCCAGTCCGAGACCGAGCCTTACCAGGCCGAAAACATCGTCGAGGTGGTGCCCTACGACGACAAGCACGTCTACCTGCGCGCCCACCTGGATTTCTTCAACGGCCACACCTGCGACATCGCCGGCATGGCGGGCTTCGAGCACGGCGCTTTCGTCTACCACGATCCGGAACCGCCGCTGCCCAAGGAGCGGCCCTGCGTGCTGCGCCTGCACGTCACCGACAAGCGCCTGATGCTGACCGACCGCGAGTCGCCGGATGCGGAAGCGACCTGCCGCGCATATTGCGGGGCGCGCGGGAGCTGGGATTACGAGATCGACCGCGACCAGCGCAGGCAGATCGGGTACATGGCGAGGTTGAAGCGGTCGAAGGAGTACAGGAAGGCGATCGATGACCTGAAGGCGGTCGAGAGCCGGCCGGCTACAAAATAAAGACCGGCGGCTCATGAACGTCGCCCCAGCGCAGGCCGGGGCGACGGTTTTCAAGCCAATTGAATCAGTTCTTCTCGAACTTCTTCAACCAGGCCGACAGCTGGTGCGGACGCAGGCCGTCATAATCCTCGAAGGGCTGGTGGATCCACGGATTGTGCGGCAGGTCTTCCAGGTGGTAATCCGGCACCAGCGACGAGGTGCCCTTGACCCAGATCACGGCCGAACGCACTTCGGTGACGTCCGGGTAGTTGGTCTGCAGGTGCTCGCGCACGCGCTGCAGGGTCACGCCGGAGTCGGCCAGGTCGTCGACCAGCAGGATGCGGCCGGCCAGCGGGCCCTTGGTCATCGTCATGTACTTGGCGATGTCCAGGTCGCCCTGCTTCTTGCCCGCCTCTTCGCGGTAGGAGCTGGTCGACAGGATGGCCAGCGGCACGTCGAAGATGCGCGAGATTACGTCGCCCGGACGCACGCCGCCGCGCGCCAGGCACAGGACCATGTCGAACTTCCAGTTCGATTCGTACACTTTCAGCGCCAGGCGCTCGACCAGGCGGTTGTAGTCGTCCCAGGAGACCCACAGGTCCTTGTCGGTCGATGCAGGAGTATTCATCTAACTAATTCCTTGTTCTTATTAGAAGGTCAAGCGGCGAACGGATGGCGCAGCACGATGGTTTCTTCGCGGTCCGGGCCGGTCGACACCATGTCGACCGGGATACCGACCAGCTCTTCGATGCGCTTGATGTAGGCGCGGGCGTTGGCCGGCAGGTCGTCCATCGACTTGGCGCCGACGGTGGATTCGGTCCAGCCCGGCATGTCTTCGTAGACCGGCACGCAGGCGGCGGCTTCTTCGGCGCCGACCGGGAAGATGTCGACGTCACGGCCGTCGATCCTGTAACCGGTGCAGAGTTTGAGGGATTCAATACCATCCAGCACGTCCAGCTTGGTCA
>CAJYQM010000010.1 GCA_913777025.1 uncultured Massilia sp. | reverse complement strand
CTGCGCATCCTGCCGTTCGCGGCCTACATGCTGTTCCTCGTCATCGGCGACCTGCTCGAGCGCCTGGGCGTGGCGCCCGGGCCGCTGCGCTGGCTGTACCCGGTCAAGGTCGGCCTCGTCGCGCTCTTGCTGGCGCTGTTCTGGCGCCATTACCACGAGCTGAAAACCTTCCGTTTGCGCATCCCTGCCGTGCTGGCGGCGATCGCGACCGGCGTCGGCGTGCTGGTGCTGTGGGTCAGCCTGAACGCGGACTGGATGATCGTCGGGTCCTCGTCCGGCTTCGACCCGCGCAATGCCGGCGACATCGACTGGCCGCTGGTGGCGATCCGCATCGCCGGCGCGGCACTGGTCGTGCCCGTGATGGAAGAACTGTTCTGGCGTTCCTTCCTGATGCGCTGGATTGTCAATCAGGACTTCGAGACCGTTGAGCCATCTCAACTCGGGCTCAAAAGCTTCGTTATCACCGTACTCCTTTTCGGGTTCGAGCATAACCTGTGGCTGGCCGGCATGGTCGCGGGCGCGGCGTACGCGCTGCTCTACATGCGCCATCGCAACCTGTGGTCGCCGATCCTCGCGCACGCCGTGACCAACGGCCTGCTCGGGGCCTGGGTGGTCATGACCGGCAACTGGTCGTACTGGTAGCACCCTTCCGCAGGCACGACACAAGGCTGCCGGGACGGGTTCCCGGTATCCCATCCTTCCTTGCCGAAGATGAGCCTTCATGTCGATTCCGCGCCTGCGTCCGCTTGCCTTCTTCCTCGTCTTCGCCGCCGCCCCGGCCGGCGCCGGTCCCGGCGACGCGCTGCACGTGATCGGCACGCTCGCCTACGGACACGACGACAACCTGCTGCGCGTGCCGGACGGCAGTCCCGGCTACGACAACACGCGCGGCGATGCGTGGTGGACGCGCGAGGCCGGCCTGGTGTTCGACAAGACCTGGAGCCGCCAGCACCTCAGCTTCCTCGGCAAGCTGTCGAAGACCGACTTCGACCATTTCTCGCAGCTGGACTACGACGGCAAGGACGTGCAGGCCAACTGGTTCTGGCAGCTCGGCAAGCGCCTGGACGGCAAGATCGGCGCCACCTACCAGCAGGTGCTTGCGCCCTACACCGATTTCGCCAGCAGCGAGCGCAACCTGCGCACCTTCCGCAGCCGCTTTGCCGAAGCCGACTGGCGCTTCCACCCGACCTGGCGCGTGCGTGCAGGCGTCCAGCGCGACAGGTACGCCTATGAACTGCTCAGCCAGCGTTACAACGACCGTACCGAGAACACGTCCGAAATCGAGCTCGGCTACCTGGCACGCAGCGACAGCACGGTGGGCCTCGTGGCGCGCCGGGTCAAGGGCCGGTATCCGTATCCGCGTCCGGTCGGCCCATTCAGCGTCAACGACAATTTCACCCAGGACGAACTGAAGCTGCACGTGCTGTGGAAGGCCAGCGGCGCGACCGAGCTCGACGCGCTGGTCGGCCACACGCGGCGCAAGCAGCCATCCTTCGGCGCAGGCACCACCAGCGGCGTGGCCGGCAAGGTCAAGGCCAGCTGGCAGCCGCGCGGCAAGATGCGTTACAGCGCCGCCGTCTGGCGCGACTTCGCGCCGCTGGAGTCGACCGTGGTCAGCTACACGCTGAACAAGGGCGCCAGCCTCGGCGCCCAGTGGGATGCGACGGCCAGGGTCCGCGTCAACCTCGACGCCGTTGCCGAACGGCGCAACTACAACGCGCGCAGCGGCATCGTGGTCACGGGCGGCAGCGACGGCCTGCGCGACTCGATCCGCACGGCCAGCCTGCGCGCGACCTGGGCGCCGCGGCCCACGCTGCAGCTGACGGCCGGGGCGGCCCACCAGGCGCGCAGCGGCTCGGTGACCCTCGGCACCGGCAGCTTCACCTCGAACAGCGTGACAGTGTCGGCCAGCGCGCAGTTCTGATTCGAGCCTGTTCATGACCGTCAACGACATACCGCTGATCTCCTTCCTGCAGCGCGTCCTCGATCCCCTGATCGTCATGGGGACGCTGTACCTGTCGGCACTGTGGTACCGCGAGCCGTTCTCTGGCTACCTGCTGGTCTTGATGGTGCTGGCCTTCTTCATTTCGTCGGCCGTGTACCAGCACATCGATCCCTACCGCACCTGGCGCAGCGGGCGCATGTGGGCATATGCGCGCGACACCGTGTTCGGCTGGTGCGTGACGATCGCCGTGCTGCTCTTCCTCGGCTCGTCCAGCGGCCTCAAATACTATTACGACGAGCGCGTGGTCGGGGCCTGGTTCGTCGCCACCCCGGCGATCCTGCTGGCCAGCCACATCGCCGTGCGCATGGTCAACAGCCCGGTGCGCAGCCGGGTGGTGCGCTCGGCGGTCGTGGTCGGGGCCAACGACGTCGGCCTGAAATTCGCCCGCATCTGCGACGAGCAGCCGAACCTGTTCATGGCGGTGCGCGGCTTCTTCGACGACCGCACCGACGTGCGCCGCCCGCCCGGCATGCGCCACCCGATGCTGGGCAAGACGGGCGAGCTGGTGCGCTACGTGCGCGAACACGGCATCAAGATGATCTTCATCAGCCAGCCGCTGTCGGCCCAGCCGCGCATCCGCAAGCTGATCGACGAATTGCAGGACACCACGGCCTCGATCTACTTCCTGCCCGACGTCTATATCTTCGACCTGATGCAGGCGCGCTTCGACAACGTCGGCGGCATGCCTGTGATCGCGATCCGCGAAAGCCCCTTCATGGGCTTGAACAGCACGATCAAGCGCGTCTCCGACATCGTGCTGAGCGCGATCATCCTGGTGCTGCTGGCGCCGCTGATGGCGGCGATCGCCCTTGCGGTGAAGCTCAGTTCGCCGGGACCGGTGATCTTCCGCCAGCGCCGCTACGGCCTGTACGGCGAAGAGATCGTCGTCTACAAGTTCCGCTCGATGACGGTGATGGAAAACGGCGCCGAGCTGGTCCAGGCCAGCCGCCGTGACCCGCGCCTCACGCCGATCGGCGCCTTCCTGCGCCGCACCTCGCTCGATGAGTTGCCGCAATTCGTGAACGTACTGCAAGGCCGGATGAGCATCGTCGGGCCGCGTCCACATGCGGTAGCGCATAACGAGCAGTACCGGAAACTGATCAAAGGCTACATGTTGCGCCACAAGGTCAAGCCGGGCATCACGGGTTGGGCGCAGGTCAATGGGCTGCGTGGCGAAACGGCCACGCTCGACAAAATGGAAGCGCGCATCCAGTACGACCTCGATTACCTGCGCAACTGGTCGCTGTGGCTGGACCTGTGGATCATCCTCAGGACGGTGAAAGTCGTGCTGACGCGTGAGAATGCTTTTTAGCAGTTCATTAGTAGAAATTGGGCAGGATTTAGACGTACTTAGGCACGACTTAAAGGCGCGGCGTCAATCGGGTCGGCGCTTGCGGCGCCCGTCGGACTGCGGACAATGCGATGAGATTGCACTTTTTACAAGGGCTGGGCACGCCATGACGAAGAAAGCGCTGATCACCGGGGTGACGGGCCAGGACGGTTCCTATCTTGCCGAGCTGCTGCTGTCGAAAGGCTACGAAGTGCATGGATTGAAACGGCGCGCCTCGCTGTTCAATACCGGGCGCATCGACCACATCTACCAGGACCCTCACGTCGAGGACAAGCGTTTGTTCCTGCACTACGGCGACCTCGCCGACACCTCCAACCTGAACCGCATCCTGTGCGAGATCAAGCCGGACGAGGTCTACAACCTAGGCGCCATGAGCCACGTCGCGGTGTCCTTCGAGACGCCGGAGTACACGGCCGACGTCGACGGCCTCGGCACCCTGCGCCTGCTGGAAGCGATCCGCTTCCTGGGCCTGGAAAAGAGCACGCGCTTCTACCAGGCCTCCAGTTCCGAACTCTACGGCCTGGTGCGCGAGAGCCCGCAGCGCGAGACCACCCCCTTCTATCCGCGCAGCCCCTATGCGGTGGCCAAGTTGTACGCGTACTGGATCACCGTCAATTATCGCGAAACGTATGGCATGTATGCCTGCAACGGCATCCTGTTCAACCACGAATCGCCACGCCGGGGCGAGACCTTTGTCACGCGCAAGATCACGCGCGGCCTGGCCAACATCGCCCTGGGCCTGGAACGGCAACTTTTCCTCGGCAACCTGGATGCGCGGCGCGACTGGGGGCATGCGCGCGACTACGTCGAGATGCAGTGGCTGATGCTGCAGCAGGACCAGCCCGAGGATTTCGTGATCGCGACCGGACGCCAGTATTCGGTGCGGCAGTTCGTCGAGCAGGCCGCGCGCGAACTGGGCATCGAGCTTGCATGGCAAGGGGAGGGCGTGGACGAGCGCGGCATCGCCGCGGCGATCGACGGCGATAAAGCGCCGGGGATTGTGCCAGGCCAATCGATCATCGCCGTCGATCCTCAATACTTCCGCCCGACGGAGGTCGATGCGCTGCTCGGCGACCCGGGCAAGGCACGCGAGCGCCTGGGCTGGGAACCCCGGACCGGCTTCGCGGCGATGGTGCAGGAAATGGTGGCGCACGATCTCGACACGGCACGCCGCCACAAGCTGCTGGCCTCGCATGGTTACGACGTCGCAATGTCTTTGGAGTGAATCTTGGATACGCAGCCCCGCATCTACGTTGCCGGCCACAATGGGCTGGTCGGTTCGGCCATCGTGCGCACCCTGCGCGCGCAAGGCCATGCCAACATCGTCACGCGCAGCCATCGCGACCTGGAACTCACGGACCAGGCCCGGGTACGCGCCTTCTTCCAGGACGAACGCATCGACCAGGTCTACCTGGCCGCGGCGCGGGTCGGCGGCATCCACGCCAACAACACGTATCCGGCGGAATTCATCTACGACAACATGATGGTCGAGGCCAATGTCGTCCATGAAGCATGGCGCAGCGGCATCCAGAAGATGCTGTTCCTCGGCTCGTCCTGCATCTACCCGCGCCTGGCCCCGCAGCCGATCCGCGAAGAGTATTTGATGAACGGCATGCTGGAGCCGACCAATGAACCGTATGCCATGGCCAAGATCGCCGGCATCAAGCTGTGCGAAAGCTACAACCGCCAGTACGGCACCGATTACCGCAGCGTGATGCCGACCAACTTGTACGGTCCGGGCGACAACTACCACCCCGAAAACAGCCACGTGATCCCGGCCCTGATCCGGCGCTTCCACGAAGCCAGGCTGGCGGACGCGCCGGAAGTCGTGATCTGGGGCAGCGGCAAGCCGATGCGCGAATTCCTCTACGTCGACGACATGGCGGCGGCCTGCGTCCACGTGATGAACCTGGAGCGCGCCACCTACGCGGCGAATACCGATCCGATGCATTCGCACATCAACGTCGGCACCGGCGAGGACGTCACCATCGCCGCGCTGGCGCACCTGGTGGGCGAGGTGGTCGGCTACCGCGGCCGCATCGCGTTCGACACCAGCAAGCCGGACGGCACGCCACGCAAGCTGCTCGACGTGTCCAAGCTGAATGTCCTGGGCTGGCGGGCGAGCACGCCGCTGCCGGATGGCTTGCGCCGCGCCTACGCCGCCTTCCTGGCCGCGGGCGCAGGCGAGGACAGGCACGCGGCCTGAGTTCCGCAGTTTCCGAGTTCGAGTCAACCACGCGAGGAATGCATCTTGAAGAACACCGATCCCGCCATGAAGACGATGTTTCCGACGACCCCGGCGCGCGCGCTGTGTGCGCTGCTCGTGCTGGCCGCCGTGCTGGGCGGCTGCGGCGACAAGGCCAAGGAGAAAAAGCCGGGCCAGGCGCTGGCCAGCGTGAACGGCGCCGAGCTCACGGCGCTGCAATTGAACGAGGAACTGCAGCGCGCGAACGTCGCGGCGGCCCAGCAGGAAGCTGCCAGCAAGCAATTGCTGCAAGTGCTGATCGACCGCCAGCTGCTGCAGGAGGCGGCGGCCAGCGAAAACCTCGACCGCGATCCGAAAGTCATGCAGGCGATCGACCGGGCACGTTCGCTGATCATTGCCCAGGCCTATCTGCAAAAGCGCATCGGCAATGTTCCGCGCCCGACGCCGGCCGAGGTCGAGGAATACTTCAACAAGAACCCGGCCTTCTTCTCGGATCGCAAGCAGTTTGGCATGAGCGAGATCATCATTGCCGCCGGCGACTTGACGGCCGAAGTGCGCACCGCGGCCGACAGCGCGAAGTCGCTGGAAGAGGTCGCGGTCTGGCTGGACGCGCACAAGATCAAGTATGGCCGCACCGAAATCACGCGCTCCACGGCCGACGTGCCGCCAGCCTTGTCCGAAAAGCTGCTGGGCATGCCCAAAGGGCAGCTGTTCGTGGTCAAGGAAGGGCCGCGCGCGCTGTTCATCACCGTGACAGACGTGAAGGATGCGCCGGTGTCGCTGCAGGCGGCCGCCCCGCAGATCGAGCAGTTCCTGATGAAGCGCAAGAACCAGGAAATGGCTGCGAACGAGCTGCAGCGCCTGCGCAGCACGGCGAAGATCGAATACCTGAACAAGTCGATGGCGCCGGCGCCGACGTCCGGCGCGCAGCCGGCGGGCGCGACCGGCGTCCCGACGGCGGCCGCGCC
>CAJYQM010000009.1 GCA_913777025.1 uncultured Massilia sp. | reverse complement strand
GCACGCTGCGCGCCGGCTTCGAGGCCCTGTGCACGCAGTTGAACGCGTCCGGCCAGCTGCACGACGCCGCGCGCAAGCCGCGCGTGCTGATCATGGTGTCGAAGATCGGCCACTGCCTGAACGACCTGCTGTTCCGCTACCGCAGCGGCCTGCTGCCGGTTGAGATTCCGGCGATCGTCTCGAACCACATGGAGTTCTACCAGCTCGCGGCCAGTTACAATATCCCCTTCCACCACTTGCCGCTCGAAGCCGGCGCCAGTGAAGCGGACAAGCTCGCCCAGGAAAAGCGCATCATCGAACTGCTGGACCGCCACGACATCGACCTGGTCGTGCTGGCGCGCTACATGCAGATCCTGTCGCCGGGGCTGTGCGAGGCCTTGAAGGGCAGGGCGATCAACATCCACCATTCCTTCCTGCCCAGCTTCAAGGGCGCGCGCCCGTACGCGCAGGCGCACAAGCGCGGCGTCAAGCTGATCGGCGCCACCGCCCATTTCGTCACCGGCGACCTGGACGAGGGCCCGATCATCGAGCAGGACGTCGAGCGCGTCGACCACGCCATGCGCGTGGACGAGCTGACGGCGATCGGCCGCGACGTCGAGAGCGTCGTGCTGGCGCGCGCGGTCAAGTGGTTCGTGGAACACCGCATCCTGCTGAACGGCGACAAGACCGTCGTCTTCAGCTGAACCCTGACAAGAAAGCTGGAAACACCCGATGGCCCTGAAAGCAACGATCTACAAGGCAGACCTGAACATTGCGGACATGGACCGCAACTACTACCAGGAGCACGCGCTCACCATCGCGCGCCATCCTTCGGAAACCGACGAGCGCGTGATGATCCGCCTGCTCGCCTTCGCCTTGCACGCCGACCCGGCGCTCACCTTCGGCAAGGACCTGTTCGACGTCGAGGAACCGGCCCTGTGGCTGAAAGACCTGACCGGCGCCATCGAGACCTGGATCGAAGTCGGCCAGCCCGACGAACGCCGCCTGATGAAAGCCAGCGGCCAGTCGAACCAGGTGCTGGTGTACAGCTACAGCGCGACCAGCCACATCTGGTTCAAGCAGCTCGCGTCCAAGATCGAGCGTGCCAAAAAGATCACCATCGTCAATATCCTGCCCGAGACCAGCGCCGCCCTGGAACGCCTGTGCAGCCGCAACATGCAGCTGCAGTGCACGATCCAGGACGGGCAGGTATGGATCACGGACGGGACCGAGACGGTGCAGGTGGAGCGCGAAACCCTGACGGCGCCGCGCTGATCCAAGCCGATATGTACTTGTCATTCAACGGATAACGCCATGTTCAAACGCATCCTCCTGCTGGCCGGCGCCAGCCTGCTCGCCTCCCACGCCTTCGCGCAAGCCCAGGTCAGCGTCACCGACCCGTGGATCCGCGCCACCGTCCCGGCCCAGAAAGCCACCGGCGCCTTCATGCAGCTCAAGGCCGCAAAGGCGGCGCGCCTGGTCGCGGCCAGCACCCCGGCCGCCGGCCGCGTCGAAATCCACCAGATGGAGATGCAGGGCCAGACCATGCGCATGCACGCGGTCGACGGCATCGACCTGCCGGCCGGCCAGCCGGTCAACCTGGCCTCGGGCGGCTACCACATCATGCTGCTCGACCTGAAGCGCCAGATGAAGGAGGGCGAGCAGGTGCCGCTGACCCTCACCGTGCAGGGCGCCGACGGCAAGCGCGAGAGCGTGAACCTGAACGTGCCGGTCAAGCCCTTGACCTACAGCGCCCGGAACGCGCACTGACGGGCCGGCCGCTTGCGCGGTTTCAGCGCTGCGCGCCGCCCACGCGGCGCACCTCGCCCGAGCCGGCCACCGACTTGCGCACTTGCGGGTCGCCGCGATAATTCACGTCGCCGGAGCCGGCGATCGACGCGTCCAGCGTCTTCTCGGCCCACACCTGGATGTCGCCCGAGCCGGCGATGCTGACGCTGGCGCTGCTGCTGCGCACGCGTTCCAGGTCGGCGTCGCCGGAGCCGGCGCTCGACACCTTCAGGATGCCCACCTCGCCGCGTTCCACCTTGACGTCGCCGCTGCCGCTCAGGGAGATGGTGGCATTCCCGCCTTCGATCCGGTCGACTTCGATGTCGCCCGAGCCGCTGCTGCTCAGTTGCACGCGGCTGCCGCGCACCATGTCCGCATCGATATCGCCCGCGCCTTCCACCGCCAGGCGCTCCAGCTTGCGGCCCTGCACGATGACCTTCAGGTGTTCGGATTGCAGCCTGGCCTTGTCGCGGCTGCGCAGGCGCAAGGTGCCGTTCTCGACCACGGTCTCGATCAGCGGCAGCAGGTTGGCGTCGGCTTCGACGGTCACGCCGGCCGGGCCGCCGCTCCGCACTTCGACCTTGCCCGGCAGTTCCTGGGCCAGCGACAGGCCGCTGAAGTCGCCCACCGTGCGCGCCTGGCGCTGCACATTGCCGGTGCCGCGGACCTGCTTGCCGTTGCCGAAGCCCCAGTCCAGGCCCTGGGCCTGGGGCGCGAGGGACGCGGCGAAGGCGAGGGCGCAGGCGGCGATCAGGAAGCGGCGGGCGGGCGTGGTGCTCATGGCGGTTTCTCCGTGGTTGATTGTTCGATGACTAAAATCGTAAGCAAACGGGCGGCCCGGCGCAGGCGCTTTGCGATGGATTGCAAGGATGCCGTCTCGAAATGCATACAGACGGGGCCGAACGGTGCTGTCCGGCTTTACGTTGGCTTCAGCTCAGGTAAGATGCGGCCTCGAACTTTATTACCGTAGCGGAGAGCACATGGCAGGGCAGGACATCACATTCGACGACGTCGCGGCGGCCGCCGCCGGTTTGCAGGCCGATGGCCAGCCCATCACCGTCGAGGCGGTACGCGCGGCGCTCGGCGGCGCTTCCGCCAGCGCCGTCGGCCGCCACCAGGCCGCCAGGCGCGCCGAGCATGCGGCGCTGCCCGAAGCGCCGCCGGCCGAACTGCCGCCAGCGCTGCTCGCCGGCCTGGCCGACTGGGCACGCCAGTACGCCCAGGAAAGTGCCGCCCCGAGCCGCGCGGCACTGGAGCAGGCCGACAGCGACATGCAGGCCCTGGTCGCGGCCGGCGAGGAACTCGAAGCCGAGCGCGACGACCTGCAAGCCCAGGTCGTGGCCGTCACCGGCGAACGC
>CAJYQM010000008.1 GCA_913777025.1 uncultured Massilia sp. | reverse complement strand
GGTATGTTTATGTATCGTCTTAAGCGGCCACCTTGGTCGTCGCCAGGAAGTCCTGGGCAAAGCGCTGCAATACGCCGCCCGCCTCGTAGATCGACACCTCTTCCGCCGTATCGAGGCGGCAGGTGACCGGCACCTCCACCCTCTCGCCGGCGCGGCGGTGGATGACCAGCGTCAGGGTCGCGCGCGGCGTGCGCTCGCCCACCACGTCGAAGGTCTCGGTACCGTCGATGCCCAGGCTCAGGCGCGTCGTGCCCGGCTGGAATTCCAGCGGCAGCACGCCCATGCCGACCAGGTTGGTGCGGTGGATGCGCTCGAAGCCCTCGGCCACGATCGCTTCCACGCCCGCCAGGCGCACGCCCTTGGCCGCCCAGTCGCGCGAGGAACCTTGCCCGTAGTCGGCGCCGGCGATCACGATCAGCGGCTGCTTGCGCTCCATGTAGGTCTCGATCGCTTCCCACATGCGCGTGACGGTGCCCTCGGGCTCGATGCGGGCCAGCGAACCCGCACGCACCGATCCGTCGGCGTTGCGCACCATCTCGTTCTTGAGCGTCGGGTTGGCGAAGGTCGCGCGCTGGGCCGTCAGGTGGTCGCCGCGGTGGGTCGCGTAGGAGTTGAAGTCCTCTTCCGGCAAGCCCATCTTGTACAGGTATTCACCGGCGGCGCTGTCCATCATGATGGCGTTCGACGGCGACAGGTGGTCGGTGGTGATGTTATCGCCCAGCACCGCGAGCGGCCGCATGCCCGCCAGGGTCCTCGCCCCGGCCAGCGCGCCTTCCCAGTAGGGCGGACGGCGGATGTAGGTGCTCATGGGGCGCCAGTCGTACAGCGGCGACACCGCTTCCTCCGCGGTTTCCTGGCGCGCGAACATCACGTCATACACGTTGCGGAACTGCTGCGGCTTGACGGCCTGCGCCACCACGGCGTCGATCTCCTCGTCGCTCGGCCAGATGTCGGCCAGCCTGACCTGCTTGCCGGCGGCGTCGACGCCCAGCACGTCCTTCTCGATGTCGAAGCGGATCGTGCCGGCGATCGCATACGCCACCACCAGCGCGGGCGAAGCCAGGAAGGCTTGCTTGGCATACGGGTGGATGCGGCCGTCGAAGTTGCGGTTGCCGGACAGGACGGCGGTCGCGTACAAATCGCGCTCGACGACTTCCTTCTGGATGACGGGATCGAGCGCGCCGCTCATGCCGTTGCAGGTGGTGCAGGCAAAGGCGACGATGCCGAAGCCGAGCCGCTCCAGCTCCGGCAGCAGGCCCGCCTCTTCCAGGTACAGGGCCACCGCCTTGGAGCCCGGCGCCAGCGAGGATTTCACCCAGGGCTTGCGCAGCAATCCCGCGCGGTTGGCATTGCGCGCCAGCAGGCCTGCCGCGATCATGTTGCGCGGGTTGTTGGTGTTGGTGCAGCTGGTGATGGCCGCGATGATCACGGCGCCGTCCGGCATGCGGCCCGGCTCGTTCTCGACGATGCCGGCGATGCCACGCTCGGCCAGTTCCGAGGTCGGCACGCGCTTGTGCGGATTCGACGGTCCCGCGATGTTGCGCACCACGGTCGACAAATCGAACTGGAGCACGCGCTCGTATTCGGCGTTCTGCAGCGTATCGGCCCACAGTCCGGTTTCCTGCGCATACAGCTCGACCAGCTTGACGAGTTCCTCGTCGCGGCCGGTGAGCTTCAGGTACTTGATGGTCTGCTCGTCGATGGCGAACATGGCGGCGGTGGCGCCGTATTCCGGAGCCATGTTGGAGATCGTCGCGCGGTCGCCCAGCGTCAGGTTGGCGGCGCCTTCGCCATAGAATTCCAGGTAGCTTGAGACCACCTTCGACTTGCGCAGGAACTCGGTCAGCGCCAGCACGATGTCGGTGGCGGTAATGCCCGGCTGCGGCTTGCCCGTGAGTTCCACGCCGACGATGTCCGGCAGGCGCATGTACGAGGCACGGCCCAGCATCACGCTCTCCGCCTCCAGCCCGCCGACGCCGATCGCGATCACGCCCAGCGCGTCGACCATGGGCGTGTGCGAGTCGGTGCCGACCAGCGTGTCCGGGAAAGCCACGCCATCGCGCACCTGCACCACGGGGCTCATGCGCTCCAGGTTGATCTGGTGCAGGATGCCGTTCCCCGGCGGGATCACGTCGACGTTCTTGAAGGCCTTCTTGGTCCACTCGATGAAGTCGAACCGGTCCTCGTTGCGGCGGTCCTCGATGGCGCGGTTCTTGGCAAAGGCATCCGGGTCGAAGCCGCCGCACTCGACGGCCAGCGAGTGGTCGACCACCAGCTGGGTCGGCACCACCGGATTGACCAGCGCCGGGTTGCCGCCTTCCAGTGCGATGGCATCGCGCAGGCCGGCCAGGTCGACCAGCGCGGTCTGGCCCAGGATGTCGTGGCAGACCACGCGTGCGGGGAACCAGGGGAAGTCGAGGTCGCGCTTGCGTTCGATGAGTTGCTTGAGCGAGGCCACCAGCGCTTGCGGCTCGCAGCGGCGCACCAGGTTTTCGGCCAGCACGCGCGAGGTGTAGGGGAGCCTGTCCCAGGCACCGGGCTGGATCTCGTCGACGGCGCTGCGGGCGTCGAAGTAATGCAGGTTGGTGCCGTGCAGGGGTTTGCGGTAGTTGCTGTTCATGATGATCAATTCTCTTGTTGGCGGCAGCACGTCGCCCCCGCGAAGGCGGGGGCCCAAGTTTTCGGCAGCACCACGAACTTGGGCCCCTGCCTTCGCTGGGGCGACGGTTTCATGGCCGCGTGTACTGCTTCCGTTACCGTAATTCCAGCTTACTTACGTTCGGCCAGCGGCACGAACTGCAAATCCTCCGGCCCCACGTAATTCGCGCTCGGCCGGATGATCTTGTTGTCGATCCGCTGCTCGATGACGTGCGCCGACCAGCCGGACGTGCGCGAGATGACGAACAGCGGCGTGAACATCGCCGTCGGCACGCCCATCATGTGGTAGGAGACGGCCGAGAACCAGTCCAGGTTCGGGAACATCTTTTTCACTTCCCACATCACCGATTCCAGGCGCTCGGCGATGTCGAACATCTTCATCGAACCGGCGCTCTGCGACAGCGAGCGGGCCACTTCCTTGATCACCTTGTTGCGCGGATCGGAGATGGTGTACACCGGGTGGCCGAAGCCGATCACGACTTCCTTGTTGGCCACGCGGTTGCGGATGTCGGCCTCGGCTTCGTCGGCGTTTTCGTAGCGCTTCTGGATGTCGAGCGCGACTTCGTTGGCGCCGCCGTGCTTCGGGCCGCGCAGCGCGCCGATGGCGCCGGTGATGGCCGAATAGATGTCGGAACCGGTGCCGGCGATCACGCGCCCGGTGAAGGTCGAGGCGTTGAATTCGTGCTCGGCGTACAGGATCAGCGAGGTGTGCATTGCCTTGACCCATTCCTCCGAGGGCTTGAAGCCGTGCAGCAGGTGCAGGAAGTGGCCGCCGATCGAATCGTCGTCGGTTTCCACGTCGATGCGCTTGCCATTGTGGCTGTAGTGGTACCAGTACAGCAGCATCGAACCGAAGGACGCCATCAGGCGGTCGGCGATGTCGCGCGCGCCGGCCAGGTTGTGGTCGTCCTTTTCCGGCAGCACGCAGCCCAGCACCGAGACGCCGGTGCGCATCACGTCCATCGGGTGGGCGCCGGCCGGCAGCGCTTCGAGGGCCGACTTGACGGCCTGCGGCAGGCCGCGCAGCATCTTCAATTTGGCCTTGTAGCCGCGCAGCTCGGCTTCGCCCGGCAGCTTGCCGTGCACCAGCAGGTAGGCGATTTCCTCGAACTCGCTGTTGCCGGCCACGTCCAGGATGTCGTAGCCGCGGTAGTGCAGATCGTTGCCGGAGCGGCCCACCGAGCACAATGCCGTGTTGCCGGCGGCGACGCCGGACAGGGCGACGGATTTCTTCGGTTTGAACGCAGGGATGTCGGTCTTCGCTTGTTCGGTCATGCTGGATCTCCTCGGTGCTTTATTTGGATTTGTTCTGGGCAAACAGCGCGTCGAGCTTCTGCTCGAAGCTGTGATAGTCGATGCGGTCGTAGAGTTCGTCACGCGTCTGCATGCTGTCGAGCACGGCCTGCTGGGTGCCGTCGCGGCGGATCGCCGTGTAGACGTTCTCGGCCGCCTTATTCATGGCGCGGAAGGCCGACAGTGGGTAGAGCACGATGTCGACATCGGCGCCGCGCAATTCGTCCACCGTAAACAGCGGCGTGCTGCCGAATTCGGTGATGTTGGCCAGGATCGGCACCTTAACCGCATCCTTGAACTGTTTATACATCTCGAGGCTGGTGATCGCTTCCGGGAAGATCATGTCGGCGCCGGCTTCGACGCAGGCGACCGCGCGCTCGACGGCCTTGTCCAGGCCCTCGACGGCCAGCGCGTCGGTGCGCGCCATGATCACGAAGTCGTCGTCGGTGCGGGCATCGGCGGCGGCCTTGATGCGGTCGACCATTTCCCCCTGGCTGACGATTTCCTTGCCCGGACGGTGGCCGCAGCGTTTGGCGCCGACCTGGTCCTCGATGTGGCAGGCGCCCGCGCCGGCCTTGATCAGGGAGCGCACGGTGCGCGCCACGTTGAAGGCCGAGGCGCCGAAGCCGGTGTCCACATCGACCAGCAGCGGCAGGTCGCACACGTCGCTGATGCGGCGCACGTCGATCAGCACGTCTTCCAGGCCGGAGATGCCCAGGTCCGGCAAGCCCAGCGAACCCGCGGCCACGCCGCCGCCCGACAGGTAGATCGCGCGGTAGCCGGCGCGCCTGGCCAGCAGGGCGTGGTTGGCGTTGATCGCGCCGACGACTTGCAGCGGATGTTCTTCCTGGACGGCACGGCGGAATGCGGCGCCTGCGGAATGTTGGCTCATGTCTTCCCTTTCTGAATAATGCGGTGGATGCGGTGTCGCTCCCTATAACGCAAGGAGCATGCCAGTTTCTCTTCTACGACAAGCTGGCCGGTTTTCAAGGACTTGCCTTGAGATGAAGGACGAATCCGTCACCCATGATGTTTCACGTGTTTCACGATGAAACACTTGCGCGAAACATGAGAAATTGAACAGTTATTGCTGACGCTAAGAAATTGCAGGCGTAGAATTCCTCGATCAATTCCCTTTTGACAATAACTCGAGGACTTCATGCTCAACATCCGCAAGGCCGGCCTGCTCGCCGCCGCCCTGGTGGGCTGTTTCGGCGCGCACGCCGAACCGGTCGACGCCAACACGATCAACCGCATCGCCGACGAAGGCTACAACCGCGGCCAGGTCGTGAGCCTGGCCGCCCACCTCACCGACCAGATCGGCGGGCGCATGACCAACTCCCCGGCCATGCGCCAGGCGGAGAAGTGGACCCAGCAGATGTTCGGCAGCTGGGGCTTGCAGAACGTGCACCTCGAAGGCTACGAGTTCGGCCGTGGCTGGTGGATCGAATCGGCCAGCAGCAGCATGGTGGCGCCGCGTCCGCTGGCCCTGACCTCGATCCCGGTCGCCTGGACGCCGCCGACCCGTGGCACGCTGGTCGCGCCGATCGTCGTCGCGCCGATCCGCAGCATCCGCGACCTGGCCGCCTGGAAAGGCAAGGTCAGGGGCAAGATCGTGCTGGTCAGCTATCCGGACGACGCCAAGGACGGCACCACGGCCCCGTTCAAGCGCTACGACGAGGCTGAACTGGGCAAGCTGTCGACCTACGACCAGCCGCGCTACGATCCGGAGCAGTCGTTCGACCTGTACAAGAAGTATTTCGAGCTGGCGCGCGAGATCGACCGCTTCATGGCGCTTGAAGGCGCCCAGGCCCTCGTCAAGATGTCCTACCGCAACGGCGGCCTGGTCCAGGGCGAAGGCTATTTCCACGGCAAGGGCGACACCGTGTCGCTGCCGGCCGTCGAGATGGCGGCCGAGGATTACCGCCGCCTGGCGCGCCTGGCCAGGGTCGGCGAAGTGAAGCTCGAGCTGAACAGCAAGGTCCACTTCGACGACCGCGACACCAAGGCCTATAACGTGCTGGCCGAGATCCCGGGCAGCGACCCGCAAGCCGGCTACGTGATGGCCGGCGCCCACCTCGACAGCTGGGTCGCCGGCGACGGTGCCGCCGACAACGGCGCCGGCTCGGTGGTGGTGATGGAAGCGGCGCGCATCCTGTCCCAGCTCGGCGTCAAGCCGAAGCGCACCATCCGCTTTGCCCTGTGGTCGGGCGAGGAGCAAGGCCTGCTGGGCTCGCTCGCCTACATCAAGCAGCACATCGCGACGCGCCCGCGTCCCTCGAACGCGGCGCAGGCGCAAATCCCCGAGTTCATGTGGGAGACCTACCCGATCACGCCCCTGCCCGGCTACCAGCAGATGACGGCCTACTTCAACCTCGACAACGGCTCCGGCAAGATCCGCGGCATCTACGCCGAAGGCAACTTCGCCGCCATGCCGGTGCTGCGCAACTGGCTGGCCCCGTTCGCCAGCCTGGGCGCGGACAAGGTCGTGGCCAAGAAGACCGGCGGCACCGACCATGAAATCATGGCCGGCATGGGCCTGCCCGCCTTCCAGTTCATCCAGGACCCGCTCGACTACGGCAGCCAGGTGCACCACTCGAACCTCGACACCTTCGACCACCTGCGCACCGAGGACTTGCGCCAGGCGGCGGTGATCATGGCGACCGTGCTGCTGCAGGCAGCGGAGAGCGATGCGCCGCTGCCGAGGAATGTGTTGCCGAAGCAGCCGACGGCGACGGATCCTTTCCGTTACCGGGATCCGGCGAAGGACTGACGATCGGACGATCACGCACGGTCACGGTTGTGGACCGACCTGGTCGCCGCGGCCCGGCACCCGCAACGCGCGCCTGGTCGAGTTAATGGAGCGCATTCAACTGCACGCCACTGTCGGCGCCCAGCGATGTAAGGAAAAGCGAGAGTGCGCTTAAGCGTTTCTCGCTCTCCATTCCGTGCAATGACAAAATTGGTGAGGTGCGGCCGCGAAAGTGATTACATCAAATTACGCGACTGACTCCACCAAATTTAGCGACTAGCCTTCGTCGTACAGCAAATTGCGCCACTGAGAGCCAAAGTGCGCCTGGCTGGGCGTCCGATGCAGGCTGATACACGTCCTTCCCCTTTCGAACCAGAACGGCCATCTGTTAAAGTAAGGAAGGCAGTCCCGGCCGGATTTCAGCTATCGCATAAATTCGCAGGCCAGACTGTAATGACAGGATGCATTCATGAACTACCAAACCTCTACGGTATTACGCACCGAGCATACTGGGCTGACAGTCGCATCGATAGATGGCGTACTTGATTTCTGGACTGAAGTTCTCGGCTTTCAACTCGTTTACCGTAAAGAGCTCGGCGGTGGGCACGCGATGGAACAAGTTGTCGGTGTGCCTGGGGCATATTTAAGAAATGCTCTCCTACAAGGTCCCGATGGATACAAAATTGAGCTGCTTGAGTACGATTCACCAGAAGACCGCTTGATTTTAAAGCAACGTCCATGTGATGTCGGTTCGGCTCATTTGACGTTTGCCGTGACTGATCTGCGCGCAATGCTAAACCGCATGCGCCCTTATGGGTGGACGGCAACCGGCGAACCGCAAACCGCGCCTAGCGGAACCATCTTGGTTTATACCCGAGGACCTGACGGCCACACTATTGAACTTATGCAGCATCCTTAGTGAACTGCCTGTCACTAAATACTTTATTTTAAATGCTATCTGTCGTCTCAATCAGGGACCCGTAGCGAGACGGCGGTGTGCATATGTGCCGATCGGGTACACGAAAGCCGAGCACCTCACCCAAAACATGTTACCAAATCGATCTTCCTCACATGGCCGATTGCGGACATATTGTAGCGTCGGCTTACGGGCCGATAGCGGACGGTCGGCACTGCGCAGTGTACTCGGCTGTTGCCTGCTGAGCAACTATAGGGTTTTGTTAGGCGCTCTAAGCCGCCCTTGGAGAGTTTCTCGATGCCGCTTCGGGGTGTTGCGGACTTCATTGCGGTCAAGGATGGGAACGTCATCATCGGTGAGGTCACGAATGGTTTGAGTGCAAAACTGACCCGCTTCCAGAAAACCCTGTTTGCCAGTGATGAAGCTCTTGGACGCTTGGCGATTGCCTCGGAAGCGAGAAGCGTCAGTAGTATTGTGGCTGGGAAGGCCATTTATTCACAATTAGGTATAGGTCTATACTGTCATTCAGACTGAAAGGAACATTGACGGCGCGTGCGGGTCGGTAGGTCGCTGCTCAAGTGGGTGGTTTGGCGGCCCGCTCGATCGTAAGGGTGGTGTTCAGCCTTCCGCTGGCCATGTGGGCAGGACCAGATATTTAATTAATGGTAAGTGCGTTCGAAATTAATGATGCGTAAAACTGTTCCAAAAGCTGTTGTTAAGTTGTGGGGCGAATCCTCTCCAGAGGCTTTTGAATTCCTGATCGCGGAACTCAAGATCAGAGGATTTGAAGGCCCACTGACCTGGGCCGAAAAGTATTCCATTCCTTTCTGTATTTATCCAACAGCTGAAATAATAGTTCATTTGAACTTGAGTAGGTGTGGTACCGTCTCGGGAATGGGTTTGTTTGACAGTAGGCTTCTCTTTGGCTCAAAAACCTTATATATGAAGACCTTGGCGACCGCCCCCTGGTGGGTCGCTCCGCCGAGCGAAAATGCTGGCTGGGACAAGCCCCGTTTTGAGCCTTGTTTGACGGATTCCCTGGCTCATCAGAAGTGGGCCGAACAATCTGGCGAAATGAATCCAGCCTGATTGATGACATTGGATAAGGCGGTGCCGCACAACGTATACGAATGGCTCGTAGATTTCGATAGGTACCATATGCCTATGATTTTGAAGATGGTTTCCGACGAAGCCTTGGTAAAAGAGATGCGGGCTGCGCTTGACTATCGCAGGCCACACTGGGTCCGATCAGATGGCCCTCATTGCTTCCAGATGCACGAGCGACTTGCAGCATTCGAGCGATAGTTATTCCATATCAGTTTGTGCAGAAAACTTCGGAATGCTTAACGACTGCGGCTATTCCGCGTGTAGCGGCATTGAATTCACGGCAGGCGCCGACTGTTGAAAATATTTTGTGCAGGCCGAGGTATTCGACGATATGTCCCCAGTTTTTTTGAACTTAAGCCCAAAAAATGACGCCCGCGAGGTCATTCTCTTGGTAGCTGCACTCTGTTTGTTTGCCGGTGCACTAGGCTTCGCCCGCGTATTAATTCCCCAGGAAGCAGTCATTGTCCAGGCCGCGCTAGCGAAAATGCACAGTGTGAAACGGGAATTGGACAACCTCGTTTCCGAAGCAAACGCCCCGAAAGTGCCGCCCCTCGAAACAAGCCTTATAGGTCCCGGGCCGTACGCGACGGGCCGCAATCGACCCAAATCGGACATACGATTTACTAGTCCGTTCGGTCTTATCGCTGCAGAATTTTCGCAGTTATAACTGCTGGGTCGTTGCAATACCCGTCATCCGCAAACCGCTGGACACGCGCTTTGACATCCGCTGGACTCCAAAACTCCCAGTTGCGTTCAGCGAAATGATTCCGCATTGCCTCAATGTCTGCTTTACGGCCATTCCCAGCGATAAGACCAAGGCGAATTTGAAACGCAGGCCCCATCAGTCCCAAAGCGAGCAGGTCAGTACGTAGCTGATCAAAGACGATCTTACGGTATGGGGCACAAGTAAAGAGTTTGTAGCGGCCTTCCGGGACTTCATGGTTGGCTGCCACATCAACTAGCTTGACCCCGACAGAATCAAAGAACGACTTTACTTCGAACGCGATGATTGTCGACGTAGGTATATGCAATGCCAGTAGATCGATTTCGGGACGCGGGATCGAAGATTTGGAAGCATGAATCTGCGCCTTCTGCGAAGGACTAAGATTGATCTTAAAGGACTGGATGACCCAATATCCTTCTCGCTCCAAAAGCGTCTTTGCAATGTTCTCGAAGTGATCCACTAGGTTTTCTCAATATCCACAACAATCTCCTCAAGACCTGTGCCAGCTAAATTTAGCTTCGACCGTCCGCTCCTGACCGGTTTCGGCCGGTCGAGTCAGCATAGCATGTTGCTGGGACGAAAAGATCTCCGGCTGGCGCGACCGGCAGTGCCCGACGAACGCGGACAGTCCAGCTTGGCTGCCAGCATCCGACCGCGTCGATTGCTTGCTGAACTATGCCGAATTCGAAACTGCATCGAAATAGTGATTACTGCCTTCGTCGACGTGCGTGCTCATTAGCTGTCCAGTCCCGTTTGATCGTAAACGCGTTTAACGAATAATTCTGGCCGTTTCTGTTGCCACTCTTTAAGTGCCAGAATGGGCGTTTTACTGCCGATGGCGCGTTGTGGAATGTGGTGGTTGTACAG
>CAJYQM010000007.1 GCA_913777025.1 uncultured Massilia sp. | reverse complement strand
TGCACGGCCCAGATCGTGAGGCCGGCGACGCCGAACAGCATGACGGAGAGCGGCAGCAGGATCGACACGCCCAGCCAGCGGTACTTGGTGTAGAGATTGTTCTCGATCCAGTCATTCGGGCAGCCGTGGCCGTACTTGGCCAGGGTTTCCTTGTTCTTGGTTTCGGTGCGATACAGTTCCGCGCCTTCGAGCAGCACCTTCTTGATGCCATGCGTCTGCGGGCTGTGCGGATCCTCGACGGTTTCGCACTTCGCATGGTGCTTGCGGTGCACCGCAGCCCATTCCTTGGTGACCTGGCCGGTGGTCAACCAGAGCCAGAAGCGGAAGAAATGGCTGACGATCGGATGCAACTCCAGCGCGCGATGGGCCTGGTGGCGGTGCAGGTAGATCGTCACACCCGCGATCGTGATATGGGTCACGACCAGCGTGTACGCAACCATCTGCCAGACCGACAAGTCGAACAGGCCGCCATCCAGGAAGGACAGCACGGCGTTGAAGGTGTTGCTCAGAAAATTCATTAATGCTCCAGAAATGGATAGCCTAGAAGAGTTGCCGTTCTTTCTATGGAACGATCGATGAGGAAGAATTCATGGGAGTGGACGGGCGCACCCCGCATTTTACGCGTATCCAGTGCTGCACGGCACCGTACGGCGCAATCAATTCGATACAGGCCGTGAATCGGTGCCGGGTTGCGTGATCCGCGCCACAATCGACGCTATATGGGAGTCGAGCAGGCGAGTATCAACCGCTGGATAGCCCAGTTTGATGTCGCCGGCTTGCACCAGCGCATAGATTTTCTTGTTGATCTCGGCGCTCACGCCGCCCGAGCCGTTTTCCGGGTCGGCGATCCAGAAGCCCAGGTCGAGCTCGTAGCCATCCGGGCCGAAACGCGACAGCGAGCAGCCCGGCGCCGGGTCCTCGAGCACGCGCGGCGTGCCGACGGCTTGTGCGATCAGCAAGGGCATGACGACGTTCAGGTCGGAACCGAAGGCCACCGTCACCTTGGTCGAGGCGCGCAGCTTGCGCGTGCTCAGCGTCTGGTTCTGCACGGCACCCGACACCAGCATTTCGTTCGGCAACACGGTCTCGACGCCATCCAGGCCCTGCAGCACCGTGTAGCGGGTGTTGATCTGGGTGACCTTGCCGGTAAAGGTGTTCACCGAAATCATGTCGCCGATCGACAGGCTGCGCTCGATCAGGATGATGAAGCCGGACACGTAGTTGCTGGCGATGCGCTGCATGCCGAGACCGAGGCCGACGCCAAGTGCGCCGCCGAACACCGACAACACCGTCAGGTCGATGCCGACCAGGCTCAGGCTCAGCAGCACGGAACCGACGATCAGCACGGCGCGCGTCACCCGCGCCAGCGCCACGCGCAGCGAGCTGTGCAGGGCCTGCACGCCCATCAGGCGCTCTTCCAGCGCGGTGCCGGCCCACAGCGCCAGCATCAGCAGCACGCCGACCGAAATGATGCCCTGCAGGATGTCGGCCAGCGACACCAGGTCGTTCTTCTTGGGACCGTACTTCAGCTTGGTGCTGTCGAGGACATCGAAGATGTCGGGCCACATGCCCATGATGTAGAGCGCGACGGCGATCCACACCACCAGCACGAAGATCTTCTCGAAGGTGACGAAGGCTTCGCCCAGCTGCCCACGGCGCGCGAACACCCGGCGCAGCATGTAGAAGGCGAGCCGGATCACGGCCAGCGACCAGAAAATCGGGATCGCCAGCCGGACAATATTCGTGTGGAAATGGTTCCTGTTCAGCAGGTATTGCGACAAGGTCAGCAAACCCACCACCAGCAAGGGCGACACCACGCGCGTAAAACTCTCGACGCCGGTGTGCAGCACGCCGCCCTCGCCCTGCGCGTCGCCGCGCCTGCGGTGCCACCAGACCTGCACCAGGCGCGCCACCAGCCAGCCGGCAAACATGCTGACGATGATGGCCCCGGCCTGCCACGGCATGCCGGGACGGCTCAGGTCATCGATCAGGTCGTCGACAAAGCTGGTCAGCTGCATCGTCAGGCGCGCTCCTCGGTGGCTTATTCGGCGGATGCGTCTTCAGCGACGTCGTCGGCCGGCTTGGCGGGCTTGGCGGCGGCCTTTCGCTCGAACACGGCGGCGAAGAAACCGTCGGTGCCGTGCTTGTGCGGCAGCATCTTGAGGGTGTCACCCATCTCCAGCTCGATACGCTGTTCCGCCAGCACCTTGTGCATCGGAATCAGTTCGAAGTCCGGATGCGTCGCCAGGAAGCCTTCGACGATGGCATCGTTTTCCTCGTTCAGCAAGCTGCAGGTGGCGTACACCAGGCGGCCGCCGAACTTGACCAGGCGCGAGGCGCCGTCCAGGATCGAGGCTTGCTTTTCCGTCATCTCGGCGATGCCGTCCGGCTGCTGGCGCCACTTGACGTCCGGGTTGCGGCGCAGCGTGCCCATGCCCGAGCACGGCGCATCGACCAGCACGCGGTCGATCTTGCCGGCCAGGCGCTTGACCTTGGCATCGCGCTCGTGCGCGATCACGACCGGATGCACGTTCGACAGCCCGCTGCGCGCCATGCGCGGCTTCAGCTTGGCCAGGCGCTTTTCCGACACGTCGAAGGCGTACAGGCGGCCGGTGTTGCGCATGATCGCGCCGATGGCCAGCGTCTTGCCGCCGGCGCCGGCGCAGAAGTCGACCACCATTTCGCCGCGGCGCGCGCCCAGCAGCTGGGCCAGTA
The DNA here is from genome assembly GCA_913777025.1 of uncultured Massilia sp. Taxonomy (GTDB): domain Bacteria; phylum Pseudomonadota; class Gammaproteobacteria; order Burkholderiales; family Burkholderiaceae_D; genus Telluria. Next base: position 10,347 of record CAJYQM010000007.1, on the reverse strand, counting down.
CCTGGCTGCCCTCGTCCTGGACTTCGATCGCGCCTTCCTTGAACAGCGGCAGGTTCTGCAGCGCCGGCTTCTTGAGGACGCGCAGGCCGGTCGGCGAATACGGGGTCGGCTCGGCGGCGATCGGGGCGGTCGCCAGTTCGGCGATGACTTTTTCGCGGTCGGATTTCAGGGTGTTCACGCGCAGGTCGAGCGGGGCCGGCGTGTTCAGCACCCGGGCCAGTTCCATCGTCTCTTCCTCGCCGTACTGGGCGACGAACTTGTCGTACAGCCAATCCGGCAGGTTGGCGCGCTGGCGCGACGGCAGCAGCGAACGGTCGATGTCGCGAATGCGTTCCAGCAGCGCGTTCTCGTCGTCCGACAGACCGCCCAGGGCGTCGATGCCGACGGTCTCGGCCATGCCGAGCAGGACCAGGCGGCGCATGGTTGCACCGCGGCCGCCACCGCTGAAGTCGGTGTAGAAGGTCTTGTTACGCAACACCGCATACACGCATTCGGCGATGGCGCCGCGCTCGCGTCCGCCGAGGCGGGGATGGTCCTTGAAGTAGCGCGACAGGGTGACGTCGGCCGGCGACATAAAGCGCAGGATCTCGCGCAATACCTCTTCCGCATTGCCGAGTATCGCGGGGGGCAATCTCATGGTGTTCCTTGAATTGTATAAATGTTCAGCCAGCGAAGGTCTCGAGGATCCGGACCTCGCCGTCCTCGATGCGCAGCCTGTCTTCGATGAACAGGCGAACCGCTTGCGGATAAATGACGTGTTCTTTTTCGAGCAGGCGCTCGGCCAGGGCGGTTTCGGTATCGCCCGGCAGCACGGGAATGCGCGCCTGCAGCACGCCCGGGCCGTGGTCCAGCTCGGCAGTGACGAAGTGTACCGTGGCGCCATGCTCCACCACGCCCGCGTCCAGCGCCTGCCGGTGCGTGTGCAAGCCCGGGAACAGCGGCAGCAGCGACGGGTGGATGTTCAGCATGCGGCCCGCGTAATGCTCGACGAAAGGCGCGGTCAGGATGCGCATGAAACCGGCCAGCACCACCAGGTCGGGCGCGAAGCCGTCGATGGTTTCCTGCAACACGGCATCGAAGGCCTCGCGGGTCGCGAACGCCTTGCTCGGCACGACGGCGGTCGGGATGCCGTGCGCCTGGGCGAACGCGAGCCCCTTGGCGTCAGCCTTGTTGCTGATCACGGCGGCAATCCGGGCCGGCCAGCGCTCGGTTTCGCATGCCCGCACGATGGCTTCCATGTTGCTGCCGCGGCCAGAAATAAGGATGACGATATTTTTCATAAGCGGGCATTGTAACCCGAGGCGGGGACCGGACCCAACCTCGACCGCGGCGATTATTCGAAGGGCCGCGCGCCCACCCACCCCACCGATTGCGGCGATTGCGGCTCGTCGAAGGAATAGAACACGCGGAACGGCACCTTTTTTTCGGCCCAGAACTCGGCCGCGTCGCGGAACACGTCGAGCAGCGACTCGCGCGCTTCACGATCGAATTTCTGGGTGTTGGGCAATTGATCGAGCACGGCAAGAAAGCCGGGCTGCGGGCCCGCGCCGGCAATCACTTCGGTAAGGCAGTTGCGCAAGGCATCGAAATTCTTGCTGCAGGGCTTGGAGAAATAAAATTGCTCGCCGATACGCGCGCAGACTTGCTGCTTGGTCAGGGCATTCGAGCACATGGCATAGAGGAAGTGATGGCCCAGGCGGACCGCCTCCTTTTGCAGCTCCGGAACACGGAAGGCACGGATGGACTGCACAAGATTCGGCGGAACTCTCATCAACAAACTCATTTTTTCCTCAAGTCACCCAGCTGGCGCCAATGCGTGGTTTCCTGTGGAAGCGTTGGGCTTGTTCGCTTTCTCCTGGTCTCGTTTTCCACGCGCCAATAAAACCCCAAGTCTCTTAAGGGTAACGTTTTGTATTAACTGAATCAACCCGAATATGGCTGAGCACGGGGGGATTTGTAAAAAAATCCGGGTTTTTTTATCCGTTTATGGCACTTTATACACGCTCCGCCCTATGGAACAGGCAATTCTCGATACATACCTGCTGTTACACTTTGTTGCCACGCGGATCGTTCAGGTGTCCCGATTGGCGCTACCATTCAGTTGTGGCAATCGCCTTTTCAACCAACACCCAAGCCAACGAAGCACCACAAGAACGAGGAAGACCATGAACTTCAAAGCGAAACTGATTCTGTCCGCCCTGGGCGTGTGTGCCCTGCCCCTGGCCCAGGCCCAGGCAGGCGATTTCGAAGATTTCGGCCGCGTGGTGCGTGTGCAGCCGCGCGTCGAACAAATCCGCACCCCGCGCCAGGAGTGCCGTACCGACTACGTCCAGACCCAGGTGCAGCCGCAGCGCAGCCAGGGCGGCTCGGTCGTCGGCGGCATCGCCGGCGCCCTGCTGGGCAGCCAGGTCGGCAGCGGCAACGGTAAGGTGGCCGCGGCCGCCGCCGGTGCGATCGCCGGCGCCATGGTCGGCGACCGCGTCGACAACGACGGCCGCAACTACGCACCGCAGACCCAGGAACAGGCCGTGCGCCAGTGCCGCACCGTCGACGCCATCGAGCAGCGCACCAACGGCTACGACGTGACCTACGACTACCGTGGCCACACCTACACCACCGTGATGAACCGCGACCCGGGCAACCGCGTCCGCCTGCGCGTGTCGGTCGAGCCGGACCAGTACCAGTAAGCTCAAGCTTGTCTTCCAGCGCGGGGAACCTTTCGCTTTTCCGCGCTGTCGGTTTTGGATAAAAGCACGGCCTTCCCGATTGCCATTGCAATCCGGAAGGCCGTGCCCCGATATAATAGGGCGTTCCCTTCAGGTCGTCCTATGCTCATCAAACGCAAATCCATCGAACAGGCCGAATCCTCGCGCCGTCCCACGCGCAAGCCCAAGTTCGCCCCCGTCACCTTGTCCGAACAGGACGGCGTGCGCTATCTCCACTTCGGTACCGAATGGGTGCAAGGCGCTATGCGCATCCGCAAGCCCGACTGGCCCGAACTCGAATACGCGCAGCAGATGATGGCCTGGATGCTGTTCATCGAGCAGCCGGCGACCATCGCCCAGCTCGGCCTGGGCGCCGCCACGCTGACCAAGTTCTGCTACCGCCAGTTCCCGGACGCCGGCATCACCGCCGTTGAACTGAACCCGTCCGTGATCGCCATCTGCGAATCGATGTTCAAGCTGCCGGCCCAGGACGAGCGCTTCCAGGTGCTGGAAATGGACGCCATGGATTTCGTGCTGGATGAGGCCAACCACGACGCCTTCGACGTGCTGCAAGCCGACTTGTACGACGCCACCGCGCGCGGCCCGGTGCTCGACACGCCCGAGTTCTACCAGGCCTGCAACGCCTGCCTGACGGAGCAAGGCGTCATGACCGTCAATCTGTTCGGCGACCACCCGAGCTACAACAAGAACATCAAGGCGATGCGCTTCGCCTTCGCTCACGTGATCTGCCTGCCCGAAGTCCACGATAGCAACGTGGTCGCGCTGTGCTTCAAGAACAAGCCCGACCTCGACCCGGCGCGCCTGGCGGCGCGCGCGGCCCAGATCGTGGCGTCCACCAAGCTGCCGGCGAAATCATGGGTCAAGGGAATCCAGGCCGCCGGCTAGATTGATCACATCATTCGAGCGTTTTCATGAACACAGCCACCTCCCCTGCCGCCGCCGTGTCCAAGCCCAAGCCGAAGACGCTCGATCTGCAAACCCTGTTTTCGTGGCTGCTGGCGGACGGCATCGTCGAGAAATCGACCGTCAAGCCGCATTTCTCCCAGGCGCAAGGCATCCTGAAAAGCGCGGCCGGGTCCATGCACCCGCTCAGCGCCATTGCCCAGTGCAAGATTGTCTCGGCAAAACCACCGCATAAACTGCTGACGCTGGACGTCTTGAGCGAATGGTGCGCCGGCAAGGTCGGCCTGCCTTTCCTGCGCATCGATCCCTTGAAGATCGATTTCACCAAGGTGGCGGACGTCATGTCGGCCAGCTACGCGGCCCGCTTCAACATCCTGCCGGTGGAACTCAAGGGCGACGCGCTGGTCGTCGCCACCGCCGACCCCTTCCACACCGAATGGCAGGACGAGATCGCGCGCATCTCGCGGCGCCGCATCGAGCTGGTGATCGCGAACCCGCTCGACATCGCGCAATACATCTCGCAATTCTTCAGCCTCGCGAAATCGATCCGCGACGCGAACAAGTCCAGCGGCCAGGACCTCGCGCTGCGCAACAACTTCGAGCAACTGGTCGAACTGGGCAAGATGAACAAGCAGGTCGACGCCAACGACCAGCACATCGTCAACATCGTCGACTGGCTGTGGAGCTACGCCTTCGAACAGCGCGCCTCGGACATCCACCTGGAACCCAAGCGCGACGTCGGCATCATCCGCTTCCGCATCGACGGCGTGCTGCATCAGGTCTACCAGGTGCCGGCCGTGGTGATGATCGCGATGACCGCGCGCATCAAACTGCTGGGACGCATGGACGTGATCGAAAAGCGCAGGCCGCAGGATGGGCGCATCAAGACCCGGACCAATACCGGCCAGGAGGTCGAGCTGCGTTTGTCGACCTTGCCCACGGCGTTTGGCGAAAAGCTGGTGATGCGTATCTTCGACCCCGAAGTGGTCGTCAAGACCCTGCCCGAACTCGGCTTCCCGCCCGACGATGCCCAGCGCTGGGATGCGCTTACGAAACGTCCGCACGGCATCATCCTGGTCACGGGACCGACGGGCTCGGGCAAGACCACGACGCTGTACACGACGCTGAAGGCGCTCGCCACCAGCGAAGTCAACGTGTGCACGGTCGAGGACCCGATCGAGATGGTCGAGCCCGCGTTCAACCAGATGCAGGTGCAGCCCGGCATCGACCTGTCCTTCGCCGACGGCGTACGCGCCCTGATGCGCCAGGACCCGGACATCATCATGGTCGGCGAGATCCGCGACCTGGAGACAGCCGAAATGGCGATCCAGGCCGCGCTGACCGGCCACCTGGTGCTGTCGACGCTGCACACCAACGACGCGCCATCCGCCGTGATGCGCCTGCTGGAACTGGGCGTGCCCTACTACCTGCTGGAAGCCACTTTGATCGGCATCATGGCCCAGCGCCTGGTGCGCACGCTGTGCCCGCATTGCAAGTCGCCGGATGGCGAGGTCGGCGACGATGTGTGGCAGAGCGTCGGCGGCGCCTGGAACATGCCGAAGCCACAGACCGTCTACCGCCCGATCGGCTGCCCGGAATGCCGGCAGACGGGGTTTCGCGGGCGGACCGGGCTGTATGAATTGGTGGGGGTGACGGAACAGTTCGCTCGATTGATCCAGGAAGAGACCGATCTGGCGGCCTTGCGCCAGCAGAGTGTGGCGGATGGGATGAAGCCCTTGCGGATTGCCGGGGCGTTCAAGGTGGCGGAAGGGGTGACGACTGTGGAGGAAGTGCTGAAGGCGACGGTGGCGCATTAGGCGCTTCGTACGGCTGTGTCCGTTTGATGCATATACCTCTGGCGTAAATCAAAATCGGCCGCTATAATACGTGCCTTCTTCGGGTCGTTAGCTCAGTTGGTAGAGCAGCGGACTTTTAATCCGTTGGTCGCAGGTTCGAGCCCCGCACGGCCTACCACGAATACACAGGAAGCCCACGAATTTCGGTTCGTGGGCTTTTTGCATTCCGGTTCGTCCTTTGAGACTTCGCTCCATCTCCATCCGACTGGCATGTCACGCGGTATCGCGACGCGTTGTTTGCGCCCAAGGCTTGAACGACCACAGCAGGCACAGCGCCGCCGCCAGCAACAGCGGCCAGTTCCCCAGCACCATGAACGGCGTCTTTCCGGCCAGCAGTCGCACCCGTCCAGCCAGCATGCCGCGTTCGTTTTCCGGCAGGCGCGCCTGCACGCGGCCGTGGGCATCGATCAGCGCTGTTACCCCCGTATTCGACACCTGGATGAACCAGCGCGCGTTTTCCAGGGCGCGCATCTGCGCCACTTGCAGGTGCTGCATCGGAGCGTAGGAGCCGGCGAACCAGGCGAAGTTGCTGAGGTTGAGGATGACGTCTGCCTCGATGGCCTGGCGTGCGAGCGCCGTCTCGAACAAGTCCTCGAAGCAGATGGTCAGCGCGACGCGGACGCCGTCGACCATCAGCGGCGGCTGCCCGGAACGGCCGGGTGTCAGGCCGTTGGCCCCCATGCCGAGCCGCTCGCCGATCCAGCCGCTACCGGGTGGCAGCGATTCGGCAAAGGGCACCAGGTGCTGCTTGTCGTAGCGATAGGGCGTGGCGTTTGTGCCGGCGCGGCGCGGGTGCAGGGCGATGGCGCTGTTCATCAGCTTGCCCTGGCCGCCGGCGCTGCCGGCGCTGTACACGACGCTGCCGATGACGATGGTTGAACCCGTCTTGTCGGCAATATTCTGGAAGGCCAGCCCCACTGCCGGGGGCATCAGCGACCATTCGAGCGGCAAGGCGGTTTCGGGCAGCACCGTCAGCTGGCCCTGGGCCGATGCGGCCATCTTTCCGTAGGTGTTCACTGCACGCGCAAAGCCGGCATCGGAAAATTTTTCCGATTGTGGCAGGTTGCCCTGCAACAGGCTGACTGCCAGGGTGCGTCCCGTATCCGCGCTCCACTCGACTTGCCGAAGCAGCGCGCCGCTGGCGACCACAAGCAGGATAGGTACTGCCGTCTCAAGCCACAAACGCAGGCCCTGGTCCGCGCGTGGCTGCCAGCATGCGCATGCCAGGAGTGCCGCAATCCACGCGTTCACGAAGTCCAGCCCGACAACGCCGACGATGGGCGCGAACCCGGCCAGCGGGCCGCTGGTGTGCACATAGCCAGTCGACAACATCGGAAAGCCGCCGAACAGCGTCCCGCGTGCCCACTCCGCCATCGAGAATACCAGCGCCATCCGGGTGGCGGCCCACAGACGGCCGCGCAAGCCCGGCTTGGCCGCCTGCCGGCACCGGGCGAGGAGGACAGCTGCACAGGCCGGAAACAGACTCAGGTACAAGACGAGCGCGGCCGTCAGCTGGAAGCTGAACAGCATGCCCGCGTCCGAAAAGCTGTCCAGCGCCGGCAGGACCCACCAGAATCCCGCGCCGAACCAGCCCAGTCCGAAACAGCCGCCGATGACGAAGGCGCTACGCCCCCGCCCGCTCAGCAGCATCAGGCCCGTCACGCAATACGGTGCGAACCACCACGCCTCGGCCGGCGCGAAGGCCATCGTCAGCGCCACGCCGAACACCAGGCCCAACCCGGATTTCAGCAGCAAGGCCCCGGCCCTCGCCAATACCGGGCCACGCTTGGCGACCACCCCGCCGGCCGGGATGCTTGCCCTCATGACAGCACCAGGAACTGGCGATGCGGGTGCGGACGGCGCCACACAACCGATTCGATGTGGTAATGCATGAAGGTCAGGAAAAAGTTAATGGCAATGAAGATCGGAAACTCATTGATTTGAAGCGCATACGCCAGCCCGACCGATACTGCAGGCAAGATCCAGAATGCTATGGTGCGGTCCCGCCGCGCGCGCCAGTAGAGCAGGTTATGGCCGTGCCGCGCATTGCGGTTGCTGTCGTGGTTGTAATAGACCAGGTAGGCGGTCAGGTCATGGATGATGCGCGGGATCAGGAGGATGAAAACAGGGTAGCGCCAGACGTAAGCGGCAAGAACCGCCGCCATCATGGCCCAGTTGCTCCACAGATAAACGACGGCGCAGCGGTCCACCGCGCGGCGCGCCAGGACCGCCGTCGACACCAGCAGGGGCACCAGCAGCCCTGCCCCGCCCAGCACCACGAGCGCATGCGGATCGAGACCGCCCAGCGACGCGGCAGGGAGGTTCATGTCGAGAAACAATCCGGCGTACACGAGCACACCGAGCACCAGCATCGTCCACTTCCATAGGCGCATCCAGGCCAGGGGCGGTTTGCGCAACATGGTGAAGCCGAGGCCGATCTGCTGGGTCAAGAGGTGGGTGACCGTGTAGAAACCGAGCCAGAGCGCGACACCGAACGCAAGCTGCGCGGGCCCGGTTGCCGCCGCGATCGAAATTGCGCCGAAACCCAGCAATGGCCAGCGGAAGCGGCGACGGTAATAGCCGAGGTATTCGCGGTCGGCCATCGTGAGCAGGCCGGCGATCACGTGCGGCATGCCGAACAAGATCGTCCACGCCGGCCATTCGTCGGGCGCCACCGGCAGCACCGCCTGCCGCAGGTAGCTGCCCAGCACCAGCTGGTCGAGCAACATGACGCCCAGGGCAAACGGCACTACCGCGTACAGGACCAGCAGCCAGCGCCGGTCGAGCGTGTGCATGGACAGCGTGCCAGTGGCCGCCTGCGACTTACCTGGCACGCCCATTGCCGTACTGTGCGATCAAGGCGTCGCCACCGGATACGTCAGGGAGACCGGGAAGCTTGTGACGTTATCCATTGGGGTGGTGATGGTCACTTGCGCCGAGCCCGTTGCCTTGGACGCGCCGCCCACTACACATTTGCCGGCGTCGGGGGTGAGCGTAATCACGTGACGCGTACCTTGGTCGCCGAGGACGAGACCATTGGTAAGGACAGGTGCTGTCGAGGGCACCGTCGCCGGCAGGATAGCCGCAGCCAGGTTGGTCTGGTTGATCAATTCCAGCGTCGTATTCCTCGGCATCGGATTCCTGAGCACGTCGCTCACGCGAATCTGCACCTGCATGGGCTCGCAGCTCGCGGTCTGCAGTTTGAGCCCCGCGTCCGTGACCGGAGAAATGCTACCGTTCTCGATACGTGCGACGTTGGCATGACTACCGCTGAAGAATACGCGCAGTTGGCCCGTCAGCGGCACCGTCGTATTGTCGCTGGTGGACACGCTTACCGTGGCCATGCCCGCCCTGCCCTGCGGCGCGCTCACATCGGTGGAATAACGGGGGTTCTGGCTGCGCAACTGTACAGTGCAGCTGCCGTTCACCGTCGTACAGCCGCCACGGTCGGACGTGCCGACCGCGCCGCTGTCGGTCTGGAACACGACCGGCGTGCCATCGGCCACCGGGTTACCGAACTGGTCGGCGAGGAGCAGCAGCAGCTCGGTCTGAACATTGTCGTACTGCAAGCCTTCGATGTTGTACGACTCGCTGCTCAGCGAAAACCCCGCCTGGATGGGCAGTCCGGTCGTCACGGTAATGCTGTCGGAAATTGTCGACAGCCCGCTGTCGAGCGTGGCCTGGACCCGCACCGCCGTCGGCTGGGTGCCGGAATTGACGCTGGTCGAGACTTCGCCCGCTGCGTCGGTGACGTCCGTGGTCTTGCTCAGAGCGACCGCCTTGGTGGAAATCGTCGCGAACGTCACCTTCTGGTTCGCCAATGGATTGCCGAACTGGTCGACGACGCGGAACTTGACCGTGGCCGATTCGCTGCGTCCACTGCCACCCGAACCCTTGATGACGATGGAGCGATCAGCGGGGACGATGGTGGCGACATCGATGGCTGCCGCATCGGGCGGACTGATCTTGAAATCGATCTTGGCGGTGGCGCTGGTCCCGGCGATCGACGCGGTGACGGTGTCGGATTGCGCACAACCGAGGTCGCGATAGACCACCTGGCCGCGCCCGCTGATGGTGCTGACCTCGGACGCCAGCGACGCCTTGCCGGCGCTGACGCAAGGAGATGCAAGGCTGATCGACTGCGTTTCGTCGGCCAGCACATTGCCGTTGCTGAGGACGTCGAGTGTGATGACACCGGAACCGTAGGCTTTCAGCAGCGATGGGCTGGTCGTGGGGCTGACGACGCGCAGGCTGATATTCGGGGCGCCGATGCTGAAGGTGGCCTCGGCCAGTACCGCCTGATCGCCGACGGAAGCCGCTACCTTGAGCAGGCCGGCGCCATTGGCTTGCAGCGACGGGGCGCTCAGGCGCACCGTCGCCTTGCCTTCGCTGTCGGTCAGGACCGTGCCCGACGACGGAGCCAGGGTCGCCATGGACGGGTCGGCGCTGAATGCGACCAGGGCATTCGGGATCGGCTTGCCGGCCGCGTCCTTGAGAACGGCGGTGGCCGTCAGGGCAGAGCTAACGCTGAGGAAATTGGTCGCCGCACCCGCCCCGTTCGCAAGGGTCAATACCAGTGTCGACTTGGCCGTCGTGCCGCCATTGCCATTGCCATTGCCTGAGGAAATGGGCGTTTGCGAATTGATTCCAGGTACAGCGCCAGGTGAATTATCGCCGCCACCGCCGCATGCGCTCAGGATGGCGAGGGTCAACAGGGACAGCGGGAGAGCGCGCAGGCCACATGGGAAGGTAAACAGTTTCAACATAAAGAGAGTCAGTCCAGTCAATAAAATATGAAGTAAGTGGTAGCCCGCGAACGGGCACGCCGGTAATTCAATGGTTCAACAGGCTCGGCCGCGAGC
>CAJYQM010000006.1 GCA_913777025.1 uncultured Massilia sp. | reverse complement strand
GTGGCGGACGGCGCGGTCGAAGTCGTTCAGGCTGTAGCTGCCGATACCGGTCGCCTTGTCGGGCGTGATATTGGTCGAATACATATTGCCGATCGGCGAGGCGATCGCGCGGCCACCGGCGAACTCTTTACCGCCCGGGGCGGTATGGCAGGCGATACAGTCCGAGGCCACCGCCACGTAGCGGCCGGCATCGATCAGCGCTTGGTCGGGCGCGCCGCCGGTCACGGCGATGGCACGCGTTTCGCTCGGGCTCGACGCGTATGCCCAGGCGCCCGCCACCACCACCACGGCGGCGCCGGCCAGGGCCACCAGGCCCTTCTTCTTGGAACTCGTTGTCATTCTTGTCGTGTCCTTCCTTTACGCCTGCACCAGCGGGCCCGGGTTCTTCAAGTACTGCTCGCGGATCGCCTTGGCGCACCAGTAGGCCAGGCCGCCGACCAGGCCGGTCGGGTTGTAGCCGTTGTTCTGCGGGAAGGCGTTGGCGCCAGGCGCGAACACGTTCGAGACGTCCCACGACTGCAGGTACTTGTTCAGGGCCGAGGTCTTCGGGTCCTTGCCCATGATCGCGCCGCCGCAGGTGTGGGTCGACTGGTACTGGGTGATGTTGTAGTGCGTGCCGTCCTTCTTGGCATCGCCCTTCATCGCCAGCGGGTTCAGGACCTTGCTCATTTCCTGGGCTTTATCCACCAGGTATTGCGAGGCCTTGATCTCGTTGTCGTGCCAGTCGAAGGTCATGCGCAGCAGCGGACGGCCGAACGCATCCTTGTAGTTCGGGTCCAGGCTCAGGTAGGCATCGTCGTAGGACATGCACGAACCCTGCACTTCGTAGTAGAAGGAGTGGCGGAAGGCTTCCTTGACGCCCTTCTTCCAGGCGCTGCCCCAGTTCGGCACGCCCGGCGCGGTGGCGATGCCGCGCACCGGACCGGCACCCGGCTGGCGTGCCCAGACCAGGCCGCCGCCGATGAAGCCGGACTTGGTCGGGTCGTTCTGCTTGCCGTTCAGGTCGTCGAAAGTGGCGCCGGCGCCGCCGATGCCGATGAAGGGGTTGGCCTGCACGCTCTCGTCGAAGAACAGCTGGACGCGGTTCAGGTTCTGGTACGAGTAGTTCTTGCCGATGGTGCCGGTCTTGGTCACCGGGTCGTACGGGGTGCCGATCTCGGACACCAGCATCAGGTGCACGTTCATGTACGAGAACGCGCACAGCAGGACGATGTCGGCCGGCTGCTCGCATTCGCGGCCCTGGGCGTCCAGGTAGGTCACGCCGGTCGCCTTCTTCTTGTCGGCGTCCAGGTTCACCTTCAGCACCTGGGCGTGGGTGCGCATCTCGAAGTTCTTGCGGCCGCGCACGACCGGCCAGATGTTGGCGTTCGGGCTGGCTTTCGAGTAGTTCAGGCAGCCGTAGTCCGAGCAGAAGCCGCAGGCATTGCACGGGCCCATCTGGCAGCCGTAGGGGTTGATGTAGGGTGCGGAGGCGTTCGAGGCCGGGATGGGATAGGCGTGGTAGCCCATTTCCTTGGCGGCTTTGTAGAACAACTCCGAACCCAGGTAGTTCGGGTTCGGGCCCAGCGGGTAGTCGCGCTTGCGTGCGCCTTCGAAGGGGTTGCCGCCTTCGATGATGGTGCCGTTGATGTTGCCGGCCTTGCCCGAGGTGCCGCAGACGTATTCGAAGTGGTCGAGCGACTCTTCCAGTTCGTCATAGGTGATCGGGAAATCCTGGATCGTCATGTTGGCCGGGATGAACTTCTTGCCGAAGCGCTGTTCCAGGCTCGAACGTGCCGTGAAGTCTTCCGGCAGCGGACGGAAGTGCGCGCCCGACCAGTGGCTGCCGGCGCCGCCGACGCCGGTGCCCGGCTTGAACGAACCCATCTGGCGGTACGGCACCGCGGTGTCGTTCGAGCTGTGGCGGATGGTCAGGGTTTCCTGCGACAGCGACTGCAGGTACTTGCGGTGCACCGAGCCTTCCAGCTCGTCGACCACGCGCGGGTACGCGAAGTCCGGCACCGTGTCGCGGTCCGGGCCGCGCTCGAGGCAGACCACGGTCAAGCCCTGGTCGGTGAGTTCCTTCGCCATGATGGCGCCGGTCCAGCCGGCACCGACGATCACGGCGTCTACTTTGCTTTTTACGTTTGCCATTGCTTTTTAACCTCTACGTCCTGCCAGATCCACCGGTCCGATCGGATACGGTTTGTCGCGCACCTCGACCCAGTCGAGGTAGTCGGCGCGCATGCCCGGGTAACCGATCATCTTCCATGCGCCCATGCCCTTGTTGCCGCCGTGGATGGGGTCGGCGAAATAGCCGTTGCGGGTCTCGGCCAGCAGGTTGGCGAAGAAGATCTTCGAGGAGATCTCCTCGAACTTCAGCTTGCCGCCTTCGGCGTCCTTGAGCAGCGCTTCCTGCTGCTTGTGATCCAGGTCGGCGAACTTGTTGCCGTTGAAGTTCTTGGCGCAGTGCTGGTCGAAGGCCTTGATGCCGACGCGCAGGATGTCCTTCAGCGGCAGCTTGCCCTGGTAGCCGAACTCGGGCGCGGCTTCGATGAAGGGACCCTGCAGGTACCAGATGCTGCCGGCGGCGTACGGGGTCTTCATGTGGCGGTCGAGGAACTCGGCCACGCCCAGCTCGACGGCGCCCGGACCGTGTTCGTCGTGCGGGATCAGGCGGTCGATGGCGGCGTTCACGAAGCGCCATTCGTCCGGCGTGAAAAAAGACGGGCCATAGGGCGTCGGCTTGCCCTCCGGCGCCGCGGTGGCGGCTGCGCCGGCCGTGTTCAGGCTGCCGTGCAGGGCGCCGGCTGCGCCGGCGGCCATCGGCACGAAGACCAGGCTCTTGATCAGCCTGCGGCGCGAGTTGGGTTGTTGATCGTCAGACATGCGAGTTCTCTAGCGATG
>CAJYQM010000005.1 GCA_913777025.1 uncultured Massilia sp. | reverse complement strand
GCCGCTGTCGCGCTCGTCGCCTGCGCGCCGCTGGCCGTGATCAACGCCGTCTCGCCAGACGGCGCCAGCGTCGTCACGAACGCGATCTCCTACGGCAGCGGTCCGCGCAACAGCCTCGACATCTACCGCCCGAAAGCGGGCAGCGGTCCGGCGCCGGTCATCGTCTTCTTCTATGGCGGCAACTGGGTCAGCGGCAAGCGCGGCGACTATGCCTTCGTCGGACGCGCGCTGGCGGCGCGCGGCTTCGTGGTGGTCGTGCCCGACTACCGGCTGTATCCGCAAGTGCGCTATCCGGATTTCCTGAACGATGCTGCCCAGGCCGTCGCCTGGACCGAGCGCAACATCGCCGGCCATGGGGGCGATCCGAAGCGTGTGTTCGTGATGGGCCACAGCGCCGGCGCCTACAACGCGGCCATGGTGGCGCTGGACGAGCGCTGGCTGGGCAGGCAGGGCATCGCGCCTGGCTCCTTGCGCGGCTGGATCGGCCTGGCCGGTCCCTACGACTTCCTGCCGATCCAGAACCGGACCACGCGCCCGGTATTCGATTACCCGGATACGCGTCCGGAATCGCAGCCGGTCAACCACGTGGGCGCCAAGGCGCCGCCGGCGCTGTTGATTGCCGCCCGCAGCGACGACCTGGTCGACCCCGCGCGTAATACCGGCGGGCTGGCGGACAAGCTGCGCGCGGCCGGCGTGCCGGTGCGCGTAGCGTACTACGGCGGCGTCAACCACTACACGCTGGTCGCCTCGTTGTCGTCCTCGCTGCACGGCCTGGCGCCGACGCTGGACGCGGTGCAGGCCTTCGTCGATGCGACGGCCGGCGCCGATGTCAACGGAAGCGGAGGCGGTCGTCGTACCTCGGGTCCGGCCCGTTGAGCATCTGCTGGACGATGCCCTGCTGGTCGAAGTGCACGTGCATCATCGAGTTCCACACGCCGGCTTCCTTGTAGCGATAGGACCAGACCTCGTAGTCGTGGAAGGCGACGCGCGAGGTCTCGGCCGGGTGGCCGAAGGTGCGCAGGATGTCGTCCTTGGTCGATTTTCCGACTTTGACGGTGGCGAATTTTTCGCTGGTCAGCACCTGCTCGTAGGACACCAGGCGGCCGTCCGGGCCGATGGTCGCCATGTGCTGGAACTGGCCCATCGGCTGGCCGGCGTATTCGAGGACCTGGCTGCCGTCCGCCAGGCGGTAGACGGCACGCGGCGTGCCCAGGCTGGCCTGCACCTCGGGCAGGGGGCTGCCCAGCGGCGGCGGCGCACGGAACAGCGGGGCACAGGCGCCCAGGGACAAGGCCAGCGCGGCCAGCGATGCCGTCTTGAGGAGCCGGTTCATCACATGCCCTTGAAGCGGTCGTCGAGCAGCGGGTCGGGGCTGTTCTGCATCCGCAGCACGATGCCGCGGCCGTTGAAGGTCACGTTCATCATCGAATTCCAGATGCCGTCTTCCTTGTAGCGGTAGGACCACACTTCGCGGCCGTCTACACGCTCCCGCGACGTTTCGGCGGGCCGGCCGAAGTGGCGCAGGATGTCGTCCCGGGTCCAGCTGTTGACTTGCACCCTGGCGAAGTTTTCGCTGGTCAGCACCTGCTCGTAGGCGAGCAGGCGGCCGTCGGGGCCGATGGTCGCCATGTGCTGGAACTGGCCCATCGGCTGGCCGCGGTATTCCAGGACCTGGCCGCCGTCCGGGGCCGGATAGGTGGCGGTCGGCTTGCCGAGGCGGGCGGTGAGGTCGGCCAGCGGGGTCCCGGCCGGCAGCGTGCGCTTGAGAGTGCCGCAGCCGGACAGGCCGATCGCGAGTGCCAGCAGCGCGGCCAGGGTTCGTGTGTGCTTCATTGATTTGCTCATCCGTAAAATTTTTAAGGCATGCAATATTGCCATCGCTGCCCATGCATTGTAGCGAAAGCCAGGAAAAACTGGCTTCGACCGGCGTTTTCACCTATACTCTCGGGTCCTGGCCTGTCGGTCAGGCTTCTCAACAATTCACGGTGCGCTGGGTTCCGACTCTTGCACCGCATGTGAAAGGTAATATCATGTCCGTAGAACACATCAACAAAGCAGCGATCATCGCTGACAACGCACGTGGCGACAAAGACACCGGTTCGCCTGAAGTCCAGGTCGCACTGCTGACCGCACGCATCAACGAACTGAACGGCCACTTCAAGGAACACAAGAAGGACCACCACTCGCGCCGCGGCCTGATCATGATGGTCAACCGTCGCAAGAGCCTGCTGGCCTACCTGAAGAACAAAGACCTGAACCGTTACCGCGACCTGATCGCCAAGCTGGGCCTGCGTAAGTAATCGTTGCGCATCCAACGCTGAATCACGAAATGCCTGCGTCAGCCTGACTGCCGCGGGCATTTTTCATTTTTAGGCATTCCTAGTCCTTGGGGTCAGAGCCCGGTTTACACGGGTGGGCTCTGACCCCGACTGACTATAAAGTAGTAGAGCAAAGGCCGCCCGATGCGGCCCGTGGTGAGGTGAACGACAGCGCCTGAAAATCTGTCGGCAAATAGAAAGGGATACCCCATGTTTAACAAAGTTACCAAAACCTTCCAGTACGGCGATCACACCGTGACCCTGGAGACCGGCGAAATCGCTCGCCAGGCCAGCGGCGCTGTCGTCGTGTCGGTGGAAGACACCGTGGTCCTGGCGACCGTGGTGGCCAAGAAGGACGCCAAGCCTGGCCAGGACTTCTTCCCGCTGACCGTCGACTACATCGAGAAGAGCTATGCCGCCGGCAAGATCCCGGGCGGCTTCTTCAAGCGCGAAGGCCGTCCGTCGGAGAAGGAGACCCTGACCTCGCGCCTGATCGACCGTCCGATCCGCCCGCTGTTCCCGGAAGGCTACCTGAACGAAGTCCAGGTCATCATCCACGTGCTGTCCGTCAACCCTGAAATCGATCCGGACATCCCGTCGATGATCGGCGCCTCGGCCGCCCTGTGCGTGGCCGGCATCCCGTTCAGCGGCCCGATCGGCGCCGCCCGCGTCGGCTACGCGAATGGCCAGTACATCCTGAACCCGACCACCACCCAGCTGAAGACCTCGCAGATGGACCTGGTCGTCGCCGGTACCGAACACGCCGTGCTGATGGTCGAATCCGAAGCGCAGCAACTGTCGGAAGAAGTCATGCTGGGCGCGGTCGTCTACGGCCACGAGCAGATGAAGGCCGTGATCGACGCCATCCACGCCCTGGTCGAAGAAGGCGGCAAGCCGGAAGTCGAATGGAACCCGGCACCGAAGAACGAAACCCTGATCGCGCAAGTCGCCCAACTGGCCGAAGCCAAGGTGCGCGACGCCTACCAGACCCGCGAAAAATCGGCGCGCCAGCAAAAGCTGAAGTCGCTGTCGGGCGAAGTCCTGGCAGGCCTGCAGGAGCAGGGCATCGAAGCGGATAGCGCCGAAGTCGGCAACATCCTGTTCGACATGGAAGCCAAGGTCGTGCGTTCGCAGATCCTGGAAGGCGAGCCGCGCATCGACGGCCGCGACACCCGTACCGTGCGTCCGATCTCGATCCGCACCAGTGTCCTGCCGCGTACCCACGGCTCTGCCCTGTTCACCCGCGGTGAAACCCAGGCGCTGGTCATCGCCACCCTCGGCACCGGCCGCGACAGCCAGAAGATCGACGCGCTGATGGGCGAGTACACCGACGACTTCATGATGCACTACAACATGCCACCGTTCGCCACCGGCGAAACCGGCCGTGTAGGCACCCCGAAGCGCCGCGAAATCGGCCACGGCCGCCTGGCCAAGCGCGCGCTGGTCGCCGCGCTGCCGTCGCCGGAAGAGTTCAGCTACTCGGTGCGCCTGGTCTCGGAAATCACCGAGTCGAACGGTTCCTCGTCGATGGCCTCCGTCTGCGGCGGCTGCCTGGCGCTGATGGACGCCGGTGTGCCGATGAAGGCGCACGTGGCCGGCATCGCCATGGGCCTGATCAAGGAAGGCGGCAAGTTCGCCGTCCTGACCGACATCCTGGGCGATGAAGACCACCTGGGCGACATGGACTTCAAGGTGGCTGGTACCACCGCAGGTATTACCGCGCTGCAGATGGACATCAAGATCCAGGGTATCACCAAGGAAATCATGCAGGTGGCGCTGGCGCAAGCCAAGGAAGCCCGCCAGCACATCCTGGTCGAGATGCAGAAGGCCGTGCCGACCGTGAAGACCGAGCTGTCGGACTTCGCGCCGCGCCTGATCACCATCAAGATCAACCCGGAGAAGATCCGTGACGTGATCGGCAAGGGCGGCGCCGTCATCCGCGCGCTGACCGAAGAGACCGGCACCCAGATCGACATCACCGACGAAGGCATCGTGACCATCGCCTCGGTCGACGCCGCCGCCGGCCAGGAAGCCAAGCGCCGCATCGAAGAGCTGACCGCATCGGTCGAAGTGGGCAAGACCTACGAAGGCACCGTGCTCAAGCTGCTGGACTTCGGCGCCATCGTGCAAGTGATGCCGGGCAAAGACGGCCTGCTGCACATCTCGCAGATCGCCAACGAGCGTGTCAACGCCGTCGCCGACTACCTGAAGGAAGGCCAGCAAGTGCGCGTGAAGGTCATCGAGACCGACGAGCGCGGCCGCCTGAAGCTGTCGATGAAGCAGGCTGATGCTGTTGAGGCTGCTGCGCAGTAAGTTGCTCAGTTAGCTGCACCGCCGGCCGCTTCGGCGGCTGCTGAAAAAAACCGCCAGTGCGTGAGCCTGGCGGTTTTTTTATTTACACTAGCGATAAGCTGACTTCTTCGACGGGATCTGTTATGGCAAATGATTGCGCGCATTTTCATGAGGTGTCGGATCGCGAAGGCAATACCGATGGCTGCGAGGAGTGCCTCAAAATGGGCGACAGCTGGGTCCACCTGCGCGTCTGCCTGGTGTGCGGCCACGTCGGCTGCTGCGACGATTCCAAGAACAAGCATGCGACGCGCCATTTCCATGCGACCGGCCATCCGGTGATCCGTTCCGATGAACCGGGCGAAACCTGGGGCTGGTGTTATGTCGACCGGGTATTCAAGGATCCGGTGTAGCGACTCTTCCGGTTTCCGGTCCCTTGACAGCCTCCAACCCAGCGCCTAGCCTTGAATGGCTCGACCATGTCGAGCATTGCGGTTCCCAGCAGTTCCTGTTCATCCGAATGAGGAATCATCATGCTGCAAACCTTGCGTCCCGATCCCACCTTCCACCCATCGCCGCGCCTGGCGATGGAAGCGCCACCCGAACAAATCGCCTACACGGCGCTGCTGTCGCCGGACCGCTCCAAGCCCGACGCCCTGGGCGTCATCGACGTCGATCCGCAATCGGCCACCTACGGCAAGGTGATCCACCAGCTCGTCATGCCCAACCTGGGGGACGAATTCCATCACTTCGGCT
>CAJYQM010000004.1 GCA_913777025.1 uncultured Massilia sp. | reverse complement strand
GCCAGCGCGTCGAGACGCTGCCGATCCGCATCGGGCGTGGCTACGACAACGACGTGATCCTGGACGACGACTACGCCGCCGCCGCGCACGCGGTGGCCGAGCTGGACGCGCGCGGCCACCTGGTGCTGCGCGACCTCGGCTCGACAAACGGCATCGATTACCGCGGCAGGCGGCTGGCCAGCCTGCCGCTGACGGGCGACACGGTGGCGCGCATCGGCCACACCTCGATCCGGATCCGGCTGGCATCGTTCCAGGTCGCCCCGGAACTGCCCGACCGCACCTTCCACCGCTGGGAAGGCATGCTGCCGGGCGGCGCCGGGATCCTGCTGGTCGCGCTGGCCAGCCTGTTCGTGCGCTGGCTGGCGGACACCCAGACCTTCGAACTGGCGCGCTACGTCGAGGCGCTGGCCTGGGGCATCGGCGCGGCCCTGCTGTGGAGCGGCGGCTGGGCCTTCGCCAACCGCCTGTTCGGGCGCCACGCGCGCCTCGGGCGCCATCTGTTCGTGTTCGGCTGCGGTGCGCTTGCCATCTTCGCCTACGCGCTGCTGGCGAGCGTGCTGGGCTACGCCTTCTCGATCGAAGCCTTCACCCACTACGCCTCGCACGTGGCGATGCTGCTGCTGGCCGGGATCATCTACTTCCACCTGTGCACGATCCGGCCGCGCCACCGGCGCCGCAACCGCTGGCTCTGCGCCGCGCTGGCGGTGCTCGGATCGGGCCTGGTCCTGGTCGTCAACGTCCAGCGCAACGGCCGCTTTTCCGACGAGCCCTACATGTGGGTGCTGCTGCCGCCCGGGGTGCGCGTCAGCCAGGACCACGGCATCGACCAGTTCATGCGCGAGGTCGACGGCATGAAGGAGGGGCTGGACCGCAGCCGCGGGCGCAAGCCGGGCGAGGATGAGATCGAGGACTAGACTGGCGGGGCCGGATCGCAGGCGACGGGCGGGCCGGCCACGATGACTGTGTCCGGCAGGCGCGGCAGCGTCAGGACAAAGGTGCTGCCCTGCCCCAGTCCCTCGCTGCGCGCCTCGATGCGGCCGTCGTGCAGCTCGGCCAGGTGCCTGACCAGCGCGAGGCCGAGTCCCAGCCCGCTTTCGGTGCGTCCGCCACCGTGCTTGCCCTGAGCAAAGGCCTCGAACATCTGCGGCAGGAAGGCGGGGTCGATGCCGATGCCGTTGTCCTGCACGCTGAGCTCGACCATGGCGCCGGCGGGGCGAAGCGTCAGGCGAATGCTGCCGCCTTCCGGCGTGTAGCGCGCCGCGTTGCCGAGCAGGTTGGCGACCACCTGCACCAGGCGTTTATGGTCGCCCAGCACGCACGGATGCGCATGCGGCAGGTCGGTATGCAGCTGGTGGCGGCGCTGGGCGATGCGCGGTTTCACCTGCTCGACCGCGTCACAGGCGGCGGCGACCAGGTCGACCGGGGCCTTCTCGATGTGGATCAGGCCGCGCCGCACGCGCGACATGTCGAGCAGGTCGTCGACCAGGTGCACCATGTGGTCGACCTGGCGCCCGATGATGGCGCCGGTGCGCTGGAGCTGGCCGGGATTGGCGGCGTTCGGCAGGCGCAGCAGCTCGGCGACGGCGCGGATCGGTGCCAGCGGGTTGCGCAGTTCGTGCGCCAGCAGCGCCAGGAAATCGTCCTTGTTGGCATCGGCCTCGCGCAAGGCTTCCAGCGCGGCCTGGCGCTCCAGTTACGCCAGGCGGCGCGCGACCTCGACGCGGTACAGCATCAGCGCGAAGCGCCACGCCACCACGGTGAACAGCACCACCATGCCCCAGGCCAGGAAGGCGATGGCGCTGCCGACGTCGATCGCGCCGACCTGCAGCAGCACCCCGGCCGCCGCACCCAGCAGCACCGGCATGACCAGCGCCGACAGCAGCAGGCGGCGCGCGATCCAGGCACCGGGATCTGGACCGGCCAGCGCCACCATGATGCCATCGCCGGGACGCAGCGCCAGCACGCCGATCGCCAGCAGGATCAGCGCCATCGTGGTCAGGATCGAGGTGCCCTGCCCCGGCAGCAGCGCATACAGGAAGGTCTCGCGGAACACGTAGCCGGCCAGCATCAGGAGCGCCAGCAGCAGCACGCCCAGCGCCAGTGCCTGGCCCAGGCCGGCCTGGCGCGGCCGCCGCATCGCGAGCAGGCCCAGCCCGAGTGCGGCGAACATGGCCGCCGTGACCGGCGACGACAGGCCCCAGGGCCCCAGCGCCCCGGTCGTGGCGCGCAGCACGAAGGGGGCCGGCGACTGCTGCGCAAGGTGGGCCAGCAGGATCGCCAGCGCGGCAGTCGTGAGCAGGCTGGCCGGCAGCAGGCCGCCGGTGCCATGGGCAGCGAGACGCCACAGCGCGGCGCAGGCGGCCAGGGTCAGCAGGGCCGTGAGCGGCACCATGGTGGGCAAACCGGGAAACACCGAGGTCAGGTGGCCGATGCCGAGGATCCAGCCGAGCAGCGCGCAGCCAGCGATGGCGGCGCAGGCCAGGCCCGCCACCTGCGGCAGCCCGGGCTTGAATGCGGTAGTCAAAAGGTGATGGTCTTCATGTCGATGTATGGATGGGCCGATTCTACCGGCCCGCCGGCGTATGCGGCGCGCCGACTGGCATTGGCGCC
>CAJYQM010000003.1 GCA_913777025.1 uncultured Massilia sp. | reverse complement strand
GGCCTGCAGGTCGACCGCGACGGCGCCGAAGCGCACCACCCCGGTATTCCCTTCGGGCGCCTTGCCCTGGCGCTGGCGGCGCAGGGCCGAGCGGGCGCGCGCCATCAATTCGGCCACGCCGAAGGGCTTGGTGAGATAGTCGTCGGCGCCGGTGTCCAGCGCGCGCACCTTTTCCGATTCCAGCGTGCGTGCCGACAGCACGATGACGGCGGCGCGCGACCACTGGCGCAGGTCGGCGAGGAAGGCGACGCCGTCGCCGTCCGGCAGGCCGAGGTCGAGTACCACCAGGTCGGGCTGGCGCGTGCCGGCCGCGATCAGGCCGTGCTTGCAATTGCCGGCTTCATGCACCTGCCAGCCGTCTTCCTCCAGCGCTTCGCGCACGAAGCGGCGGATCTGCGGCTCGTCCTCGACGATCAGGGCGACCGGTGGGCTGGCCAGGGAATGGGCGTCATTCATGGTGTTCTGCTTCCTGTTCGGGGTCGGGCAGCGGCGGCGGGTCGCCGCGCTTCAGGGCGATGGTGATGCGCGCGCCGCCACCGGGCGCCTGCGCGGCGTGGATGGTGCCGCCGTGCGCTTCCACGATGGCGCGGCAGATCGCCAGGCCCAGGCCCACGCCCGGCGTGCTCGATTCCTTCTCGCCGCGCGTGAATTTCTCGAAGATGGCTTCCTCGCGGCCCGGCGGCAGGCCGGGGCCGTTGTCGGTCACGCGGATCTCGACGGCGTCGCCGCGCACGCGCGCATCGACCACGACCCTGGCCCCCGCGGGCGTGTACTTGGCCGCGTTTTCCAGCACGTTGCACAGCACGCGCTCCAGCAGCGGGCCGTCGAACTGCACCAGCGGCAGGTCTTCCGGAATGCGCGCGCTGACCGCGTGCCCGGCCAGCACCGCGCCGCTGGCGCGCAGCGCGCTGCCGACCACTTCCTCGATCGACTGCCATTCCAGGTGGAGGTGCACGCCGCCGCTCTGGATGCGCGCCATGTCGAGCAGGTTCGACACCAGCGTGTTCATGCGCAGCGCTTCGTGCTTGAGCGTCTCTGCCAGGCCGGCCTGCTGGGCCGACAGCGGCGGACGCGAGGCGGCCAGCGATTCCGATACGCCGACCAGGAGCGTCAGCGGCGTGCGCAGGTCATGGCCGAGGGCCGCCAGCAGCGAATTGCGCAGGCGTTCGGATTCCATCTCGACCAGCGCGCCCTGGGCCACCTCGATGTAATGCACGCGCTCGAGGGCGATCGCGGTCAGGGTGGCGAAGGTGTCGAGCTGCTGGCGCTGCTCCGGCACCTGCATCCAGCTGGCCGCGGCCTCCGGTTCCAGGGCCAGGGCCAGCACGCCGCGCGTGCGCATCGGCGCCACCAGCGGCAGGTAGTACAGCGGGCTGGCCGGCAGGGTGTCGGTGCCGAGGCCGGCGGCCTGCGCATGGTCGAAGGCCCACTGGGCGGTGCCGGGTTCCGGCTGCGGTCCCTCGGAGCCGTCCGGCGGCATCTGCAGGCGCCCGTCGGCATCCGGCAGCAGCAGGGCGGCACGGGCGCGGAAGGCCTGGGCCACGAATTCGCGCGTCGCGTCCAGCACCTGTTCCGGCTGCAGGGCGCCGGACAGGCGGCTGGCGAACTCGTACAGCGCGTGCCAGCGCCGCTCGCGCTGGCGCGCCACCTGGGCCTGGAAGCGCAGCAGGGCGGTCAGGTGGCCGGTGATCAGGCCCACCGCCAGCATCACGCCAAAGGTCACCAGGTACTGGAAGTCCGACACCGCGAACGACAGCCGCGGCGGCACGAACACGAAGTCGAGCACGGCCACGCTGACGCAGGTCGCGAGGACCGAAGGCCCGCGCCCGAGCCGGTAGGCCACGGCCAGCACCACCAGCATGAACAGCATGCTGATGTTGGGCAGGTCGAGCCAGTCGTCGAGCAGCCAGCCGAGGGCTCCCGCGGCCAGGCTGGCGCCTGCGCCCAGCAGGTAGGACAGAGGGTTGAAAGGCATGCGTGCCTGCGCCACCGTTGGCAACGCGCGCGCGGACGACGCGGTGCTCGCGATCTCGATCAGGTCGGCACCCGGCGCCAGCGCCGCCAGCCGCCGCGCCAGCCCGGCACGCCAGGGCCGCGCGCGCGCCGGCCGGCCCAACACCAGGCGCGCCAGGTTGCGGCTGCCGGCATAGCGCGCCAGCTCGGCCGCGACTTCGGTCCCGGGCAGCACGGCGGTGGCCGCGCCCAGCTTCTCGGCCAGGCGCAGGTGGTCGAGGATGCGCTCGCGCCGCGCCGCCGGCAGGCGCTGCAGGGGCGGGGTTTCCACGTACACCGCATGCCAGCGCGCGCCCAGCTGGCCGGCCAGGCGCGCGGCGCTGCGCACCACCTGCTCGCCCTCGGGGCCCGGACCGACGCAGGCCAGCAGCGAGGCGCCGGTCTTCCACAGCGTCTCGACCGACTGCTCGACGCGCCAGGCGCGCACGTCGCCCTCGACGCGGTCGGCGGTGCGGCGCAGCGCCAGTTCGCGCAGGGCGATCAGGTTCCCCTTGCGGAAGAAGTTGCCTGCGGCGCGTTCGGCCTGCGGACCCTGGTAGACGCGGCCGGTCTTCAGGCGCGCCAGCAATTCATCGGCCGGCAGGTCGACCAGCACCACCTCGTCGGCGGCGTCGAACACGGAATCGGGCACCGTCTCCGTCACGCGGATGCCGGTGATGCCGCCGACCACGTCGTTCAGGCTTTCCAGGTGCTGCACGTTGACCGTGGTCCAGACGTCGATGCCGGCATCCAGCAGTTCGGCCACGTCCTGCCAGCGCTTGCGGTGGCGCGAGCCGGGCACGTTGGCGTGCGCCAGTTCGTCCACGAGCACCAGCGACCATTGGCCCGAGTGCGCACCGGCCAGCGCGCCGTCGATGTCGAATTCAAGCAGGGTCTTGCCGCGGTAGGCCACCTGTTTCAGGGGCAGCTGCGGCAAGCCTTCGAGCAGCTGCGCCGTCTCCGTGCGGCCATGGGTCTCGACGACCCCGACAAGCACGCCGTCCTGGACGGCGCGCGCGGCCGACAGCATCGCATAGGTCTTGCCGACCCCGGCCGAGGCCCCGAAATAGATGCGCAGGCGGCCGCGCCGGGCGCGCTGCTCCTGCGCGCGCACCTGGGCCAGCAACTGGTCGGGATCGGGACGGCGCCCGTCGTTTGCCATCGTCATGTCCGGTATCGTAGCGTATCGGCGCTCAATCGCGGCCGTTGGCGACCCGGTCGAGTGCCAGGTTCAGGGCCAGCACGTTGACGCGCGCCTCGCCCAGGAAGCCCAGGAAAGGCTGCTCGGTGTGGCGGCGCACCAGGTCTTCGACGGCGCTGGGCGGGATGCCGCGGGCACGGGCGACGCGGCCGGCCTGGTACAGCGCGGCGGCCGGGCTGATGTCCGGATCCAGGCCGCTGGCGGACGCCGTGACGAGGTCGACCGGCACCGGCGCGGTATTGCCCGGGTCGGCGGCGCGCAGCGCATCGATGCGGCCCTTGACGGCATCAAGCAGCGCCGGGTTCAGCGGGCCCTGGTTCGAGCCCGAGGAACCGGCCGCGTTGTAGGGCATTGGCGCGGTGGCCGACGGACGGCCCCAGAAGTAGCGTGGCGACGAGAAGGGCTGGCCGATCAGGCGCGAGCCGCGCAGCTTGCCGGCATCGGTGACGAGGCTGCCGGCTGCCTGCTCGGGAAAGGCGACGCGGCCGATGCCGGTCACCAGCAGCGGATAGACGGCGCCGCACAGCAGGGTCAGGACCAGCAGCAGGACGGCGGCGGGACGGAAGTGGGAATTCATGGTCGGTCTCCGTTATGCAAGCTTGTTCAAGCCAAATTCATGGCGGCCAGCACCATGTCGATCAGTTTGATGCCGATGAAGGGCAGGACGATGCCGCCCAGGCCGTACACCAGCATGTTCCGGCGCAGCAGCGCGGCGGCGCCGATCGCGCGGAAGCGCACGCCCTTCAGCGCCAGCGGGATCAGGACCACGATGATCAGCGCGTTGAAGATCACCGCCGACATGATCGCCGAGGCCGGGCTGCTGAGGTTCATGACGTCCAGCGCCTTCAGCTGCGGGTAGGTCGCGACGAAGGCCGCCGGGATGATCGCGAAGTACTTGGCGATGTCGTTGGCGATCGAGAAGGTGGTCAGCGCGCCGCGCGTCATCAGCATCTGCTTGCCGATCTCGACGATCTCGAGCAGCTTGGTCGGGTTCGAATCCAGGTCGACCATGTTGCCGGCTTCCTTGGCCGCCTGGGTGCCGGTGTTCATCGCCACCGCGACGTCGGCCTGGGCCAGCGCCGGGGCGTCGTTGGTGCCGTCGCCGGTCATCGCGACCAGGCGGCCGTCGCCCTGGTACTCGCGGATCAGCTTGAGCTTGTCCTCGGGCGTGGCTTCGGCCAGGAAGTCGTCGACGCCGGCTTCGGCCGCGATGGCGGCGGCGGTCAGGCGGTTGTCGCCGGTGATCATGACGGTCTTGATGCCCATGCGGCGCAGTTCGGCGAAGCGTTCCTTGATCCCGCCCTTGACGATGTCCTTCAGCTCGACCACGCCCATCACGCGGCCGCCGTCGACCACCACCAGCGGGGTGCTGCCGCGGCGCGCGACCTCGTCGACGGCATGGCCGACGGCCTGCGGGTAATCCTGGCCCAGGCCGAGCACGTAGGTGCGCATGGTGTCGGCCGCGCCCTTGCGCACCGGGCGCTCTTCGAGGTCGACGCCGCTCATGCGGGTCTGGGCGGTGAACGGGACGAATTCCGCTTTCAGTTCCGCCATCTCGCGGGCACGCAGGTTGAACTTCTGCTTGGCCAGCACCACGATGCTGCGGCCTTCCGGCGTCTCGTCGGCCAGCGAGGCCAGTTGCGCGGCTTCGGCCAGGTCGCGTTCCGTCACGCCAGGTGCCGGGATGAAGGCGGCGGCCTGGCGGTTGCCCAGCGTGATGGTGCCGGTCTTGTCGAGCAGGAGCACGTCGACGTCGCCGGCGGCTTCCACCGCGCGGCCCGAGGTGGCGATCACGTTCGACTGCATCATGCGGCTCATGCCGGCCACGCCGATGGCGGACAGCAGGCCGCCGATGGTGGTCGGGATCAGGCAGACCAGCAGGGCGACCAGCACGGTCACCGTGACCGGCGAGCTGGCCACGCCCACGGCCTTGGCGGCGTCGACGGCGAACAGCGAGAACGGCAGCAGCGTGGCGGTGACGACCAGGAACACGATGGTCAGCGCCACCAGCAGGATCGTCAGCGCGATCTCGTTCGGGGTCTTCTTGCGCTTGGCGCCTTCGACCATGGCGATCATGCGGTCGATGAAGGCTTCGCCCGGGTTCACGGCGATTTTCAGGACCAGCCAGTCGGACAGCACGCGGGTGCCGCCGGTGACGGCCGAGAAGTCGCCGCCGGATTCGCGGATCACGGGCGCGGATTCGCCGGTGATCGCCGATTCGTCGACCGAGGCCACGCCCTGCACGACGTCGGCGTCGGCCGGGATGATGTCGCCGGCTTCGACCAGCACGAACATGCCCTTGCGCAGGTCGGTGGCCGGGCAGGGCAGCCAGGTGGTCCCATGCTGGGGCACCGTCAGCTTCTTGGCCGTGACGGTCTGCTTCAGGGCGCGCAGCGCGGCTGCCTGGGCCTTGCTGCGGCCTTCGGCCAGGCTTTCCGCGAAGTTCGCGAACAGCACCGTGAACCACAGCCACAGGCTGATGGAAAAGACGAAGCCGGGCGAGGCTTCGGAGCCGTTGCCGCGCAGGGCATCGAGCCACAGCAGGGTGGTGATGATGGACCCGACGTAGACCACGAACATCACCGGGCTGCGCCATTGCTGGCGCGGGTCGAGCTTCTTGAACGAGTCGATCACGGCCGGGCCGGCCAGTTTGGGATCGAACAGGGTGACTTTGGGGTGCGACATGTGCGCAGCTCCTTGTTATTTTGCAGAGAACAGTTGCAGGTGTTCGGCCACCGGACCGAGCGCCAGCGCCGGCACGTAGTTCAGCACGCCCACCAGCAGGACCGCGCCGATCAGGAGGCCGACGAACAGCGGGCCGTGGGTCGGCATGGTCCCCGGGGTGACCGCCAGGCGCGGCTTGGCGGCCAGCGAACCGGCCAGCGCCAGCACCGGCACGATCATCGCGAAACGGCCGAACCACATGGCCAGGGCCAGCATCGTGTTGTAGAACGGGGTGTTGGCCGAGAGACCCGCGAACGCGCTGCCGTTGTTGTTGGCGGCCGAGGTGAAGGCGTACAGGATCTCCGAGAAGCCGTGCGCGCCGGGGTTGGCGATACCGGCGGTACCGAGGCCGCTGGTGACGGCGACCGCGGTACCGGCCAGCACCAGCACCGGCGTCACCAGGATCGCGATCGAGACCATCTTCATGTCGAAGGACTGGATCTTCTTGCCCAGGTATTCCGGGGTGCGGCCGATCATCAGGCCGGCGATGAACACGCCCAGCACGGCGAACACCAGCATGCCGTACAGGCCGGAACCGACGCCGCCGAACACGACTTCGCCGAACTGCATCAGCGCCAGCGGCACCAGGCCGCCGAGCGGCATCAAGCTGTCGTGCATGGCGTTGACGGCGCCACAGGAGGCGGCGGTGGTCACGGCCACGAACAGGCTGGAGGAGGCCATGCCGAAGCGGGTTTCCTTGCCTTCCATGTTGCCGCCGGCCTGCATGGCGTTCATGGCCTGGTCGACGCCCAGCGAATGCAGGCCCGGGTGCGCCTGGCCCTCGGCCCACATCACGACCAGGGTCATGGCCACGAACATGATCGCCATCGCGGCGTACACGGCCCAGCCCTGGCGGATATCGCCGACCATGCGGCCGAAGGCGAAGCACAGCCCGGTCGGGATCAGGAAGATCGCGACCATCTCGACGAAATTGGTCAGCGCGTCCGGGTTTTCGTAGGGGTGCGCCGAGTTGGCGTTGAAGAAGCCGCCACCGTTGGTGCCCAGCATCTTGATCGCTTCCTGCGAGGCGACCGGGCCCATGGCGATGGTCTGGGTGGTGGCGGTCACGTCCTCGGTGACGGCCTCACCCTTGGCGTCCTTGAGCGGCTGGCCGTCGCTGCCCAGCTTCGGCTGCGAATACGTCACCGGCTCGATCAGCGTGGCGGTCTGGTAGGGCTCGACATTCTGGATCACGCCGCGGCCGACCAGGAATACCGCCATC
>CAJYQM010000002.1 GCA_913777025.1 uncultured Massilia sp. | reverse complement strand
CTGCGCCACGCGCCGCCCCAGCGCGCCATAGCCGACGATGCCCAGGCGGCTGCCGGCCAGGTCGCCGATCGGGTGGTCGAGCAGGCAGAAGCGGGTCGAGCGCTCCCACGCGCCGGCTTCGACGTCGGCGGCGTAGGCGCGCAGGTTGCGGCGCACCGCCAGCATCAGCGCGAAGCAGTGCTCGGGCACCGAGACGACGGAATAGTCTCGGATGTTGGCGACTACGATGCCGCGTTCGCGGCAGGCGGCCAGGTCGACGTTGTCGGTGCCGGTGGCGGCCACGGCGATCATCTTCAGGTCCGGCAGTTGCGCCAGCGCCGGCGCGCGCAGCGGCACCTTGTTGGTGATGGCGATGGTGGCGCCGCGCAGGCGTTCAACGATGTCGTCCGGTGCGGTGGCGGGGTAGTCGCGCCAGTCGTGGCCGAAGGCCGGGGTGCGGACGTCTGCGATCAGGCTGTCGCGGTCGAGGAAGACGATGTGGTGCATGGCGGTCCCTTCAGAGTGCGGACCGTCATTGTAGTGCAGGCGAAAAAAAGACAGGGCATGGCGACCCTGTCTTCGAGCGAGGGGGGCTTGAGCCGCGTGGCGCAAGCCGGTTCGGAAACCGTCGCGAGCCAGCAGTGCAACGCGCAGCAGGTTTCCGGGCCGGCTTTAGTGTGCTGCCGCCGTATCGACTTTCTTGTCTGCGGCTGCTTCTGCCTTGTCGGCGGCAGCGTCAGCCTTGGCCTTTGCGGCCTTCTTGTGTGCTTTTGCCTTGTCCTTGGCGGCGTCGGCCTTGGCGGCGGCGACGTCCGACTTGGCTTCCGCGGCTTTCTTCTCTACCTTGGCATCGGCCTTGGCCGCAGCCTTGGCTTCCTTGGCGTCGGCCTTGGCGACATCCTTGTCGGCCTTGGCTTCCGCCTTGGTGGTCGGCGTCGTCGAAGTCGGTGCGGTGGCGGTCGACTGGGCGGCGAAGGCCGAGGTGGCGAACAGGCCTGCGATCAGGGTAGCGACGATTTTGCTCATGGCGATGTTTCCTTCAGGTGGTTTATGGGGCACTTCGCTTACAACTTTGTTTGGTACTACTGAGCAAAAAACGCAGGCCCCGGCCACCCGGTTGACACGATTACATACGCTTACAACTGCCGCGCGAAAAATTATTTCGCGGCGCGGGTGCCGGCCGGTTGCGCCAGCGAAGCCAGCGTGGTCTGCGCCGCATTCAGTCCGAGCAGGACGTCCTCGTCGCGGTAGTTCACGAACAGGTCGGTCGGCCAGTGCGGATACCAGCCCGCGCCGGCCTGCCGGGCGAGGGGCGTTGCCATGCCGTGCACGCTTGCGTGCCGAATGTTTGACAGTGGAAATAGTTTTGACGATACTCGGACGAGGTTTGTACATTTAATAACACTTGAAAGATCCGCCGTGAGAAAAACCAAGCTTGCCCTGCTGGTCCTTGTCGTTTGCGCCACCCTGGGTGCCCGGGCCGCCGCGCCGCCCCCGATCGAAGCCAGCCATTTGTCTCATGACGTGAAGGTCTTGTCTTCGGACGAATTCGAGGGCCGCGCGCCCAACAGCGCGGGCGAAACCAAGACGCTTGCCTACCTGGCCGAGCAATTCACCCAGGCCGGCCTGAAGCCGGGCGGCGACCTCGTCGACGGCAAGCGCGGCTGGACCCAGGACGTGCCGCTGGGCCGCTTCGAGATCAAGGGCCCGGTCGAGGCCAGCTTCAGCGACGGCAGGACGGCCCAGCCGCTGAGCCAGGGCGAGCAGATCGCGATCCGCGCCGCCATGACCGGGGCGAAGAACGTCGCGTTCAAGGATGCGCCGCTGGTCTTCGTCGGCTACGGCGTCGACGCGCCGGAGCGCAAGTGGGACGACTTCAAGGGGGCCGACCTGAAGGGCAAGCTGGCCGTGGTCCTGATCAACGATCCGGATTTCGAAACGGGCAAGGGCGACTTCGGCGGCAAGGCCATGACCTATTACGGCCGCTGGACGTATAAATTCGAGGAGATGGCGCGTCGCGGCGCGCTCGGCACCCTCATCGTGCACGAGACGGCGCCGGCGTCCTATGGCTGGGCCACGGTCAAGAATTCGAACACCAACGTGATGTACGACATCGTGCGCAAGGACGCGGCCACCGCCCATGCCCCGGTCGAAGCCTGGATCCAGCGCGACCTGGCCACGAGCCTGTTCCAGCGCGCCGGCCTGGACTTCGACAAGCTCAAGGCGCAAGCCAGGACCCGCGGCTTCAAGCCGGTCGAGCTGAAGGGCGTGACGCTGTCCGCGCGCTATGCGGTCGACGCCCAGGTGATCACCTCGAAGAACATGGTCGCCGTGCGCGAGGGCAGCGAGCGCCCGGACGAATACGTGATCTACAGCGGCCACTGGGACCATCTCGGCATCGGCCTGCCGGACGCGAAGGGCGACAAGGTCTACAACGGCGCGGTCGACAACGCCACCGGCATCGCCGCGCTGCTGGAACTGGCGCGCGCCTACGGCATGGCGCCGGCGCCGAAGCGCAGCGTGGTGTTCCTGGCCGTGACCGCGGAAGAGAAGGGCCTGCTCGGCTCCGAATATTATGCGTCGAACCCGGTCTATCCGCTGGCGAAGACCGTCGGGGTGATCAACATGGACGCGCTCAACCCCTACGGCCTGGCGCGCGACTTCTCGATTTCGGGCAATGCGAAACTCGACCTGCTGGACCAGCTAATCGCCAGGTTCAAGGCGAAGAAGGTCCGTTACGCGCCGGACCCGCGCC
>CAJYQM010000001.1 GCA_913777025.1 uncultured Massilia sp. | reverse complement strand
TTACGGCATAACCTGTCATTCTTCGTCCCGAATGACGCCCGAAGTGCCCCCTCCCCGTTCATCCACCCAGCCTTTCGCTGATCGGCCTTAGTAAGGACATGGAACTGCAAATATGCCTCCGCCGGCGCCTATGAGCGACAGGATCATGCCGACTGCCAGGCCGAGCGACAACGGAATCAACATAATGACGCCTCAGGCCGCGCGCAGCCTGGAATATTTATATAAATAAATAGATTGTTTGTGCTTGAAGAGGATGAGAACGACAGGAAGGCCATCGGACGGCGCCGTCAACCACCGCGCCGCTCGTGATCCCTAAGCCCGGCGCAATCAAGTGCTGATGCTCTGCATTCATTTCGTCCAAGTGCCTTGACACGAGCCGCGCTCCGTCGCCGGCAATGGAGATGTAGATGCCACGTCGAAAACGCGCCAGTTCCATGTCCTTACTAAGGCCGATCAGCGAAAGGCTGGGTGGATGAACGGGGAGGGGGCACTTCGGGCGTCATTCGGGACGAAGAATGACAGGTTATGCCGTAAAGCCTCTTTCGATCGGCTTTCAAGGGGGGGCCGGCTTGTCGAGTGAAAGTTGTCGCAGCTTTAGCCGGCATTACGGAAGAGTGACGAGACCGCGTAAGACAGGCGCCCCAAATATCTGACATTATAGAAGTAATGTCATATTTTCTAGGTGGGTGTCAGGTTTTTTGACGTATTACGTAATAATATAGGAAGAAACGATGCCGGAGGCTATCCGATGAATACCGAAGAGAATGCGAGTGAAAACGCTATCGCAGCAAGTGTCGCCGAGCTGCGCGAGCAATTTCCGCGCACGCAGGACCTTTACCGCGAAGTCTGCGTATTACTATTTTTCCGACATGGCATTACGCCAACGGCAAACAAGTTGTATCAGCTGGTCCGCAAGGGTAGTATGTCGGCGCCGACGGAAGCGCTGAGCCAGTTCTGGAAAACACTGCGCGAACACTCCCGTGTCACGATCGAGCATTCGGACCTCCCAGACGAGTTACGGACGGCAGCTGGAGACCTGGTGGCGACCCTGTGGAAGTCAGCTCAGTCGAAGTCCCTTGAGTCGGTGGCGACACTTCAGACGGACGCCGCTATCGCAGTCGACAACGCCAAGGCGGACTTGGCGAGTGAACAGCTTGCCCATGCGGAAGCCCTGCGGTTAGTTGAGAGCCTTCGCTCACAGCTGCACACCAGCGAGAACGACGCGGGTCAACTTCGGGAAGCGCAAGCGACCGCAGCCGCGATCAGGGAAGGCTTAGAGGTGCGACTGAAAGATGCCCGCGGCGATTTGGAGGCCACGCAAGCGCGCTTGAGGGAGCTGAGCGCCCAGCATGTCGAGGAGCGAGAACGATTGGCGGACCGTACCCGCTTGGCCGAGGAGAGGTTCGCCGATATGGGAAGGCGCGCGCTACAAGACATCGACAGAGAACGCACCGCCGCAGCGAAACTGCAGAAGGCACTTGAAGCGGAGCGAGCCGAGCACATTGCTGCGATCGCGCGAGCACGCGTCGACCATGATGCGGCCCAGACGAAAATTGCGGAACTCAGGGAACAGATCGGTGCATTGCAGAATGCCGTTGACATCTTGAAGAACGAGCGGGACCGTGACAGACAAGAGCTACAGTCAGTACGCACAAAGCTAGAGGCAGCGATACGGCAATCGGCCGCGGACAGTGTACGGGCAGACCACTTGCATGACGAGTTGGAGCGGCGTCGCATCGAACCTCGGGATGTACAAAACCGTGCCGCAGGTCCCGACGCGAAGGGCAAACGGCGCAGCAAGCCAGGCAGCGCGGGCTCCACATAAGCGATTATCGTTCCGCTCACTATGGGCGGCTGGACCGATGGACGGACGGATGGACAGGGCCAGATGTGCCGATCTATTGCCATAGTTTTCGGGGCGGCCGGAAAATCCACAGAACCTAAAGATAGGTTGGAAACGCCCAGTCCATTTTCCGGACCTAAATGCGTAGCGGAGACGTCAGAAAGCCCGAAATTCATCTCGCACTGAGTCTTAGGTCGTGAATGGACATATGTTTAGGTCCGAGCGCTGCGAGTCGACGCGATAGGGATATTTACCATGACCATCGCCGGATTCATAACTTCGCATAATCTATATTATGTAAAATGCGCCAGTCGTAAGGCCATCGAAACGGCCTCGGAGCAGTCCTACATGATCCCTTTTCCGTTCACCGACCCGATGATCTCGTCATGACGCTCGTTATCGGTCTTGTGCAGATAAGCCGCCGTCGTCGCGATGTTCGCATGCCCCGCCGTGTCCTGCAGCGTCTTCAGCTGCACCCCGTTGTTCGCGTGATTCGTCAGCATGCTGTGGCGCAGCCAGTGCGCGGACGCCTGGCGCAGCGTGGCCGCGGTGTCGGCATCGCCCTGGCCGTCGGCTGCGCGTGCGGCGTCGGCGAACATCGCCTTGATCGCTTCCGACGCCGCCTCGTCCGTGATGCGCGCCAGATCGCGCGAACGGCTGGACAACACCAGCGGCGTGCGGTCGGTGCGGCTCGATTGCGGCAGCAGTTCGAAGGCCACGCGGTAATCGCGGAAGGCCTCCAGCATGTCCGGCGGCACCGGCAGGCGGCGCGGTTTATTTCCCTTGCCCATGACGTCCAGCCACCAGCGGCCGTTGCCTTCGGTGTAGATCGAGCCCATCGAGGCGCTGACGATCTCGTTCAGGCGGGCGCCGGTATGGGCAAATGCGACCAGCAGGAAACGGTCGCGCGCGCGGCGCCGGAATGCCGCCGGGGTGTCGGCCGGCCGGCTGGAAACGGTCTGCAGCGCCAGCGCGATCGCCCCCTGGGTCAGGTAGCGCGTGATCCGGCTACTTGATGCTGCGCGCACGTTGCGGACCAGCGCGCCGGGGTTGCGCCGCAGGTAGCCGGTCTGCTCGGCAAAGCCCATCAGTCCCTTGACGGCGATCATCGCCTGGCGCCGGCTGGGGTCCGACAGCGGTCCGGTGAACGGCCGGTACTGCGGATGGTTGCGCGGCCATTTGGTCGTCGAAACCCATTCGGGTGGCGGGTTTTTCAGGAATTCCTTGTAGGCGTTCAGGTCCGCGACGTTGAGCTGGACCAGCGTCTTTTCCGCTTCTTCGCGGCACCAGGTCAGGAAGCGGAACAGTTCCTTCTGGGTGTTCTGGATGGATTTCGCGCTCAATTCCCCGTGGGCGATGAACTCGCGGGCCAGTTCGATGTCGGTGGTGGCCTCGGTGATCGCGTCGTCCGCCAGGCGGTACATTTTCACGTGCATGCGGCCGCTCGCACCGGTTGTGATCTCTTCCGGCTGTGACGGGCCCAGGTCGATGGGTGTAAAGTCTGGCATGTGAGTCTGGCTGTGGCACTGGCAGGGCTGTATCTATGTACAGTATAGCACTTTGCATACGCCGATATTGAACTCGACAATATATTTGGTAATGTCGAGTTAAAGATTCCGGGAAATTGATTTGGTTGGCGCGCCTGTCCACCGCGACCCGGCACATTTTTTCGATCAGGTCGCTCTCTTCTCGCGCTTGCTGCGCGTTCAGCGCGATCATCCCGGCCTTGGTCGAGCCCCTTGTGTCCGCCTCAAGACCGCCAGGCCGGCAGCTGGCCGGACAATGACATATGAGACTGCTCAGCGGACCGGCGCACTTCCCCATCGACGGCAAGCCCGAACCCGAGCCGGCGCTCGATCACCGCCCTGTCCCGGGCCGCGCACAATTGGCGCGCGTTTGCAGGCGCGGCGGGCGTACGGGACAATGGGGCCGACGATATCGCGACCATGAGGAGCATGCATGAGCATCACCGTAAAAAACACGACGCCCGACACGACCCGTGTCACCCTCTTCGGAGAACTGCAGGATGGTAGCTTCGACGCCAAGGTCATGGGCGAGACCGACGTGCCCTACACGCGCTACTGGGACAATGAAGTCGAGCAGCGCATGATCTACATCGAACCGGAGCCGGAGCAGTTGAAGGCCATCCTGGCCGCCCTCAACGAGCGTCGCCTGACCATCGAACAGTTGACGGAATTCGGCAGTGCCGGCGGCGGCACCTCGGAAATCCCGGTCTGACCACCCTTCCCCAAGGAGACTTCATGAGTACGATGAACAATGCGGATCCGGGCGCGAGCCACGGTTCGGGCAGCGGCGAATCGGTGACGATCGGCGTCGGCAATGCGACCAGCGGCGAGCAGGGATCGAGCCTCACCCACGAAACGATGGCGGAAACGGGCGGCAGCGGCGGCGATGCGCTGACCCAGCCGAAGGACCTCGAAGCGGCGCCACGCGCGCCGGTATCGCGCGAGGCAGAGCAGCGCCAGCAGCAAGCTGCAGGCGGCGAACCGGAGGGTGCGGGCAGCGATGCCACGGCCATCGGCCGCGGTCCGCAGGACACGCGCAGCGAACAGGCCAGCCCGGGTTCGACCGGCCTGGGTACGCCGGAGACCGGCGGCAACCAGGATGAAAGCGACCTGGCGCCGCCGCGCAAGGAATAAGAGGCCGGGCGTCGCTCAGGCGGTGCCTGCCATGCGCCGGCAGGCGTCGGCGCAGGCGCGGCAGGCCGCGGCACAAGCCTGGCAGTGGTCCATCCGGTGCTTGCCGCATTCTTCGGCGCAGGCCGTGCAGATGTCCGCGCACAGGCGGCACAGCTGCTCGGCGAAGTCGCTGCCGCGTGCCATGAAGGCGGCGGCGCTGCGGCAGACCTGGGCGCAATCCATGTCGAGGGCGATGCAGCGCGCCATCATCTTGACGTCGTCTTCCCGCAGGCAGGCGGTGCTGCAGTTGTCGCATGTGGCGGCGCAGGTGTAGCAGGCCTCGATGCAGGCTTTGA